>NZ_JBTWMV010000002.1:0-386785 GCF_054850255.1 Streptomyces sp. 7R007 | reverse complement strand
AGTACGGGAAGGGGGCCGGATCGTCTCGATGCCGGGCGCGCCGGGAGGCGGCGAGGAGTGCGAGGCTTCGGTGGAGGCCACCGTGCGCACCCCAGACGTGGAGAGACCATGACGACCATCGCCATCATCGGAGCGGGCCCGGGTCTGGGCGCCGCCGTCGCCCGCCGTTTCGGCCGCGAGGGGCACGCCGTGGCCCTCGTCGCCCGGGACGAGCGGCGGCTCGACGCGCTCGCCGGGGAGCTGACCGCCGAGGGCGTGACGGCGCGGGGTTTCCCGGCCGACGTGCGGGAGCCGAAGAGCCTCGCCGGGGCGCTGGAGGCGGCGTCCGGGGCCCTGGGCCCGTCGAGGTGCTGCAGTACAGCCCGGTGCCGCACCGGGACTTCATGCGTCCGGTCCTGGACACGGCCGCGGAGGACCTCGTGGGTCCGGTCGAGTTCTCCCTGTACGGCGCCGTGACGGCCGTGCGGCAGGTGCTCCCCGGCATGCGCGAGCGGGGCCGCGGCACCGTGCTGTTCGTCAACGGCGGCACCGCCGTCGTCCCGCACCCCGAGCGCGCGGGCACGTCGGTCGCGTTCGCCGCGGAGAGCGCGTACGGCCGCATGCTGCACGACACGCTCGCCGCCGGGGGCGTCCACGTGGCGCAGCTGATCATTCCCGGGGCGATCGTCCCCGGTCACCCCCGCAAGGACCCGGCGGTGCTGGCGCAGACCCTGTGGTCCCTGCACCGCGAGCGGCGCGGTTTCCGGCACTTCGCCGACGATCTGGACTCCTGAACCACCCGGTGCCGGCGCCTGACGTACCCCCGTTCGAGAGACCGAACCGGCATGGGTTTAACATATGAGCGCCTCCTAGCTCGAAAGATGGACCTGTGACTGTCAAGGACGACTCGTTCACCAACTGGAAGTTCCGCGAGGAGATCGCGGAGTCGATGATCCCGATCATCGGGAAGCTGCACCGCGAGCGGGACGTCACCGTCCTGCTGCACAGCCGCTCCTTGGTGAACAAGTCGGTGGTCAGCATCCTCAAGACCCACCGCTTCGCCCGGCAGATCGCCGGCGAGGAGCTCTCCGTCACCGAGACGCTGCCCTTCCTCAAGGCACTCGCCGCCCTCGACCTCGGTCCCTCGCAGATCGACATCGGCATGCTGGCGGCGACGTACAAGAGCGACGACCGGGGTCTGACGGTCGAGGAGTTCACCGCCGAGGCCGTCGCCGGCGCGACGGGCGCCAACAAGATCGAGGGCGGTGAGGGCCGCGACGTCGTCCTCTACGGCTTCGGCCGCATCGGACGCCTGGTGGCCCGGCTGCTGATCGAGAAGGCCGGTTCCGGCAACGGCCTGCGGCTGCGCGCGATCGTGGTGCGCGGCGGCGGCGAGCAGGACATCGTCAAGCGCGCCTCGCTGCTGCGCCGGGACTCCATCCACGGCCAGTTCCAGGGCACGATCACGGTCGACGAGGCCGGCAGCACGATCTTCGCCAACGGCAACGCGATCAAGGTGATCTACGCCAACGACCCGTCCGAGGTCGACTACACCGCGTACGGCATCAAGGACGCCATCCTCGTCGACAACACCGGCAAGTGGCGCGACCGCGAGGGTCTCGCGCAGCACCTGCGCCCCGGCATCGACAAGGTGGTGCTGACCGCGCCCGGCAAGGGCGACGTCCCCAACATCGTGCACGGCGTCAACCACGACACGATCAAGCCGGACGAGCGGATCCTGTCCTGCGCCTCCTGCACCACCAACGCGATCGTGCCGCCGCTGAAGGCGATGGACGACGAGTTCGGCGTGCGACGCGGCCACGTGGAGACCGTGCACTCGTTCACCAACGACCAGAACCTGCTGGACAACTACCACAAGTCCGAGCGCCGCGGCCGTTCGGCGCCGCTGAACATGGTCATCACCGAGACCGGTGCCGCCTCCGCCGTCGCCAAGGCGCTGCCCGACCTGAAGGCGCGGATCACCGGCAGCTCCATCCGGGTGCCGGTCCCCGACGTCTCGATCGCGATCCTGAACCTCCAGCTCGCCCGGGAGACCTCCCGCGCAGAGGTCCTCGACTACCTGCGCGAGGTGTCGCTGACCTCGCCGCTGCGCCGCCAGATCGACTTCATCACCGCCCCCGACGCGGTCTCCAGCGACTTCATCGGCTCCCGGCACGCCTCCATCGTCGACGCCGGCGCCACCAAGGTCGAGGGCGACAACGCGATCCTCTACCTCTGGTACGACAACGAGTTCGGCTACTCCTGCCAGGTCATCCGGGTCGTCCAGCACGTCTCCGGGGTCGAGTACCCGACCTTCCCGAGTCCGGCGGTCTGATCCCGCGCCTGGCGTACAAATGTCTGGTCAAGCGGTCGTGCCGACCGCTTGACCAGGCGTTTGCGGGGCATGAATGTGGCCACAGGGGTGGATCCGCACGCTGGAGGCGCCGTGACCACATCATCCGAACCCCGGCTCTCGGGCCTGGAGGTCCGCTCCATCGACTACGTGCCCCTGGACGAGCGCCACGGGAAGCTGTGGCATCTGGGCCCGCTGTGGTTCATGTCGAACGCGCAGATCGCCACCCTGGCGGTGGGTCTGATCAGCATCACCACGGGCGGCAACCTCATCTGGTCGCTCATCGCCATCGTCGCCGGCACCGTCCTCGGCACGTTCTTCATGGCGTTCCACTCGGCCCAGGGCCCGCAGCTGGGCCTGCCGCAGATGATCCAGTCCCGGCCGCAGTTCGGCTATGTCGGGGCCCTGCTGGTGTGGCTGTTCGCGTACGTGCAGTACGCGGGCTTCAACGTCTTCAACAGCATCCTGGCCGGCGAGGCCATGCACACCACCGTGCACGGCGGGGTCAAGCTGTGGGTGGTCGTGGTCACCGTGGTCGCGCTCGTCATCGCGCTGGTCGGCTACGACGTCATCCACAAGGCCGAACAGTTCCTGACGTACACCTTCCTGGTGATCTTCGGCGTCTTCACCGTGGGCGTGCTGGTCACCCTGCACTACCCGGCCGGCTCCTTCGACCTCGGCGCCTTCAAGTGGACGCCGTTCCTGGCCCAGTTCGGCGTGGTCGCCGGCTACCAGATCAGCTGGGCCATCTACGTCTCCGACTACTCCCGCTACCTCCCGCCGGGCGTGACGGTCCGCAAGACGTTCTACTGGACCTACTTCGGCTCGGCCCTCGGCGGCATCTGGCTGATGGTGCTGGGCACACTGCTCGCGGCCTGGGCGGGCAAGGACTTCGAGACGATCGCGTCGATCAACGCGGCCGGCGACAAGGTGTTCAGCGGATTCGGCGCGATCGTGCTGCTGTTCGCCGCGCTGGGCCTGGTGTCGGTCACCGCGCTGAACATGTACGGCGGCTCGCTCACCCTCATCAGCGCCATCGACTCCTTCAAACGCGTCCGTCCCACGCTGGGCGTGCGCCTGGTGACCATCGGTCTGACCGCGGCGCTCTCGGTGGTCGGCGCGCTGGCCGCCACGTCGAACTTCCTGGACAACTTCGAGAACTTCCTGCTGCTGATCCTCTACCTGTTCATCCCGTGGACCGCGGTGAACCTCATGGACTACTACGTCGTCCGCCGCGGCCACTACGCCATCGCAGAGATCTTCAACCCGCGCGGGATCTACGGCCGTTGGGGCTGGCACGGCATCATCGCCTACCTGGTGGGCTTCGCCGTGATGATCCCCTTCTTCTCCGTGGGCACCCTGTACACCGGCCCGGTCGCCGACGCGCTGGACGGCGCCGACATCTCCCTCTTCGTCGGCCTTCCGGTCTCCGCCGTCCTGTACTGGTGGCTGACCCGCTCCATCGACGTCGAGGCCGAACAGCGGCTGGCCGAGGCGGAGGCGGAGGAACTGGAGCAAGCGGCACACGAACACCGCGAGCCCTGACGGATATTGCGCATCGGGCTTTGTCGCCCTGCGTCCGCATACGCACACGGCGCCGATTCCGTGGCGAATATGTGGGGATTATGTTCGGGCCGGTGCGGGGCTTGAAGCATGCTTGCGGCAAAAACTCTCATGAAGTAACTACGTGAATCATGAACTTGTTCACCCGCGCTGCGTCCCTGCGCCGCCCGGCTCCCCCCGCCGCTCCACAATCCCCCACACACCCGCCGGTCTTCGCTCCCACCGGCTCCCACGATCACGACCCCGCTCTGGCCGCGCTCACCGGAGACTGGATGATCGACCCGGCGCACAGCCGGATCGGCTTCTCCGTCCGCCACGCCATGGTGACCACGGTCCGCGGGGCGTTCACCGAGTACGAGAGCAGGCTGCGCTTCGACGGACGCGATCCCTCCCGTTCCCGGGCCGAGATCGTGCTGTCCACCGCCAGCGTCGACACCGGTGTGGAACAGCGCGACGCGCATCTCGTCGGCCGCGACTTCCTGGATGCCAGGACGTATCCCCGTATGACGTTCTCCAGCACCGCCGTCGAACTCATGGGCAACGATGTCTATCGCATGACCGGCGATCTCACCATCAAAGCCGCCACGCGCCCGGTGGTGCTGGAACTCACCTACATAGGGCACGTCACCGATCCCTTCGGATACGAGCGGGTGGGATTCGACGGGACCACCACCATCAATCGTTCCGAATGGGGCCTGACCTACAACGCCCGTCTCGCGGAAGGCGGGGCCATGGTGAGCGAGAAAGTGCGCCTGCAATTCGACATCGCCGCGATCCGCACGGGGCCCGTCGCCTGACGGAACGAGCCGGGAACGTGCTCCGTGACCGCGGCCACGGAGCACGCCGCTCACACAGCACCGGCCATCCCCCCTCCCGCGTCCTTGTCACGGCCGGAGCAACGTGCCCGTCGCGGGACTCACCTCCCGCAAACAGAACGCCGAGCCTCCTGTTCCGCCTCGCGGTCGCTGCCATATTCGAAAGCCACTTCGGAGGTGGCTGTGACGCGAGATGCGACGACCTCACCGACGCGGGGCACGGCGACACGGGTGTCCGACCGCATCGCCGACCTGGACCGGCGCCGGGCGCGGGCAGTGGCTCCCGGCGGGCCGAGGAGACGTGGGCGGTTCGGCGCGCGCGAGCGCATCGCCCTGCTGCTCGACAAGGACTCCTTCACCGAGACCGGCCTGCTGGTCCGGGCCCGGCCCACCGGGGACGGCTCCGGGCGCCCGTACGGCGACGGGGTGGTGACCGGGCACGGCACGGTCGACGGCCGGCCGGTGTGCGTGTTCGCCCAGGACTCCACGGTCTTCGGCGGCAGCATGGGCGAGGCGTTCGGCGAGAAGACCGTGGCGCTGATGGAGCTCGCCCTCAAGATCGGCTGCCCGGTCGTCGGCCTCAACGACGGCGGCGGCGCCCGCATCCAGGAGGGCGTCGCCTCGCTCGCCCTCTACGCCGAACTGGTGCGCCGCAACGTGCGGGCCTCCGGTGTCGTCCCGCAGATCTCGGTCGTCCTCGGACCGTGCGCGGGCGGGGCCGCCTACTCGCCCGCCATCACCGACTTCACCGTCATGGTCGAGGGCGCCTCGCACATGTTCGTCACCGGACCCGACGTCATCGAGGCGGTGACCGGCGAGCGCGCCGCCGCCGAGGACCTGGGCGGCGCCCGCACCAGCAACACCGTCAACGGCAACGCCCACTTCCTCGCCGCCGACGAGGAGGACGCCCTCGACACCGTACGCGACCTGCTGTCGTACCTGCCCGCCAACAACCTCGACCGGCCACCCGAGTACGCTCCCGCGCCCCCGCCCGCCGGCATCCGGCTGGACGAGGTGGTGCCGGAGCGGCTCGGACAGGGCTACGACATGCGCGAGATCCTGCGCGCGGTCGTGGACGACGGCGAACTGCTCCAGGTGCACGAGCTGTTCGCGCCGAACATCGTCTGCGCGCTGGCCCGCGTGGAGGGACGCAGCGTCGGCGTGGTCGCCAACCAGCCGCTGCACGCGGCGGGCGTCCTGGACATCGACGCCTCCGAGAAGGCGGCCCGCTTCGTTCGGTTCTGCGACGCCTTCGGCATCCCCCTGCTGACCTTCGCCGACGTGCCGGGCTACCTGTCGGGCGTACGCCAGGAACGGGCCGGGATCATCCGGCGCGGCGCCAAACTCCTCTACGCCTACGCCGAGGCGACCGTCCCGAAGGTCACCGTGGTGGTGCGCAAGGCGTACGGCGGCGGCTACGCGGTGATGGGCTCCAAGCACCTGGGCGCCGACGTCAACCTGGCCTGGCCCACCGCCCGGATCGCCGTCATGGGCGCCGAGGGCGCGGTCGGCATCCTGCACCGCCGTGAACTGGCCGCCGCGGCCGACCCCGAGACGCTGCGCGCCGAACTCGTCGCCGCCTACGAGCGCACACACGGCACCCCCTACCTCGCCGCCGAGCGCGGCTACGTCGACGCCGTGATCGCCCCGCACGAGACCCGCGACCAGATCTGCCGCGCGCTCAGGGCGCTGCGCGGCAAGCGCGCCCCGATGCCGGAGCGCCGGCACGGCAACATCCCGCTCTGATCCGCCCCTGTCCGTGACGTGAGGAGCCACCCTCGATGGAGAGCCGCCGCCCCCTGCTCGCGCCCGCGTACCGGAGCCTTTCGGACTACGTGCGGCACTGGGCCGAACGCACCCCGGACCGCCGGGCGTTCACCGTCGTCGACCACCCCGCCCCGCACTCGCGCGGCGTCCACCGCACCCTCACCTGGCACCGTCTCGACGTGCGGGTGCGGGCACTGGCCACGCGGCTCGCCGAGGAGGCCGGGCCCGGGGAGCGGGTCGCGCTGCTGTGCCCGCAGGGAACGGAGTACGTCACCGCCTTCCTCGCGGCGCTCGCCGCCGGCCTGGTCGCCGTACCGCTGTATCCGCCCGGTCTGCCCGGGCAGGGGGACCGGCTCACGGCGGTCCTCGCCGACGCGCGCCCGGCGGTGGTGGTGACGACGAGCCGGGCCGCACAGGAGGTGCGCGCCCTGTGCCGGGGCTCCTCGGCGCGGATCGTGGTCGCCGACCGGGTGCCCGACGCGGCCGCCGGCGTCGGGCACCCGGTCACCCCGGACGAGTCGGCCGTCGCCTACCTCCAGTACACCTCCGGCTCGACCCGCACCCCGGCCGGTGTGGAGATCACCCACGCCAACGTCGTCGCCAACGCCCGCCAGGCGCTGACCGCCTACGGGGCCGACGCGCACCCGGTGACCTGTGTGGGCTGGCTGCCGCTGTACCACGACATGGGGCTGGTGCTGAGCGTGGCCGCCCCGGTGGTGCGGGGGCTGCTGTCGGTGCTGATGGACCCGGTGGACTTCCTGCACGAGCCGGTGCGCTGGCTGCGGCTGCTGGCCGCACATCCGCGCGCGGTGAGCGCGGCCCCCAACTTCGCCTACGACTACTGCGCTTCGGCCGTCCCCGAGGCCGACAAGGCCGGTCTGCGGCTGGACAAGGTCACCGCGCTGATCAACGGCAGCGAACCGGTGCGCCCCGGCACCGCCGACCGCTTCCACGCCGCCTTCGCCGCCCAGGGGCTCGCGCCGGTCACGCACTGTCCGTCGTACGGGCTGGCGGAGGCGACGGTCTTCGTCAGTGCCGCACGGCCGGGACAGCCGCTGCGCCGGTTCGCGCTCGACCGGGACGCCCTGGCCGCCGGCAAGGCGCTGCCGGCCCGGCCCGACGATCCGAGGGCCGTCCTGCTGGCGGGATGCGGCACGCCGGCCGGACAGCGGGTGCGGATCGCCGATCCCGTCAGCGGCGCCGAGCTGTCCGAGGGCGAGGTCGGCGAGATCCGGGTGCAGGGGCCCAACGTCGGGCGCGGCTACTGGGGCCAGCCGGAGCTCGGCCGGCGCGTCTTCGAGGACGGCTGGCTGCGCACGGGCGACCTGGGGACGGTGCTGGACGGGCAGCTGATCGTCACCGGCCGGCTGAAGGACCTCGTCGTCGTGGACGGCCGCAACCACTACCCGCAGGACGTGGAGGCCACCGTCCAGGAGACGCACCCGGCGGTGCGGCGCGACCGGCTCGCCGTCTTCGGGGTGCCGGGCGAGGCGGGCGAGCGGGTCGTCGTCGTGGCCGAGCACGCCCGCTCCACCAGCCTGGCCGAGATCGACGTACCAGCCCTGGTGCGGTCGGTGCGCGCGGCCGTGTCCGCCCGGCACGGGCTGCGGCTGGCCGACGTGGTGCTGGTGCCGCCGGGCACGGTGCCGCGCACCTCCAGCGGCAAGGTGTCACGGGCACTGACCCGGGAGCGGTACCTGGCGGGCGCGTACCCGGCGGTGAGCGCGCCGTGAGCGCCGCCGACGCGAACGGACTGCGCCGGCTGATCGCCGAACGGGTGGCCACCTGGAGCGGGCGCGCCGCCGGGGACGTCCCGATGGACCGGCCGCTGGCGGACCTCGGCATGTCCTCGCGGGACGCCGTCGTGCTGGCCGGAGACCTGTCGGCCGCCGTCGGCCGTGAGCTGCCGGCGACCCTGCTGTGGGAGGCGCCCACCGGTGACGCCCTGGTGGCGCACCTGTGCCGGCCGGCGCCGGAGCCCTCCCCCGAGGCGCCGTCGGTTCCGGGGTCGCCGGGTGAACCCGTGGCCGTCGTCGGGGTCGGCTGCCGGCTGCCCGGGGGCGTGCACGGACCGGGCGACTTCTGGCGGCTGCTGGTGGACGGCACCGACGCGATCCGCCGGGTCCCGGAGGACCGGTGGCGCGACTTCACCGCCTTCCCGCCCGCCGACGCGCCCCGCTACGGCGGTTACCTCGACGACATCGCCGGGTTCGACGCGGACTTCTTCCGCCTCACCCCGCGCGAGGCCGCCGTCATGGACCCGCAGCAGCGCATCCTGCTGGAGGTCGTCCAGGAGACCCTCGACCACGCCGCCGTCCCTGCCGCCTCCCTCGCCGGCACCGACACCGGCGTCTTCGTCGGCGTCTCGGCGCCCGAGTACGGCCAGCTGACCGGCGGGGACCCGGCCGCCGTCGACCCGTGGGCCCCGGCGGGCGCCGCGCTCAGTGCCGCCGCCGGGCGGCTGTCGTACGTGCTGGACGCGCGCGGGCCGAGCATGGCGGTGGACACGGCGTGCTCCTCGTCGCTGGTGGCCGTGCACCAGGCGTGCGTGAGTCTGCGCACCGGGGAGTGCGCCACGGCGATCGCGGCCGGGGTCAACGTGCTGCTGTCGCCCGCGGTGAGCGTCGCGTTCCGGCGGGCGGGTGCGCTCGCGCCGGACGGGCGGTGCAAGCCGTTCTCGACGGCGGCCGACGGCATCGGGCGGGGCGAGGGGTGCGCGGCCGTGCTGCTGAAGCGGCTGTCCGACGCGGAGCGGGACGGCGACCGCGTCCTCGCCGTCATCCGCGCCACGGCCGTCAACTCCGACGGCCGCTCCAACGGCCTCCTGGCGCCCAACCCCGCAGCCCAGCAAGCCCTGTTGCGGACCGCCTATCTGCGCGCCGGGCTCGCCCCGCACCTCGTCGACCACGTCGAGGCGCACGGCACCGGCACCCCGCTGGGCGACCCGATCGAGGCGGGCGCGCTGGGCGCCGTGCTCGGTGCCGGCCGCGATCCGGACCAGCCCCTGCTGCTGGGCTCCGTCAAGAGCAACCTGGGCCACCTGGAGGCCGCCGCGGGCATCGCCGGGCTGGTCAAGACGGTGCTGGCGCTGCACCACGACGTCGTGCCGCCGACGCTGCACTGCTCGGGGCGCGGCGCGGTGGACGACGTACGGCTGCGGGTGGTGACCGAGCCCGAGCCGTGGCCGCGCTACGCCGGCACGGCCACCGCCGGTGTCTCCGGGTTCGGCTTCGGCGGCACCAACGCCCATGTGGTGCTGGAGGAATGGCGGCCCGGCGTCCTGCCGCCGCCCGCGACCGAGGAGCCCGCCGCCCGCCTGTATCCGCTGTCCGACGTCGACCTCGCGCGCGTGCGGGACACCTCCGCCCGGCTCGCCGACTGGCTGGACACGCCCGAGGGGAGGGCCGCGCACCCGGCCGACGTGTGCCGCACGCTCGCCGGGCGCGCCGGGCGCGGGCCGGTGCGGGCCGCCGTGGTCGCCCGGGACCGCGACGAACTCGCCGACGGACTGCGGGCGTTGGCCGAGGGACGGCCCGACGCGCGGGTGGTGAGTGGCGAGCGTGAGCTGGTGGGGCACGGACCGGTGTGGATCTTCTCCGGGTACGGCAGCCAGTGGGTGGGCATGGGGCGCCGGCTGCTGGCCGAGGAACCCGCCTTCGCCGCCGCGGTGGAGAAGATCGACGCGGCGTGCGGGCTGTCCCTGTACGAGCATCTGGCCCGCGGCGGCCCCCTCGACCGGCTGGAGGTCGCCCAGCCCGTCCTGTTCGGCGTGCAGGTGGCGCTCGCCGAGCTGTGGCGCGCCCACGGCGTCGAACCCGCCGCCGTCATCGGCCACTCGGTGGGCGAGGTGGCCGCCGCGGTGTGCGCGGGCGCCCTGGACGTGCCGGACGCGACCCGGGTGGTCACCGCACGCGCCCGGCTGCTCGACCGGCTGCGCGGCGGCTCGATGGCCGTCGTCGACGTCGACGACGCCGAACTCGACGAGGTGGTGCGCGACTTCCCCGGCATCCAGGTCGCCGTGCACTCCTCCCCCCGGCAGAAGGTCGTCACCGGCGAGGAGGCCGAGGTGGCCCGGCTCGTCGCGGAGTGGGAGCGCCGGGGCAGACCGGCCCGCGCCCTGCGTGTCTCCGGCGCCGGCCACTCACCTCACGTCGACCCGCTGCTGCCGGAGTTGGCCGAGGCCCTGGCCGACGTGCGGGGCCGCCGGCCGCTCGTCCCCGTCTACTCCACCGTCCTCGACGACCCGCGCGGCGAGAGCCTCTTCGACGCCGCGCACTGGGCGGCGAACCTGCGCCGGCCGGTGCGCTTGGACCGGGCCGTCGCCGCGGCCGCCGCCGACGGTCACACCGCGTTCGTCGAGATCTCGCCCCACCCGGTCCTGACCCGGGCCGTCACCGACACCGCGCCCGGCGCCCTCGCCGTCGGCACGCTGCGCCGGGACGCCGACGACCCGGCCGCGTTCCTCGCCCAGGTGGGCGCCCTGTACGCGGCGGGACAGCGCCTGCCGCTGCCGCACGGCGCGGTCGCCGACCTGCCGCTGCCCCGCTGGCGGCACGGGCGGCACTGGTGGACGGACGGGCGGTCGGCGGCGCCGGCCGAGGCACCCGCGCCACCGCGGGACTCCTCCGTCGCCGCCCGCCTGTGCCACCACATCGCCGCCGTCACCGGCCATCCGCCCGCCCGCGTCACCCCGGCCACGGCGCTGACCGGCCTCGGCCTGGACTCCCTGATGGCGGTCCGCATACGCACCGCCCTGGAGGGCGAGTTCGGCGTCGACCTGTCTTTGCGCGACCTGCTCGGCGCCGGCACGGTGGGCGAGGTGGCCGCGCGGGTGGACCGGGCCCTCTCCCCCTTGCGCGTGCTGCGCGACACCGGCTCGCTCCCCCCGCTCTTCCTCGCCCACGCCGCCGGCGGCACCACCGACGTCTACCGGGCCCTCGTCGACCGGCTCGGCGGCGACCGGCCGGTGTACGGCCTGGAACGGATCGACGACGCCCGCACGGTGACCGAGAAGGCCCGCCGCTACGCCGAGGCCATCACCTCCCGCCACCCGAACGGGCCGCTGCTGCTGGGCGGTTGGTCCTTCGGCGGGTTCCTCGCCCAGGAGACCGCGCGGCAACTGACCGCGGCCGGGCGGGAGGTGCCGCTCGTCGTGCTCGTCGACTCCGTGCGGCCCCTGCCGCAGCCCGGCCGCACGCCGGCCGACCGCGTCCGCGACCACCTCACCGGCTTCGCCCGGCACGTCGCCGACGCCTACGGAGTCCGACTGGAGCTGCCGTACGACGCGTTGGTGGCGACGCAGGACGACGGCGAGCGCATCGACACCGTGCTGAGCGTGCTGCGCGAGGCCGCCGACGTGCCGGCCGCCGCCCTGGAGCACCAGCGCTCCTCCTACCTGGACCTCAGGATCGGCGAGGCGCACCGGCCGGGCCGCCACGACGGACCGGTGGTCCTGTACCGGGCCGCCGAGCCCGCCCCGCACACCGTGCGCGACCCCGCCTACGAGCGCGACGACGACACCCTCGGCTGGGACGAGGTGTGCCCGGACCTGACCGTCGTACGGGTCGCGGGGCACCACCTCTCGCTCCTCGATCCGCCGCACGTCGACGAGATCGCCGCGCATCTGCGGGAGTTCGCCGAGCGGGACCGCTGAGGCGCACGCCGACGCGACCAGGGACGTGCGAGAGCAGGGCCCATCCGCATGCCGAGTGGGCGCGGGTGCGCCCACCGAACACCCGATCCGAGGAGCCGCCATGACCCACCGCACCGCCCGAGTGTCCCGACGCGCCGTCACCAGGGCCGCCGCGGCCGCCGGCCTGACCGCCGTGTTCGGCGCGCGCGCCGCGGCCTCCGCCCGGGCCGCCACCCAGCTCGGCCCGCGCACCTTCGACGTCTCCGTGCCGTCGACTGCGCTGGGCCGTACCGCGCCGGTGCGGCTGATCCTGCCGTCCGACTTCGACGCCCGGTCCAGCCGGACCTACCCGGTCCTGTACCTGCTGCACGGCGCCCACGACGACTACACCTCCTGGACCCGGGAGACCGACATCGAGGCCTTCACCGCGGGCCGGGACCTGATCGTGGCGATGCCCGACGCCGGGCCCACCGGCATCCCCACCGCCTGGCGCGGCGGCCCCGACTACGAGACCTTCCAGCTCACGGAGGTCCCGGCGCTGCTCGCCCGCGACTACCGGGCCTCCGGTGTGCGCGCCGTCGCCGGGGTCTCCACCGGCGGCTACGGCGCCATGGCGCACGCGGCCCGCCACCCGGGCGCGTTCACCACGGCGGCCTCCTACAGCGGCATCCTCGACACCCTCTTCCCCGGCGTGCCCACGATCGTCGACGCCATCGTGGCCCGGGAGAACCTCTCGCCCCTGTCCCTGTGGGGCAACCCGGTGCTGAACCTGCTCACCTGGCGCGACTTCGATCCGCAGGCCCGGGCCGCGGGGCTGCGCGGCACCGCCCTGTACGTCTCCAGCGGCAGCGGGCTGGCCGGCGGCGCCGGGGACCTGCTGCCGGAGGCACTGGAGAGCGCCCTGTGGCCGTCGGCGCACAGCTTCACCGACACCCTCGCCCGGCTGGACATCCCGGTCACCACGCACTATTACGCGGGGGGAGGACACAGCTGGGCGTACTGGAAGGGTGAGTTCGCCGCCTCCTGGCCTATGCTCGCCGGTGCCCTGGGGGTGCCGGCGTGATGTCGGTGCCGTGGGGGCACGGAACGGGGCGCAGGGGTCGTCCGTCCAACACGGGACACCCCGCTCGCCCCACGGGCAACAGCGCGCGGGTGAGCCGGTTCCGGGTGAAAGGAGTGTCCGCGATGGCCGTCCCCACCCCGCAGGGTGTGCCGGACGGTCCGGCAGCCCTGCCGGTGCCGCCCGACCTCGCCGAACTGCTGCGCACCCGGTTGGAGACCGTCGCCGACGAGGTGGAGGAGGAGGTCCGCAGACAGGTCCCCGAGTACGCCCGCCCCGCCGACGGCACCTACCGGCGCAACCTGCGGGCCGGCGTCGTGCAGGCGCTGACCCTGTTCGTCGACCACATCGCCGACCCGCGCGGACAGGGCGACGCGATCGCGGCGACGTACTACGAACTCGGCCGCGGCGAGGCCCTGGAGGGCCGCAGTCTGGACGCCCTGCAGTCGGCGCTGCGGATCGGCGGGCTGCACGCCTGGCGGCTGATGGGCCGCACGGCGGAGGAGCTGGGGCTGGAGACCACGGTCGTGGCGGCCCTGGGAGAGCTGGCGTTCCGGACGGTGCACGAGGTCGCCGAGGCCGCCGCGGCCGGGTACGCGGAGGCCAGGCTGCGCAGCACGGACGAGCTGGAGCGCCGGCGCAGACGGCTGCTCGACCTGCTGCTGGACGACGGTCCGGTGTCCCGGGAGGCGGTGCAGGACCTGGCGCACGGCGCCCGCTGGCCGGTGCCGCGGCAGGTGGCCGTCGTGGCGCTCGCGGCCACGCCGGACGCGCGCGAGGAGGACCGGCCGCTGGCGGCGGCCGGGGCGCTGGTGGACATGGAGTCCCGGCCGCCGCGGATGCTGGTGCCCGATCCGGACGGCAGCGGCCGTTTCGGGGACCGGGCCTTCGCCCTCGCGCTGCGCGGCCGGCCGGCCGCGATCGGGCCGACGGTCCCGCTCGCCGAGGCCGCGCAGTCATTGCGCTGGGCCGCGCGGGCGCTGGGCCTGATGGGCCGCGGGATCCTGCCCCGGCACGGCGTGGTGCGCTGCGCCGATCACCTCTCCACGCTGCTGCTGCACAGCGACGAACCGCTGCTCGCCCAGGTCGAGGCCCGGGCGCTGGCGCCGCTGGAGCGGGTCTCCGAGACGCAGCGCGCCCGGCTGGCCGAGACGCTGCTGGCCTGGCTGCTCAGCGGCGGCAACGTGCCCGACGTCGCCGCCCGTCTGCACATCCACCCGCAGACGGTCCGCTACCGGCTGCGCCAGCTGGAGAAGCTCTTCGGCGAGGCCCTGCACGATCCGGACGCACGCCTGGAGTTGATATTGGCGCTGCGCGCCCAGGCACTGCGGGGGCCGGAAAGGCCGACCGCGTAGGCATTTCACCGGAGCCGGTCCGCGCCGGAATCCGGGGCTCACTCCGGCAACAAAACTCGCGGGTTTTCTGAATTTCCGTCCATCACACCCGACCCGCTCCCGCGCTTACGTTCAGGGCGTCCTTTTCCGCAGGCGCACCACGCGCCCGACCCGCGAAGGATCCCCCATGCGTATCCGCTTGTGCCTCGCCGCGCTCTCGCTGGCCGGCGGGGCCGGACTGGCCACCCTCTCCTCCCCCACCGCCTCGGCCGCCACCTGCTCGGACATCCAGGTCGTCGCGGCTCGCGGCACCTTCGAGCCGGGCACCCTCGGCGCGATCGTCGGCGACCCGGTCTATTCCGCGCTGCAGAAGAGAATCACGGGCCGCAGTCTCTCCAGCTACGCCGTGAACTATCCCGCGGACCTTTCCCTCACCTCCGCCGCCCAGGGCAATGCGGACCTGGTGAACCACGTCAACAGCCAGGCGGCCGCCTGCCCGAGTCAGCGTTTCGTTCTCGTCGGCTATTCGCAGGGCGCGAACGTGGTCGACAATTCCCTCGGCATCAGCAGTGACGGCGCGGTGGTCGGCAGCCCGATCGTGGCCACGCTGCCCGCCACGGTCGAGCCGAGGGTGGCCGCGGTGCTGCTGTTCGGCAACCCGATCCGCGCTCTCGGCAAGAGCGTGACCGGCACCTACCAGAGCCGCACCATCGACTTCTGCGCCCAGGGCGACCCGATCTGCCAGAGCGGCGGCACCGACGTCCTCGCGCACCTCGGCTACACCGCCGACGCCGACGCGGCGGCCGCGTTCGCCGCGGGCAAGGTCTGACGCAGCGTCACGAGCACGTCTGGGCCCGGGAGTCCGTCTCCCGGGCCCTTCGGCGTTACGGCTGCCGCGGTGATCCGGCGAAGCGGGCGAGGTTCGTGGAGACGGGCTCGGGCAGGCCGTTGTTCTGGACCGGTGCCGCGGTGAGCACGTCCAGGTGCTGGTAGCCGTCGGCGACCACGGGGTGCAGGTCGGACGGGATGCGGCCGGCGAGCAGTCCGTCGCCGGCGAGCACCGTGAGCGTGGGGTCGGCGGTCAACCCCTGCGGGTGGACGACGAGTTGCCTGATCTGGGGCGAGGCGGCGAACTCCAGGTCGGTGACCAGCTTGGTCGGGAAGTACTGCTCGGTGAAGTCCAGCGGCTGCTCGGCCAGGCTGCGGGCCAGCTCCCGGATGTCGGTGACCTCCTTGCCCGCGTCGGTGAACGGGGTGCCGTCGGCCGACCGGTAGCCGGGGTCGTCGGCGTCGCCGACACGGTCGTAATCGCGCCATGTGTAGAGCGGCCCGTGCGGCCGGCCCGGGATCGCCTTGTACGCGACACCGAAGAGCGCGGGCTGCTGTCCGCCGCCGTTGGCGACGGGGAAGTTCTTGTCGGCGATCGGGCCGCCGTCGAAGAAGCCGACGCTGGTCTGGAGGAAGGCGAGGGGTACGGAGTTGTCGTCCATGAGCGCGCCGAGCACCGCGTCGTTGGTGAGGCGGAAGTCCTTGACGGCGGGGGTGCCGGTGACGAACGCGGTGGTGTCCTTGGAGAACAGGAAGCGGTTGGTCGCCTCTATGTTGGCGTTGACGGGCAGATAACCCGGCAGGTCCGCCTCGCCGTCGGGGTCCCGTAGCGCGCCCAGGCCGGCGATGGCGAGCAGGGTCATGGTCTCGGGGTTGAGCAGGACGGGTGCGGACAGCGCGCGCGGCAGCACCCCGCTGTCGAGCCCGGCCTGTACGGCCGTGTAGCCGAGGCCGACGTCGGGCAGGCCGGTGTCGTCGGGCAGGCTGCCGCCGAGGTCGGCCAGGGAGGTGGAGACGGTGGTGTCGAGGGCGAAGTAGCCCGCGCACTGGTTGTATCCGGCGTCGGCGGTGGTGGCGGGGTCCCCGTCGAAGTCGGCGGTCGCGAAGTAGCCGGTGATCACACCGCCCAGCGAGTGCCCGCCGCACAGCACCTTCCGCTTGCGTACGCCCGGGTCGGGCAACTCGGCCGTGAGCAGGTCGTGTTCGTCCCGGACCGTCTGCTCGATGCCGAGTTTCGCCAGCCATCCCAGCTGCCCGTTGCCCGCGTACCCGGCGAAGGTGCGCCCGTCGACCCGCTTGCCCCGGTAGTAGTAGTCGACGGCCGTGTGCTGGTCGCCGGAGGCGATGCCGGTGCGGTCCTCCAGGCAGTTCGAGCGCCGGTCCAGGGCCCAGAACTCGACGTGCAGGCCCTGCTCGGCGGCCCGGGCGACGGTGTTGCGGGCGACGCTGTCGAAGGCGCCGGCGCCTTCCAGGATGCCCGGCTGCGCGAGGAGCACCCGGTCCGCGTCGGCGGACGTTCGGGGGCCGTCGGAGGCGCGGTAGCGCAGGTACGACAGCCAGTCGCAGGCCGCCGGGCGGGCTCCGAAGGAGGCGGGCAGCGGCACCCTGACCCGCACCACCGACTCGGTCACCCCGCCCGTCGTCCCGACGACCGTCTCGCCGCGCGCGTCCTGGCCCCGCGCGTCGGGCGCGGCCGCGGTGAGCGCGCCGGCGGTCAGCAGCACGGCCAGCGCGGTGCCGCGCCACGCGCCGGGCCTGCTGATGCGTTGCCTGCCGCTTGCTGTGCCGGTTCGTGTGCTGTGACTCGTGTCCATGGCCGGACCGTAGGACCGCGGGGTCCGTGCGATCCGGCGGTGCTCACAAAGACTCAGCTCCCGGTGGCGCCTTTGTCACGCAGTCCCAAGACGCCGTCCCCCGGGTCACTTCTCCTCGAAGTCCTCGGGGCTCACGCCGGCTTCCTCCATCGCCTCGCGGACGGTGCGTCCCGTCCCTCCCTGCGAGGTGTTCTCGGCGGCCTGCCGCTCGGCCAGGACGTCGTCCGTGGTCTCCGTCTTGGGCCGGTTCTCCTCGGGCACGGTCATGACGACTCCTCTCGTTCCCGGTGGGGGGTCAGTGCTGGTCGGGGTCGGCCTCGTCGGGGCCGCTGCCGGTGCGGCTGGGCTGGCCGCCGCCGGTGGTCCCGTAGCCGCCGGGCACACCGGGCACGCTGTCGGCGTCCGCCTCCTCGCGGGAGATGTGCCGGGTCGCGCGCACGTTGGACCGCCGTTCCGGATAGGGGTAGTCGAACGGCCGCGCCGCCGCGCGTTCCTCCTCGGCCTTGCTGATGTCGGACTCGGGGTTGTGGTCGTGCTCCGTCATGGGGTGCGGGTTACCCGAGGGGCGCACGCCATGCGCGGATGTCAGGTCCGGGGGTGCGGGATGTCAGGTCCGGGGGTGCGCGAGGAGGTCCCGCAGGGCCTTGGCGACGGCTTCGGGGGCTTCCGCGGGCAGGAGGTGGCCGGCCGCCGGGACCGTGGTCAGGGTCGCCCGCGGGAGATGCGGCAGGAGGTGCTCGCGCAGGACGGACGGCGGTTCGACCACGTCGTGCTCCGCGGCCAGCACGGTCACGGGTACGTCGATGGCGCGTACGGCGTCCGTGATGTCGTGGGCGATGCCGCGCAACGGCCACTCCCGCCGGGCCTCGGCGCCGGAGGCGAGGCTGTCCCGCAGCACCGTCGCGCGGACGGCTTCGGGCAGCGGCGTAGCGGTCAGGACGTGGTCGAGGGCGTGGGCGACCGTCTCGGGCGAGTCGTACGCGTGGGACAGGCCCTGGCGGTACTCCTCGGTCACCGTGGCGGGCGGCCGCGGCGGCGCGGGCGCGACGAGCACCAGGCCGACCAGTCCGGCGGGCCTGCGGGCCGCGACGAGCTGGCTCGCCTTGCCGCCCATCGAGTGCCCCACCAGCACATACGGCCCCAACGCGCACGCTTCGGCCACGCGGGCCAGGTCGTCGGCCAGCTGGTCGAGGTGGTAGGGCCCGGGCAGCGCCCGCGAGGTGCCCCAGCCGCGCTGGTCGAAGCGGACCGTCGCCTGCTCGGGCGGCAGGTGGCCGAGCACGCCGTTCCAGGTGTCGGCGGAGCCGCCCCAGTAGTGGGCGAACACCAGCGCCGGGCCGCTCCGGCCGCCGACACGCGCGTCCAGGACCCCGCCCGCCACGGGCACCCGGATTGTGGTTTCCGTCATGATCACGCCTTTCGTCGAATGACCTGGCATGCTGGCCAGGCGCACGTTCGACGGTATGAGGAGGCAGGTCGGTCCCCCGGTGAAAAGAGACCCGGCTGTTGTGGAAAACGGACACGCCGCGGTACGGCAGCTGCGCTACCTGCCCGCCGTCGGATCGCCGTACGGCGTGGAGGTCCTCGACTTCAACGCACTGCGCGCCATGGACACCGAGCGCCACCGGGTCCGGCCGCAGCGCCCCGACTTCCACGTCCTCGCCCTGGTCGCGTCCGGCACCGGCGGCCACGAGGCGGACTTCCACCGCTACCGGCTGACGGAGGGAAGCGCGGTGTGGATCCGGCCCGGCATGGTGCACCGCTGGAGCGACGTCGACGCCTGCGACGGCCCTCTGGTCCTCTTCCGGCCCGGCTTCCTGCCCGGCTTCACGGAAGCCGAGGCCACCGCCCCCGCCTGCTGGCACCTCGGCCCGCAGCAGCGGGACCTCGCCCTGCTCGCGGCCGGGCACCTCGCCCGCGAGCACGACGCGGCGGCCACCACACCGCGCCTGGCGTCCGCCGCCCTGCTCTCCCACCTGCTGGCCGCCCTGCTCCTGCGGGCCCTGCCCGACACACCGGCCCCGGCCGACGCCGCCCCGGCCGGCGACCGGTCCACGCAGGTGTTCCGCGCCTACCGGGCCGCCGTCGAGGACCACTTCACCGACTGGCACCAGGTCGCCGACTACGCGCGGGCCCTGGGATACGACGTGCGCACCCTCACGCGGGCGACCCGTGCCGCCGCCGGCATCGGCGCCAAGACCTTCCTCGACCAGCGCATCCTGCTGGAGGCCAGGAGACTGCTCGCCCACACCGACCTGCCGGTCGCCGCCTGCGCCCACCGCCTCGGTTTCCGGGACGTCGGCAACTTCACCACCTTCTTCCGGCGTCAGGCCGCCCTGCCCCCCGCCGCCTGGCGCGCGGCACACGGCGGGGCCGTGTCCTGAGCCGTTCGGCAACCTCAAGTGCATCGTCGCCGCCGGCCTCGTCGGCACCGCCATCGAGTGGTACGACACCTCGTTCGACCGGGGCGAGGTCGGTTGCCGCTCGCGGGAGGCCGGAGCAGATCAGGTCGAGCAGCGTCATGCCGTCGGTGAAGGGACGTATGGCGGCACCGTCCCTCACGCCGCAGTGGCGGCGGCCCTGATACGCGTACGTGGCGAAGCGCATGGGGGCTCCAAGGGGCCGGGCCGGGGGCGCGGCGGGCACCAGGGCCATGAGCGGGGCATCGCCGCGCCCCGGAGTAGGGAGGATCAGACCGGCGGAGCGATGAAGCAGCCGCGGTCGGGGGCGTTGAAGAACTCCTTGGCGACCAGTCCGTTCATGGGGTTGGCCGTGCCCCACTGGTCGGCCGCGCAGTGGCGGCCGGGGCCCCAGACCTCGTGCACCCGGCGCGCAGCAGTCGGCCGGTGCCGCGCATGCACTCGTCGATGCCGCGCATCTCGAAGGAGATGCGGTGCAGGGAGGTGTGCGGCCCCTTGGCGATGGCCATGGAGTGGTGCTGGTTGCAGTTCACCGGCGCGGCCGCCCGCGTGGCCGCCAAGGTCCTCACCCGCGTCGGACGTCCGCTTCCGCCCGCCGTCGAGACCCTGGCCGCCGCCAACGGCCGTGCGCCGCTCAAGGCACGGCCCGTTCTCGGGGGACGCGTGTGGCTCAGCCGGCGTCCACGGTCTCGGTCTGCTTCTCGGTGGCCGGCGTCGCTTCTGCCTCACCGTGCTGGGTGGTGTGCTTGCGGCCGGGCAGGACGGCGATGACGATCAGGGTGCCGGCGGCCATGATGATGCCGCCGATGAGGCTGGTGTGGGCGATGGCGTGGGCGAAGGACTCGTGGACCGCTCCGAGCAGGGTCTGGGCCTGCTCGGCGCCGCCCTGGGGGTTCTTGGCGACCTGCTCGGCGACCGCGATGCCGCCGCCGACGGAGTCCTTGGCGGTGTCCATGGCCTCGGCCGGGAGGTGGCCGCCGACCAGGTCGGTCAGCTTGTCCTTGTAGGAGGTGGCCAGCAGCGAGCCGAGGATGGCGATGCCCAGGGCGCCACCCAGTTCCAGCGCGGTGTCGTTGGCGCCGCCGCCGACGCCCAGCTCGTCCTCGGGGAAGGAGCCCATGATGGTGTCGGTGGCCGGGGACAGGCTCAGGCCGATGGCGAACCCGAGCAGCAGCAGGGGCGCCAGGAAGTCGGTGTAGGTCGAGCCCGACTCGACCTGCGTGAGCAGGAAGACGCCCGCAGTGCCGATCACCATGCCGGTGCCCACGACCAGCTTCACGCCCAGCTTCGGAGCCAGCTTGCCGGTGACCGCGGCGCCGACGAACACCGCACCGGCCAGCGGCAGCAGGCGGATGCCGGTCTCCAGGGCGTCGTAGCCGAGGACGAACTGCAGGAACTGGGTGGAGTAGTAGATCGAGCCGAAGGTGCCGAAGAAGAAGAACAGCACCGCCATCATGGAGCCGCTGAAGGGACGCTCGGTGAACTTGCGCACGTTGAGCATGGGGTTGGGGTGCCTCAGCTCCCAGGCGACGAAGGCCGGCAGGCCCACGCCGGCGACGACGGCCGCGGTGATCGGGCCGGCGCCCCAGCCGAAGTGCGGGCCCTCGATGGTCGCGTAGACCAGGGAGCCGACCGACACGATCGACAGCAGACCGCCGACGTAGTCGATGCGGCCCATGCCCTCCGCCTTCGACGGCGGCACCAGCAGCAGCGCGCCGACGACGCCGAGGACGGCGACGGGGACGTTCATCAGGAAGGTGGAGCCCCAGGCGTGGTCCTCCAACAGCCAGCCGGCGGCCAGCGGACCGGCGGCGATGGCGAGGCCGGAGGTCGCCGACCAGGCGGTGACGGCCCTGGCGCGCTCGGCGCGCGGGAAGATCGCGACCAGCAAGGAGAGGGTGGCCGGCATGACGACGGCGGCACCCACGCCCATGATCGCGCGGGCGGTGATGACGAGGTTCGTCTCGTCGACCAGGCCGCCCATCACCGAACCTCCGGCGAAGATCAGCAGGCCGAGGACGAGGGCGCCGCGGCGGCTGTACTTGTCGCCGATCGCGCCGAGCACGAGCATCAGCGCGGCGTAGGGGACGGTGTAGCCGTCGATGACCCACTGCAGGTCACTGCTGGACAGCCCCAGGTCCTTGGTCATGTCCGGGGCGGCCACGACCAGTGACGTGTTCGCCATGACCACGATCAGCAGGCTCAGGCACAGGACCAGCAGGGCCCACCAGCGGCGGGGATAGGGCTCGGTCATCTTCTCGACGGGTGTGTTCGGAAAGAGCGGCATCGTCAGGCTCCTCGGCAGGAGGGAAGCGCAGGCTTCGGGGGTGCGGAATCGACGGGATCGGTGCACGCGGGGCCACGAGGAGGCCCGGCATCGAGAGCAATTAATTGCTCACTGATGTGCAGGCTAGTTTATTGCTCGTCGATGTGCAACTATCGAGTCGCCCTCCCCCGTCGACCGGAGGTTCGACGTGATCCACGCACACGTGACAGCCGCCGCCGAACGCAGCCGCACCCTGCTCACGCGCACCCGCACCCTGGAGGCGGCCCGGCAGGAACGCGACCGTGACCCCGACGCGAGCCTCGGTGACATCGCCGAGGCGGCAGGGGTGGTGCGCCGTACGGTCTACGGCCACTTCAACAGCCGGGCCGCACTGGTGGAGGGGCTGGTGGAGGAGGCCACGTGGGCCTTGCGGCAGGCGCTCGCGGTCCCGCGCGCACCGGTGGCGGTTGCCGTCACGGAGCCGGCGCGCTTCGTCCTCGCCCTGCGGCCTGTCGGAGACCGCTACCGCATCCTGCTCCGCCTCGCTCCCCAGGACCTCGGGGCCGATCGGCTGGCAGAAGTCCTGGCTCCCGCGCGGGACATGGCGGAGGCGATCATCGGCCGGGGGCAACGGCAGGGCGCCTTCCAGACCGGCGTCCCCCGCTCGTCCTGCCCCGGGCCCTGGAGGGGTGTCTGCTAGGGCTTCTGGACTGCGTGAACAGTGGGGTCTGGGGCGACGACGGCACCGGCACCGCGACCACCGCCCTGATCGCGATGGGCGTGGCCGCAGACAGCGCCGCGGCGTGCCTTCACGGGCTTGTCCGGCACGCGGGCGACGTGGCCCTACGGCGACGGCTCCGTGTACGCGAGCCCCCCGACCCGGACCAGGCGGCGCATGATCATCGCCGCTGTGTCCCTGGTGGCCGTGCTGGCCGGCGCAGTCGCGGTCGACCGGATCGCCGCTGTTCGCGTGGAGAGCCGTACGGCCAAGGCGTTCCAGGACGGCGTGGGAACCGCCGAGCGGCAGTCGGTGCACGTCAGGGGCTTTCCCGTACTGAACCAACTGGCTGCGGGCAGCCTGGACCATGTCGACCTGACCGCCCACGAGATTCCGGCCCACGGCAGCACCCGACCCCTCCCGGTGACGAAGCTGACGGTCGGGATGGACGGGCTGAAGACGTCGGGGAGCGCCGACGAGGCTCACGCGGACGGCGTCACAGCGACCGCGTTCCTGTCGTACGCGGACGTGTCGAGCGCGCTGGGCGTGCGGGTGTCACAGGGGGACGGGTCCGGCCGGGACGACGCGACCGCGAGTCTGCCGCTCGTCGGCGACGTGACCGTGAGCGCGGCCGTCCCGGCGGCCGGCGGCAACCGCATCGCCTTCGGGGACGTACGCGCGGAGCAGGGTGAACTGCTCCCTCCGCTGAAATCACTGCTCGACCAGGCCCTGGGCGAGCCCGTTCCGCTGCGGAACGTGCCCGATCGGCTCCGTCTGCGGTCGGTCACCACCAGCGAGGACGGAATCGGCGCCCGCTTCACAGGCCGCTCGGTCACGTTCCGCCCGGACTCGTCGTCCGCGTGAGGTCAGCTGGCGTCAGGCAAGGGGCGTCGGGCGATCTCGTGGGCGTCGTCCGCGGGCAGGCCCAGCATCCGCAGGACCATCTCGGCGAGGTTGATGGCGGCCTCGTCGCCGTCCACCTCGGGGCGGGCGAACCGCAGCTCCACCAGGGACAGCAGGGTTCCGCCCAGCGCGGACAGGGCGACCACGGGGTCGACGGGGGTGAAGCGGCCGGAGGCGATCCCGACCTGGAGATCACGCAGCGCCCGTCGGGCCAGTCCGTTCTCGGAGTGGATGTGCGCAAGGCCGCGGCGGCGCAGGACCTGCATCAGCTCCGGGTGGGAGTCGGCCATGCGGGCGCTGAGCCGGAAGCCGGCCGCGAGCAACTCCGCCGGGTCGTCGATCCCCGTCAGACGCTCGTCGAATTCCTGGCCGTACTCCTCCATGGCGTCCACCACGGCCGCTTCGAACAGCTCCGTCTTGGACTCGAAGTGGTTGTAGAAGGAGCCGAAGCCCACGTCCGCGCGTTCGGCGATCGCCTGGATGCTCGCGCTGGTGTCCCCGGTCTCGGCCAGAATCTGCCGGGCCGCACGGATGAGTGCCTTCCGGGTCTCGGCGCGACGTCGCTCGAACCGGTTGCTGGGCGGGGCTGACGTAGACATGCGCAGAAGTCTAACGGTCACCGCACACAGATCGCAGTCCTGATGAATTCATCATTTCCTGCGGCGAACACCTTGACGACAGAACTGTCACACTTGATGATTTCCTCATTACGGCGATGTTGCTCGGAGGGCACCATGTCTGAAACCCGCGTCGACGGGGTCGGCGTCATCACGGCCCACCAGGACCTCCACAGCGCGCAGGGCGCCCTGCGCGGCGAACACCCCGGCCGCTCCCGGAACCCCGTGATCAAGGTGGCCGACCTGGCCTGGCTGGAGTTCGAAAAGCCCGACCTGGACCGGGCCGAGGTCTTCGCCCGCGACTTCGGGTTCGCCGTCGCCGCCCGCACCGAGCGGGAGCTGTGGCTGCGCGGCACCTTCGCCGGTACGCCCTGCATGGTGATCCGGCGCGGGCGGACCTCGCGCTTCATCGGCCCGGCGTTCCGCGCAGCGGAGCGGGCCGACCTGGACCGGCTGGCCCGGGCGACCGGCAGGGACGTGCGCGAGGCCGACGTTCCGGGTGGTGGCACGGTGGTCGACCTGCTCGACCCCTCGGGCTTCCCGGTGCGGGTGGTGCACTGCGGCGAGCAACTCCCCGCGCTGCCGGAACAGCAGCCGCTGCTGCTCAACTTCGGCACACGTCACCGTCGTACGAACGCCACGCAGCGCCCGCCGCGCGAGCCGTCCCGCATCCAGCGCCTGGGCCACGTGGTGCTGGAGACCCGCGTGTTCGCCCGCGCCCTGGACTGGTACCTGGACACGCTCGGCATGATCGTGTCCGACTTCCTGTTCCTCGACGGGCAGCGCGACCGGGGTCCGACGATGGCGTTCATCCGCTGCGACCTGGGCAGCGTGCCGGCCGATCACCACACCCTCGCGATGCACCTGGGGCCGGGCACGGGGTACGTCCACTCCGCCTACCAGGTCACCGACCTCGACTCCATCGCCGCCGGTGGCGAGTACCTCAAGGAGCGGGGATACCAGCGCAGTTGGGGCATCGGCCGGCACATCCAGGGCAGCCAGCTGTTCGACTACTGGCGCGACCCCGACCGCTTCATGCTGGAGCACTTCGCCGACGGCGACCTGTTCTCCTGCGACGTCGAGCCCGGCTGGGCGCCCATGTCGACCAGCGGCCTCGCCCAGTGGGGCCCGCCCGCCACCCGCGACTTCCTCGGCGCCAGCCCCTCCCCGCAGCGACTGCGCGACGTCATCGAGGCCCTGCGCGGCGACAACGAAATGGACCCGGCACGACTCCTCGGCCTGCTCAAGGCCGTCAACTCCTGAACCCCCGCACCTGAATCCCCTCACGAAGGCACTGACATGAGCACGAATGTCCTGCGCACCGCCGACGGCTGGTGGGTCGTTCGAGGCGAACGCGCCGTCCCCGTCGCCACCAAGGCCGCCACCACCGCCGAACTGATCGCCGACCGGGACGCCGTCCGGGAGGCCGCCGCCTCCGGCGAGCCGGGCACGCCCGTGGCCGACCTGGTCGCGCTCTCGCCGGTCACCACGCCCTGCCGGGTGGTCGCTCAGATGGTCAACTACCGCAGCCACGCCCGCGATTCGGGCTTCACCGGCGACATCCCGCCCGCCTTCTTCCGCAAGGCGTCCGGCTCGGTCAGCGGCCCCGGCGAGGCCGTCGTGCGCCCGGCGCACGTGAAGTTCCTCGACTACGAGATCGAGTTGGGCCTCGTCATGGGCGCGTCCCTGCCCGTCGGCACCCTCGTCGAGGAGCGGGACCTGCCCTCCTACGTCGCCGGACTGGTGATCACCAACGACGTCAGCGCCCGTGAGATACAGCTGACCAAGACGCAGTTCTACGAGAGCAAGTCGTACCCCACCTTCACCCCGACCGGGCCGTACCTGTCGTTGCTGGAGCCGGAGGACTTCCCCCATCTCCTGGACCTGCGGCTGAAGCTGAGCGTCAACGGCGAGCTGCGTCAGGACCGCACCCTCGCCGACATGATCGTCCGCCCGGCCCAGGCGCTCACTCTGCTGGCCCGCTTCCAGACCCTCGACCCCGGCGACCTGCTGCTCACCGGGACCCCCGGCGGCACGGCCCTGAAGGCCCCGCCGAAGCCGGTGGAGAAGATCGGCGCGCTGCTGCCGCCCGCGGTGAAGTGGAAGGCGTTCTTCAAGAGCCAGGCGAAGAACCCGCACTACCTGAACCCGGGAGACGTGATCACGGCGACGATCTCGACCCCCGACGGCCGCATCGACCTCGGCGAGCAACGCACGCCCGTCACGGCCGCGCACTGACACCCGGGGTGAGCCGCACATGACCGTCGATGAAGCCGTACGGGTGCCCGTCGTGATCGTCGGCGCCGGACCGGTGGGCGTGACCGCCGCCCTCCTCCTGGCCCGGCGCGGAATCCGCAGTGTCGTCCTCGAACGCCACCGGGATGTCTACCCCCTGCCACGCGCCGTCGCCACCGACGACGAGGTGCGCCGCATCCTCCAAGCCGCGGGCGTGGAGGAGGAGTTCACCGCCATCTCCCGCCCGGCCAACGGGCTGCGGCTGCTGGATTCCCGGCACCGGGTGATGGCCGAGTTCCGCCGCACCGGACACGGCCTGCACGGCTACCCGCAGACCAGCATGTTCGACCAGCCCGAGCTGGAACGCGTGCTGCGCGACGCCCTGGCCCGGCGCCCGGAGTGCGAACTGCGCGGCGGCGTGGAGGTCACCGGCATCGGCCCGGACACCACCGGCCCCGTACGCGTCACCTACCGCGACGACGATCGCGAGCACGAGCTGTGGGCCGACGCGGTCCTCGGCTGCGACGGCGCGGGCAGCCTCACCCGCGAAGCCATCGGCGGCCTCTGGGAGGACCTGCACTTCGAGGAACGCTGGAGCGTCATCGACGTCCGCACGACGGCCGACGTCCGCTGCTGGGAGGGCGTCGACCAGGTCTGCGATCCGCACCGGCCGGGGACCTTCATGCGGGTGGGCGAGGACCGCTACCGCTGGGAGTTCCGGCTCCGGGACG
The DNA here is from genome assembly GCF_054850255.1 of Streptomyces sp. 7R007. Classification (NCBI taxonomy): domain Bacteria; kingdom Bacillati; phylum Actinomycetota; class Actinomycetes; order Kitasatosporales; family Streptomycetaceae; genus Streptomyces; species Streptomyces sp. 7R007. The sequence goes on along the minus strand of NZ_JBTWMV010000002.1, from coordinate 359,750 downwards.
GGCGGGAGCCGGTCCGCGAGCTGATCGCCCCGTGGCTTCCCCCCTCGTACGACGGGGACTTCGAGATCGTCCGCCAGACGCAGTACACCTTCCGGGCCCGCGTCGCAGACCGATGGCGCAGCGGACGGGTCTTCCTCCTCGGCGACGCCGCCCACCTCACCCCGCCGTTCATCGGACAGGGCCTGTGCGCGGGCCTGCGCGACGCCTACAACCTCACCTGGAAACTCGCCCGCGTCCTCCGACAAGGCGGCGACGAACGGCTGTTGAACACCTATGAGAGCGAACGCAAGCCACACGCCCGGCATGTCATCCGCCTCGCGGTCGCGATGGGCTGGGCCATGACCGGCGGCCAGGACGGCGCCGCCGCGCTCCGCCGCCGGCTCCTGGCCGCGGCCTGCCGCATACCCGGCCTGACCGAACTGGCCGGCCGCGATCTCAGCCCGTCCCTCACCGCCGGACCGCTGGTACGGCGCGGAGTCCGCCGGGGGCTGGTGGGCACGCACTGCCCGCAGCCGTGGGTGAGCGTCGGCGGACGGCGTATCCGCCTCGACGAGTTGCTCGGCGACTCCTTCGCCGTCCTGACCGCCGGCGACCCCGGCCCCTCCCTGACCGCGCTCGCCCACGGCCTCGGCGTACACGCGATGTCCGTGACCGGTCTCGCCGACGACGGCACCCTGGCCGCCTGGCTGCGTGCCGGACACGCGGAAGCGGTCCTGCTGCGGCCCGATCGCGTGGTGATGGATGTCGTCCCGTCGGGCGGCCGTGACTTCACGTCGACCGCCGCCTGGGCCTCCCTGCTGCACACCACCCGAAGCCCTGTTCCCGCCGCACGGACGGCCTCCCGAAGCCTGTTGAGGAGTACGACGCGATGAGCACGCCCTTCTTCACCCCCGATCCGCAGACGGCGACCGCCAGTCGCATCGCGGACTTCGCCCGGCTCCAGGGCATCGACCCGGACGACTACGCCGCCCTGCACCAGTGGTCGGTCACCGACCTGGAGGGCTTCTGGGCGGCGGTGTGGGAGTACTTCGACATCGACGCAGACACCCCCTACGAGCAGGTCCTGGCGGAGGAGCGGATGCCGGGTGCCCGCTGGTTTCCCGGCGCCACCCTCAACTACGCCCACCACGCCCTTCGTAACCTCGCCGACGACGACGTGGCGATCATCGCCCTCGACGAGACAGGCGCCGGGTACGAGGTGACCGGCGGGCGGCTGCGCGCCGAGGTCGCCTCCGTCGCCGCGACCTTGCGCGACCTGGGCGTCGGCCAGGGCGACCGGGTCGTCGGCTATCTGCCCAACACCCCGCACGCCATCGTCGCGTTCCTGGCCACCGCGAGCCTGGGCGCCGTGTGGTCGGTGTGCGGACAGGACTACGCGCCCAAAGCCGCCGCCGACCGCTTCGTCCAGCTCGAACCCACCGTCCTGATCGCCGCCGACGGCTACCTCTTCAACGCCACCACCCACGACCGCCGCGACGCCACCCTCGAACTCGCCCACGCCCTGCCGACGTTGAAGGCGACGATGCTGGTGGACCACGTGGGCCTGCCCTGGCCCTCGCAGCCCTACCCCTGCCTGGTCCTCCCCTGGGAGGACGCCTCCACCCGCACCGAGTCACTCACCTGCGTGCCGGTCCCCTTCGACCACCCGCTGTGGGTCGTGTTCTCCTCCGGCACCACCGGCCTGCCCAAGGGCATCGTCCACGGCCACGGCGGCGTCCTGCTGGAACACCTCAAAACCCTGAGCCTGCACTCCGACCTCGGCCCCGGCGACCGCCTCCTGTGGTACACCACCACCCACTGGATGATGTGGAACCTGCTCGCCTCCACCTTGCTGACCGGCGCTACGACCTGCACCTACGACGGCAGCCCGGCACCCCTCGCCGAACCCGACCTCCTGTGGAAGCTGGCCGCCCGCCACCAGGTGACCGTCTTCGGCACCAGCCCCCAATACCTGCTGGGCATGGCCAAGTTCGGCATCGACCCTTCCGTCCACGACCTGTCCTCGATCCGCGTGGTCGGCTGCACCGGCTCCGCCCTGCCGGCCTCCGCCTATCCCTGGGTCCGCGACCACGTCGGCGACCACGTGCTGCTGGCCTCCATCAGCGGCGGCACCGACGTCGTCTCCGGCTTCGCCGGCAGCGCTCCCAACACCCCGGTGTGGGCCGGGGAGTTGTCCGCACCGCACCTGGGCGTGGCGCTGGCCGCGTACGACAGCGAAGGCTTCCCGGTGGTGGACCAGGTCGGCGAACTGGTCGTCACCCGCCCCATGCCGTCGATGCCGCTGTCCTTCTGGAACGACCCCGACGGCACCCGCTACCGCGACGCCTACTTCTCCCCCTACCCCGGCGTGTGGCGACACGGCGACTGGATCACCCTCACCGGCCACGGCTCGGTCATCGTCCACGGCCGCTCCGACTCCACGCTCAACCGCAACGGCGTCCGGCTGGGCAGCGCCGACATCCACGACGTCGTCGAACGCCTCCCCGAGATCGCCGAGGCCCTGGTCATCGGCGCGGAGGAACCCGACGGCGGCTACTGGATGCCGCTGTTCGTGGTGCCGACCGCCGGGGTGACCCTGGACGACACCCTGCGCGAGAAGATCCGCGACGCCGTCCGCACCGGCGCCTCACCCCGCCACGTTCCCGACGAGATCCTCGAAGTGCCGGGCATCCCGCACACCCGCACCGGCAAGAAGCTGGAGGTCCCGATCAAGCGCCTGCTCCAGGGCGCCCCGGTCGAGCAGGTCGTCCATCCGGCCGCGGTGGACGCCCCCGACCTCATCGACTACTACGCCCGCCTGGGCGAGGAGCGCCGCAAGGGCAGGACCACCGCATGACAACAGCGCTCGCCGCGGTGCCGTTCACGCGCCAGGCGGCGGCCATCTGGGCATGCCGGTACGGCTCTATCGCGTCGTCGGCGCGCTGGAAGTGCCCGGGGCCGCCGGACCGCTGGCGGGTCTGACCTGGATGCCGCTGGGCGTGGCCGCCGGGACATGCCTCGCCCTGCTGATGGCCGCGGCGGTGGTCCACCTCCGCCGCGGCGCCCCGCTGCCCCGGGCCGCCCGGCCGCCGTAGCTGGCGGACTGACCTGAGCCTGCGCCAATACCGTTGACCAGCCGGCCCCTGCCGTCCGTTGCGCCCGCGCCCACCGGCTGCAACGGCAAGCAGCCGGCCTGCCTCGATGCGTCTCGGGCGATTCGGGGCTTGCCCTCATGCAGCGCAGCTCTGGGCCCGATCCGCCTCCGATGCCCGAGTTCTACGGAGCGTAGTCAGCACCAAGGCAGCCCGGGAGTCGGCACGCCATCACCAAAGCACCCCCACCTACGCTTCCCGGACGACACTGATTTCCTCCGTCTCCCACCCTCTCAGCCGCCCGTCCACGAGCGGGCATGGTGGTCCGACGCATAGCCGCGCCCCGAACTATGTAGGCCCACCACATGTGCGCCTGACCTGCGTGTTTCTACGGTATGCCGACACGTACCCGTCCCCATCGCACACGAGGAAGTGGCGAACATGGCCTCCGCAGCAGCATCCACTCCCCCGACGCCCGGCAACCTCAAGCGCATCGTCGCCGCCAGCCTCATCGGCACCACCATCGAGTGGTACGACTTCTTCCTCTACGGCTCCGCCGCGGCGCTCGTGTTCAACAAGCTGTTCTTCCCGGACTCCGACCCGCTCGTCGGCACGCTGCTGTCGTTCCTCACCTACGCCGTCGGGTTCGCCGCCCGGCCGCTCGGCGCCCTGGTCTTCGGGCACTACGGCGACCGGATCGGCCGCAAGAAGCTGCTGGTGCTGAGCCTGCTGCTGATGGGCGGGGCCACCTTCGCGATCGGCCTGCTGCCCACGCACGCGACGGTCGGCACGGCCGCCCCCGTGCTGCTGACCACCCTGCGCCTGGTGCAGGGCTTCGCGCTCGGCGGCGAGTGGGGCGGCGCGGTGTTGCTGGTGTCCGAGCACGGCGACGCGCGGCGGCGCGGCTTCTGGGCCTCCTGGCCGCAGACCGGCGCGCCCGCGGGGCAGTTGCTCGCCACCGGTGTGCTGTCGCTGCTGACGGCCGTCCTGTCGGACCACGCCTTCGGCTCCTGGGGCTGGCGGATACCGTTCCTGCTCTCCGGGGTGCTGGTCGCCGTCGGCCTCTGGATCCGTCTGTCCGTCGACGAGTCGCCCGTCTTCAAGGAGGCGCTGGCGCGGGCCGAGGCCCGCAAGGCCGACCGTGCGGCCGAGGCCGAGAAGCTGCCCCTCGTCTCCGTGCTGCGCCACCACTGGCGGGACGTGCTGGTGGCGATGGGCGCGCGCATGGCGGAGAACATCAGCTACTACGTCATCACCGCGTTCATCCTCGTCTACGCCACCACCTCGGCCGGTGTCTCCAAGCAGACCGCCCTCAACGCGGTGCTGATCGCCTCGGCCGTGCACTTCGCGGTCATCCCGGCCTGGGGCGCGCTGTCGGACCGGATCGGCCGGCGTCCCGTCTACCTGCTGGGCGCGGCCGGTGTCGGTCTGTGGATGTTCCCGTTCTTCGCGCTCATCGACACCGGCGGCTTCGGCAACCTGATCCTCGCCGTGACCGTGGGCCTGGTGCTGCACGGGGCGATGTACGCGCCGCAGGCGGCCTTCTTCTCGGAGATGTTCGCAACCCGGATGCGCTACTCCGGCGCCTCCATCGGCGCCCAGTTCGCCTCGGTCGCCGCGGGCGCCCCCGCCCCGCTGATCGCCACGGCGCTGCTGTCCGACTACGACAGCTCCACCCCGATCGCCCTGTACGTCATCGGCGCGGCCGTCCTGACGCTGATCGCCGTGGGCGCAGCCCGCGAGACGCGCCACCGCGACCTGGCGGACGTCGAGCCGTCGGCCGAGGGCGCGCCGGCGGCGGCGCGGGCGGCGGACGCCCGCACCGTGTGAGCCGACGGTGACCGGCCCCCGTGCGCCCCGGCGCGCGGGGGCCTCAGTGCCGGCCGGACAACCGGTGCAGCCGCAGGGCGAGTTGGATCTCCAGCGTGCGCGCCGGGTCCTGCCAGTCGTCGCCCAGGAGGCGGGCGACGCGCTCCAGGCGCTGGGCGACCGTGTTGACGTGGACGTGCAGCTGGTCCTTGGTGCGGGCGGGGCTCATCCCGCAGGCGAAGTAGGCGTCGAGGGTGTGCACCAGATCAGTGCCGCGGCGCCGGTCGTAGGCGACGACCGGGCCGATGGTGCGCTCGACGAAGCCGGCGATGTCCCGCTCGCCGGCGAGCAGCAGCCCGAGGAAGCCGAAGTCCTCGGCCGCGGCCCCGTCGCCGGAGCGGCCGAGCAGCCGCAGGGCGTCCAGGCAGCGCCGGGCCTCCTCATAGGCGGCGGCGACGCTGTCGGGGCGGTTGGCCAGGTCCGCGACGGGTGCGGAGGCGCCGACGGTGACCGCCTCGTGGACGGCCGTGCCCAGGTCGCGGGCGGTGCGGCGGGCGAGGTCGGTGGCGGTGTCGGAGGGGGCCAGCGGCAGCAGCAGGACCGTGCCGCCGTCGCGGGCGGCGGCCAGGCCGTGCCGGGTGGCGGCGAGGTGGGAGGCGGCGGACCACAGGCGCCGGCGGGCGTCCGCCTCCTGGTCGGCGTCGGCGGCGGGGCCGTCGAGGCGGGCGGCCAGGACGGTGTGGGTGGCGTCGAGGTCGGCGTGCAGCCGGAAGGCGCGGTCGCGCAGCAGGCGCGGGTCGCGGTCGCGGGCGTCGAGGAGGTCGTCCAGCAGCTCGCCGCGGACGCGCTGTTCGGCCTCGGCGGCCGTGCGCCGGGCCAGCAGCAGCAGGGAGGTGACCATCGCGGCGCGCTCCAGGGTGAGCTGGTCGACGGGGTCGAGGCCGGGGTGGCCGCGCAGGATGAGCGCGCCGAGCAGCTCGCCGCCGGCCGTCACGGCGGCGATCCAGTCGTTCTGGTGGCGGACGGCGTGTCCCTCCGCGCGGGAGGCTTCCAGGGCGTCGGCCGGGGTGGCGTCGGCCTCGGTGAACTCGACGGTGCCGTCGAGGACCTGGGAGACGGCGGCGGCCACGTCGTGCACCCCGCCGCCGCGCAGGACGAGCTCGGCGAGCCGGTCGTGGACGTCGGAGGCGCGCTCGATGACGGCGCTGCGGTCCCGGATGATCTCGTTGGCCCGCTCCAGGTCGGCGAGGGCCGAGCGGGTCTCGGTGAGGAGGTTGGCGGTGTCGATGGCGGCCGCGGCCAGCGCCGCGAACGAGCCGAGCAGCGCGATCTGCTCCCGCTCGAAGACCCGGGCCCGCCGGTCGGCGGCGAACAGGACGCCGATGACGTGGTGGCCCAGCATCAGCGGCACGCCGAGGATGGCGACCAGCCCCTCGTCCCGCACGGCGGTGTCGATGGTGAGGGTGTGCTGGAAGCGGTCGTCCTTGAAGTAGTCGTCGGTGACGTAGGGACGGGCCGTCTGGGCCACCAGTCCGCCGAGCCCCTCCCCCATCCCGAGCCGCAGCTGCTGGAAGCGGGCCGCGACCGAGCCCTCGGTCACCCGCATGTAGGTGTCGCCGTGCGCCGGGTCGTTCAGGCTGAGGTAGGCGACGTCCGTGCCGAGCAGGGAGCGGGCGCGCTGCACGATCGCCTGCAGCACGGCGTCCACGTCACGCAGGCCCGCGAGGTCGTGGGCGGTCTCGAACAGGGCGGACAGCTCGGCCTCGCGCCGGCGGCGGCCCTCCAGCTCCGCGCGCACCCGCAGCGCGAGCAGCTTGGCCCGTTCGAGCGCGGCGATCCGCTCGGCGGGCTGCCCCTCGGCGCGGGCCAGCAGCACCGGCTGCTCGTACGTCTCGGCCGAGGCGCCCCGGGCCAGCAGCTCCAGGAACGGCGCCTCGGCCTGGGCGGCCGGGCGCTCTGCGGACTGCACGTGATCGCTGGACATGCTCACAGGATTCCTCATCGCGCCACCGGCCGGTCAGCCCTGTGGAAAAGTCCCCGGGCCGCCGGTCCGGGCCGGCTCAGTGCGCGGTCCAGCCACCGTCGAGGACCAGCGACGTGCCGGTGACGAAGGAGGCCTGCGGCCCGCACAGGTAGGCCACGGCCTCGGCGACCTCCTCCGGCTCGACCAGTCGTTTGACGGCGCTGTCCTGCAGCATCACCTCCGTCAGGACGCGTTCCTCGGGGATGCCGTGCGCCCGCGCCTGGTCGGCGAGCTGCTTCTCGACCAGGGGGGTGCGCACATAGCCGGGGTTCACACAGTTCGAGGTGACGCCGTGGGGGGCGCCTTCGAGGGCGGCGGTCTTGGACAGGCCCTCCAGGCCGTGTTTGGCGGCCACATAGGCCGCCTTGTAGGCGGAGGCGCGCAGACCATGGACGGAGGACACATTGACGATGCGGCCCCAGCCCTGCCCGTACATGTGCGGCAGGGCGCCGCGGATGAGCCGGAACGGTGCCTCCAGCATCACGGTGAGCACGGTGTGGAACACCTCGGGCGGGAACTCCTCGATGGGGCGCACCAGTTGGAGTCCGGCGTTGTTGACCAGCACGTCGGTGCCGGCGGCGGCCTGTTCGGCCGCGTCGAGGTCGGTGAGGTCGAGGACCTGGACCTCGATGCCGCCCGTGAGCCCCCGGGCCTGCTCGGCGAGCGCTTCCAGGCCGGCCGCGTCCCGGTCGACCGCTCTGACCTTGGCCCCGGCGGCGGCCAGCCGCAGCGCGCAGGCGCGGCCGATGCCGCCGGCGGCACCGGTGACGAGGGCGGTGCGGCCGCCGAGGTCGAGGGGCGGCGGGGTGTGGGGGGCGTGCGATGCGCTGGGCGGGGTCATGGCTCGACCCTAAGCAGGCCGCCCGTCCCGCCACATGTGGTGACACCCCATACTTCAGCCGGAAGTCGTGGGGTCGAACCATGTGGGTGCGTCCGACATGGCCTGCTTGATCCGCAGCAGGGCGAACTCGTTCAGCTCCGGCAGGGCGTCCACCTCGAACCACCCCACCTCCAGCGACTCGTCGTCGTTGACCCGCGCCTCGCCGCCGACGGCGCGGCACAGCAGGGAGATGTCCATGTACTGGCAGGTGTCACCGTTGTCGTAGGTGACGGGCTTGAGCGCCTGGACGACGATCACCCGCTCGACCACGCAGTGCACCCCGGTCTCCTCGTGGACCTCGCGCACGGCACAGGCCGCCGGCTGCTCCCCCGGCTCCGGGATGCCCCCGATCAGCGACCACTTTCCCGAGTCGGACCGGCGGTTGAGCAGCACTCTGCCCTGGTCGTCGAAGACGACGACGCTGACGCCGGGGAGCCACAGCAGCTGATGTCCGATGGAGGTGCGCAGGTCGCGGATGAAGTCAGGAGTAGCCATGGGCCGACCCTAACCGGCCGCCCGCGCCCCGCCGCCGTGGTTCTCCCGCCGTACGGCTACGCGCCGCCGGCGCGTCGCCCGCGCAGACCGGCCCCGATCGCCCAGCCCAGACCGCCGGCGGCGACCAGCACCAGGGCGATCTCCGGGAGGACGCCGAGCTTGGTGGCCGGCGTCTCGGAGGAGCGCAGCGGCACCTTCTGCACCAGGTGGTCGGCCACGAACATGCCGGTCTTCTGCGTGATCCTCCCATCCGGCATGATGATCGCGCTGACGCCGCTGGTGACCGGCACGGTGACCGTCCGGCTGTGCTCGACGGCGCGCACGCGGGACATGGCGAGCTGCTGGTAGGTCATCTCGCTGCGGTCGAAGGTCGCGTTGTTGCTCGGTACGGAGATCAGCTGCGCGCCGTCGGTGACCTCGGAGCGCACCGCCCAGTCGAAGGCAGCCTCGTAGCAGGTGACGAGCCCGACCTTGGCGTGGCCCATGGTGAACACGCCCGGCTTGGTGCCCCGGCTGAAGTCCTGGCGGACCATCGAGGTCCAGTCGCTGTTGATCGCGCCGATGAGCGAGCGCAGCGGCAGGTACTCGCCGAACGGCTGGATCTGGCGCTTGTCGTAGGTCTGGGTGGGTCCCTTCACCGGGTCCCACAGGATCTGCTCGTTGTAGAGCCTGCCGTCGCGCTCGACGACGCCGCCGACCGAGATGGGCACCCCGACCGCCTTGGCGGCGCCGTCGATGACGGCCCGCGCGTCGGCGTTGGCGAAGGGGTCGACGTCGGAGGAGTTCTCCGGCCAGAGCACGAAGTCGGGCTTGGGGGTCCTGCCCGCCTTGATCTCGGCGGCCAGGCGTTCCGTCTCGCGCGCGTGGTAGTCGAGCACGGCCCGCCGCTGGGCGTTGAACTCCAGCCCGGAGCGGGGCACGTTGCCCTGGATGACCGCGACGGTGGCATAGCCGTCCTCGGCCTTGTCGCTGACGAGCGTGCGGGCGGCCACCGCGCCGACGACCGGCACGGCGACGCTGAGCAGCGCCGCTGCCGCCGCCGACCGCCGCACGGCCCGGGTGCGGCGTCCCTCGACGACCAGGCGCACGGCCTCGTACAGGCCGAAGCCGCACAGGACGACCCCGAAGCCGAGCACCGGTGTGCCGCCCACCGCGGCGAGCGGCAGGAAGACACCGTCGGCCTGGCCGAACGCGATCTTGCCCCAGGGGAAGCCGCCGAACGGCACACGCGCGCGTGCCGCCTCTCCCGCGATCCACACCGCCGCCGCCCACACCGGCCACGCCGGCAGTCTGGACACCGCGGCGACCCCCGCGCCGACCAGGGCGATGAAGACCGCCTCGATCGACGCCAGCGCCAGCCACGGCACCGAGCCCACCTCGACGCCGGTCCACACCAGCAGCGGGAGCAGGAAGCCGAGGCCGAAGAGGTAGCCCAGGCCCAGGGCCGCCTTCCAGCCGCGTCCCCGCAGCACCCAGCCGAAGCCGGCGAAGGCGGGCAGGGCCAGCCACCACAGGGTGCGCGGCGGGAAACTGACGTAGAGCAGCACTCCGCTGAGCGCGGCGACGAGGGCCGGGACGAGGCGGACGAGCCGCGCGGCGCGCGAGGCCGGCGCGCCCGGCGGACGCAGTTCGTCCGACTGGTCCACGGATGTTGCGGTGACGGTCACTCCGGGAGTGTACGGCGGGTGACCTTGGCGCGGACAGCGCGGTCCGCGGGGCGGCACGGGCCACAGCCGCCGCACCGTTCCTGCGCATCTCGGTCCAACTCATCCACAAAACGTCCCTCAGCCGTTACGGTTGCCGCAGCCTTGGTCGTCGGCCGATCACGGCCGGGTGGCGCGAGGTGTACGACGTCGGGGGGCGGAGTGCGTTCCACGGGGGTGACGTCTGTGGCCGGTCCTGGGGAGGACGGCGAGAGACGAAACGTTTCTGATGCCGCGGGCGTGGTGGTGCTCGGTGCCTGTGCCGCCTGGTCGCTGATCACGGCGGGGGTGCACGACGGCCGCCCCGAGGGTGTGCTGCTCGCGGTGCTGGCCGTGGCCGCCGGTTACGCGGCCGGCCGGATCTGCGGGGCGCTGCTGCCGGTCGCCGCGCCCGCCGCCGGGGCGCTGGCCGGGGTCGGGCTCACGGTCGCCGTACCGCAGCTCGCGCCCGGCCCCCAGATCGTCGAACCGCTCGGGCACACCGGTGCCACCGCCGCCGTGCTCACGCTGTCGGCGGGTGCCGCGTGCTGCGCCGCCTGGGCCGCCGGCGCCCCCGCCCTGCGCTTCGCCCTCGGCGCGCTGGCGGCGGCCATCACGGTCACCGCGGCCCTGGTGGGCTCGACCACGGGGTTCGTGGCCTGCACGGCCGTGCTGCTGTGCGCCCTGGCGGCCGGCCGGATGCGCCATCGCGGCCTCGGCATCGTGGGCCTGGTGCTGAGCGCGACCGTCATGACCGGTCTGACCTGGGCGGTCGCCGGGAACGCGGTGCCGGGCGGGCTGGCCGAGTCGCTGGAGGGCGAGCTGACCCGGCACCGGATCGAGTTGTGGCGGGACGCCCTGCGCCTGGCACGCGACAACGCCGCCCTCGGGGTGGGGCCGGAGCGCTTCGGCGAGCTGAGCGGCACGGCGACCCGCACGCTGCTGTCCGACGGCAAGCCGCACTCGGCGCCGCTGCAGCAGGCCGCGGAACAGGGCGTCGTCGGGGTGGTCCTGCTGGGGCTGGCGTTCTGCTGGATGCTGTACACCCTGTGGCGCTCACCGCGCCCCACGCCGGTCGCGCTGACCGCGGGCGCGGCCCTGACGGCGCTGGCGGGGATCGCCGCGGTCGGCAACGCGCTGAGCTTCACCGCGGTCTCGGTGGGCGCGGGGCTGCTCGCCGGCATGGCGACGGCACGCCCGCTGACCGACGACAGACACCAGCGGGAGACGGACGACGCCCACGCGGTGACGGGGTGACGCCGGGGATTCAGTGCGCGGGGCCGGGCTCGCCCGGCCGCAGCCGGTCCCGGATGACCCGCACGGCGGCCTCCGCGTCGTCCACGGTGATGGTGAACGTGTGCCCGTCCCACAGGCGCAGCACCACGCCCTCACCACGGCGTACCACCACGGCGGTGCCCTTCTCGGGCCGCCAGCGGTAGCCCCAGCCGCCCCACTGGCGCGGGGTGACGTGCGCGTCGAACTCGGCGCCGGCGACATGCGAGAGGGGGATGCGGCGGCGGGGCAGGCCGATGTGGCCGCAGCGCACTTCCAGGGACTCCCTGTCGAGCTTGAGGTCCACGTGCACGAAGGCGAGGGTGCCGAACAGGACCAGGAGCCCGGCGGCGATGCAGCCGACGACGGACATGACGAGCGGCGCGACGCCGGACGTCCACGCGGAGTCGACGGCCAGCTCGATGCCGAGTGCCATGCACGCCGCTCCGCCGAGCGCCGGCAGCCACTGGACCCGGTTGGTGGCGCGTCCGGTCCAGACGTCGGGGTGCTTGGCGCTGTTGCCGTGGGGGTGGTCCCTCATACACACGAGGTTACTCAGGTTTCCCTGTGCTGGTACCAGGTCGCGGAGAGTGACTCGGCCGACCGGACGGCCCGAGCGCGAGGGCGTGCGGACGGTGACCGCGGGTCAGCCGGCGGGGGTGACCGCCTGGAGCAGCCGGCCCTCCTCGTAGGCGAGGGCGGGTGCGGGCAGTGCGGCCTCGCGTCCGTTCAGCAGCACGGTCAGGGTGCCGGAGGCGGCGGCGTCGGGGGCGGGCTGCTCACCGAGGCGGCGCAGGGCCTGGGCGGCGACGGCGCCCGCGGAGGAGTGCAGCACGAGCGGCGGGGAGCCGGGGCGCTGCACGGCGGCGCGGATGCGCTCGGCGACGAGTTCGTAATGGGTGCAGCCCAGGACGACGGTCCTCACCCCGTCGGGGGTGAGCGCGGCGGCCGCGGCGACGGCGTCGTCGATCGCCGTCTCGTCGGCGTGCTCGACGGCCTCGGCCAGTCCGTGGCACGGCACCTCGGTGACGTCGACTCCGCCGGCGAACTCGGCGATGAGGTTGCGCTGGTAGGAGCTGCCGGTGGTGGCGGGCGTGGCCCAGATCGCGAGGGGGCCGCCGCCGGCCGCGGCCGGCTTGATCGCGGGGACGGTCCCGACGACGGGCAGCGCGGGCTCCAGGCGGGCGCGCAGGGCGGGCAGGGCGTGCACGGTCGCGGTGTTGCAGCCGACGATCAGCGCGTCGGGGCGGTACGCGGCGGCGGCCTCGGCCAGGGCCAGGGAGCGCCCGGTGATGTCCTTGGGGGTGCGCGGGCCCCAGGGCATTCCGTCGGGGTCCAGGGAGAGCACGAGATGTGCGTCGGGTCGCAGACGCCGTACCGCGGCGGTCGCCGCCAGCAGACCGATTCCGGAGTCCAAGAGCGCGATCTTCACCCGGCCACGATAGACGATGAGCCCGCGCGGCCCGGCCGATGGGGCAGACTGCGCGGGTGAGCGCCATCGCGTGGACCGCCGCCGTATCCCTCGCCGCCTGGCTGTGGCTGCTGCTCGGCCAGGGCTTCTTCTGGCGTACGGACGTCAGACTGCCGCCCCGGGCCGCGCCCGGCGAGTGGCCGTCGGTCTGTGTCGTCGTCCCCGCGCGCGACGAGGCCGCCGTCCTGCCCGCGAGCCTGCCCTCGCTGCTCGCGCAGGACTATCCGGGGCGGGCGGAGATCTTCCTCGTCGACGACGGCAGCACGGACGGCACCGGGGAGCTGGCCCGCGACCTGGCCGCGCGGCACGGCGGGCTGCCCCTGACCGTCTCCTCCCCCGGCGAGCCCCCGGCCGGCTGGACCGGCAAGCTGTGGGCCGTACGGCACGGCATCGCGCAGGCACGCGCGCGGGGGCCCGAGTACCTTCTGCTGACGGACGCCGACATCGCCCACGCGCCCGACAGCCTGCGGGAGCTGGTCGCGGCCGCGCGCACGGGCGGTTTCGACGTGGTCTCCCAGATGGCCCGGCTGAGGGTGGAGAGCCTGTGGGAGCGGCTGGTGGTGCCCGCCTTCGTCTACTTCTTCGCGCAGCTGTATCCGTTCCGCCGCATCGGCAGGAAGCACGCGCGCACGGCCGCCGCCGCGGGCGGCTGCGTCCTGCTGCGCGCGCAGACCGCCGAGCGGGCCCGCATCCCGGACGCCATCCGGCACGCGGTGATCGACGACGTGGCGCTCGCCCGCGCGGTCAAGGGCGGCGGCGGGCACATCTGGCTGGGGCTGGCCGAGCGGGTGGACAGCGTGCGGCCGTATCCGCGGCTGCACGACCTGTGGCGGATGGTCTCGCGCAGCGCGTACGCGCAGTTGCGCCACCACCCGCTGCTGCTGGCCGGCACGGTCGCGGGGCTGGCCCTGGTCTATCTGGTGCCGCCCCTGGCGCTGGTCGCGGGGCTGGTCGCCGGGAACGCGCCAGCGGCGGCCCTCGGGGGCCTGGCGTGGCTGGTGATGACGGGGACGTACGTCCCGATGCTCCGCTACTACCGCCAGCCGCTGTGGCTCGCCCCGCTGCTGCCGTTCACCGCGTTCCTGTACCTGCTGATGACGGTCGACTCGGCGGTGCAGCACTACCGGGGACGCGGGGCGGCCTGGAAGGGCCGCACCTACACGCGTCCGGACACCGTGCCCGACGAGGGGTGAGCGCTACTTGCGGCCGGGGGTCCAGTTCATGCCCCACCCGTAGGCGTGGTCGACGGTCCGCTGCGGGCTCACCCCGCGCTCGGGCACCAGGTAGCGGGCCTCGCGCTGGACGACCAGGTCGCTGCCGGTGTTGGTGATCAGCGCCAGTGCGCACACGGTCGAGGGGACCGTGCACTCGTCGAGCGAGAAGTCGATCGGGGCGCCGTACTGCGGCTGAAGGGTGACCGTGGCGTGCAGGTCGGCGAAGGACCGGGCGCCTTCGTAGATGGTCACGAAGACGAGGATGCGCCGGAAGTCCTGCTTGTGGTCGAGATTGACGGTGAGGTTCTCGCCGCTCTCGACGGCACCGGTGCGGTCGTCGCCGTCGAGGTGGATGTACGGGGGCTGGTGCAGGGAGCCGAAGGCGTTGCCGAGGGCCTGTACGACGCCCTTCCTGCCGTCGGTGAGTTCGTACAGGGCGCACAGGTCCAGGTCGAGGTCGGCGTGCAGGGCGACGGCCCGGCCCCGCTTGCTGCCCCAGCCCGAGAACTGCTTGCGCACCTGCCAGTTGAGGTTCACGCGCATGGTGCCCGAGGTGCCGCCCTGCTTGGTGAGCGAGACGGCGGGAGCGGCCTTGGTGAGCGTCACCTTGGTGAGGCGGACGGGGGCGGCGGGGGTGGCCGGCGCGGCGGGCGGCGGGAAGGGCGGCGGCGCCATGGCGGCCGGGGGGCCGGCCGGCGGGGGCATGCTGGCCGGGGGTGCGACGGGCGGCGGCATCGTCACCGGAGGGGCGGCCGGAGGCGCCGCGGGGGGCGCGGGCGGGGCCGGCGGCGCGGCGTGCTGCGGCTCGTCGACCGTGATGCCGAAGTCCGTCGCCAGTCCCTCCAGGCCGCTGCTGTATCCCTGGCCCACGGCGCGGAACTTCCAGGCGCCCTGCCGGCGGTAGAACTCGCCGAGCACGAAAGCGGTTTCGACACTCGCGCCGGTGCTGTCGAAACGGGCGACCGCGGTGTCGCCGCCCGCGTCACGGACCTCGATGTACAGGTCCGGTACCTGCCCGAACGTGCCGCCGTCGGCGGAGGCGACGAGGACGATCGTCTCGATCGCGGGCTCTACGCGCGCGAGGTCGACGAGCAGGGTGTCGGTGACCCGGCCGGCGCCCGCGCGCTTGCCCTCGTGCCGGACCGCGCCGGAGGTGTGCACCGGCTGGTTGTAGAAGACGAAGTCGCCGTCGGAGCGGACCTTTCCGCCCACGAGCAGCAGCGCCGAGGCGTCCGCGTCCGGCACCCCGGGTCCGGAACGCCAGCCCAGTTCGACGCGCAGCGCCGTCGTCGGCACCGCGGTGTTCGACCCTTTCGGCATGGACATGTCCGCCCCCATTCAGATATCACGGTGCCGGCCGCGCTCCGGCAGCTCTCGCGTTGTCTACCCGCCAACCTATTCCCCGGGGCGGCGAACTCCCATGAAGGGCACGGCAAGAGCGTCCGCCAACCCCTGGTAACACGCCCGGAACTCGGGCTTTACCGGCCTCGAACGCTGCTCGGCGCCCCTTTTTGCCGCGTTCGCTCGCATTGGGGATCCAGAGCCACTGCCGACACGGAAAACAACCCTCTTATCGGTCTCCCCAACCAGCACATCGTGGGCTTAACTTATGTGCCATGACCTCCCCCCGCTCCACCTATGGCGGCGGCTACTACTCCGCCTCCTTCCCGGACACCCCGATCTACGACTCGCTCGTCAAGGAGCGCGGTACTCCGCAGATCGCCCCGATCCGGGTCCCCGCCGCCTACGACACGCCGGGCAGCCACCTGCCCGCGCTGCCGTCGGCACTGCCCGCCCTGCCGGCGGCCCCGTCCCAGCCCTCCTACGGCTACCCGCAGGCGCCGCAGCCGGCTCCGCTGCAGCAGGCGCCGGCCGCCTACATCCCGCAGCAGGCCTCCGCGCCCCGCGGCTATCCCGGCCCGCAGCAGATGCAGCAGCCGCAGCCGCCGCGACCGGTGCCCGCCACCGGCATGGGGTACGAGGCGATGCGCCCCGCGGCCCCGCGGCCGCCGCAGACTCCCTACCAGGACCCCTACAACAACCAGCAGCAGTACCGCGGCTACTGAGTCCCCCGCCGCGGTCGTCGGAGCCACCTGGCACGATGGCCGTATGGGGAATGCGCTGCTGCGGTCGATTCACGTCCATCCGGTCAAGGCGTTCCGGGCGCTGTCGCCCGGGGAGGCCGTCGTGGAGCCCTGGGGGCTGGCCGGAGACCGGCGCTGGGCACTGATCGACGACGGGGGAAAGGTCGTCACACAACGTCAGTCGCCGCGCCTGGCGTTGGCCGCCGCCGAGCTGTTGCCCGGCGGCGGCGTCCGTCTGTCCGCCCCCGGAATGGACCCGCTGTCCGTGCCGGTCCCCCGCCCCGGCGGCACGGTCCCCGTGGAGATCTTCCGCGACAAGGTCGAGGGCGTCCCGGCCGGGGACGAGGCGGCGCACGCCTGGTGCAGCGACTACCTCGGCGTCCGGGTGCGCCTGGTGTTCATGGACGACCCCGCCAGACGCCGGCCCGTCGACCCGGAGTTCGCGCGGCCGGGCGAGACGGTGACCTTCGCCGACGGCTTCCCGCTGCTGCTGACCTCCACCGCCTCCCTCGACGCCCTCAACTCCCTCATCGGGCAAGGCGACAACGCGGACGAGGGACCGCTGCCGATGAACCGCTTCCGGCCGAACGTGGTGGTGGAGGGCGCCGACGCCTGGGCCGAGGACGGCTGGACGCGCCTGGCGATCGGGGAGGTCGTCTTCCGGGTCGCCAAGCCGTGCGGACGGTGCGTGGTGACCACCACCGACCAGGAGACCGCCGAGCGGGGCCGGGAGCCGCTGCGCGCCCTGGGACGCCACCGCCGTATCGACGGCAGGCTGGTCTTCGGCCAGAACCTCGTCCCCCTCGGCCGCGGCACCCTGCGCGTCGGCGACCCGGTCACGATCCTGGCGTAGGCGCCGGGCGCAGGACCTGGGGCAAAGATCCGGACAAGGCCCGAGCTGCGGGAACCAGCGCCGGGGGCCCGCGCGTTGAGCGTCGTGAGAAGTTCATGAGAGACCCCGGTCACCAGGTGATTTCCCTCTCTCTTTGACCGGGCTCGCGCGTGGACGGCTCCTGGAGGGGTTATCACGGAGCGGGAAGGGGGTTGCGGACGGTGCGAGCTATCGGCGGTCTGTGGCGCTGGCGGCGCAATCCGCTGCGGCGCACGACCGATCTGGTCGAGGCCTGGGTCGCCCTGGTGGCGCTGCTGCTGATCCTGGTCGCCGCGCCCGTGATCGGCGCCCTCGTCGGCGGTGTCGCCCAGGACGCCCTGCAGCAGTCCGTGCGCGACCAGCACAGGACCCGCCACCTGGTGACGGCGACCGTGGTGCGCAAACTGGACCGCTCCCCGCTGGACGCCGACCCGGAGGCCACCTCCGCCCGGGACCTGCGCAGCCGCGTCCTCGCCGACTGGAGGGCCCCGGACGGCTCCGCACACCACGGCTCGACCCTGACCGACCTCAAGTCCCCGCACGCGGGCGACCACTTCGCGATATGGACCGACCAGCGGGGCGACCTGGTCGCCCGCCCGCTGGACTCCGCCACGGCCACCACCCACGCCGTGCTGGCCGGCTTCGGCGCCGCCATGCTCGCCGCGGGAGCCGTTGAGGGCACACGGCGGCTGATCGTCTGGCGCATGGTCCGTCGCCGGTACGCCCGTTGGGACCAGGCGTGGGACCGCGCGGGCCCGGACTGGGGCCGGACCGGCACCGGCAGCTGACGGCCTTCCGGCTCTGGTCAACCCACCACCCGCGCGCACGCTACGGTGGACCGTCCGAACTCTTCGGCACCAACCCGCGTACTACGAGGTGGGGGCACAGCAACGCCATGGCACAGGGCACGGTCCAGGTGACGCACACCGGCACATCGCGGTGGCGGCGCCGCACAGGTGAGTACGCTTCGCTCGCCGCCGCCCTGGAGGCCGCGGCCGACGGTGACGTCCTCACCGTCGCCCCCGGCACCTACCGGGAGAACCTCGTCGTGCAGCGTGCGGTGACCCTGCGCGGCCCCGAGGGCTCCCCCGGCTCGGTGCGGATCGCGCCGGCGGACGGGGTGCCGCTGACCGTGTGCGCCTCCGCGGTGGTGCAGGACCTGCATGTCGAGGGCCAGGACGCGGCCGCCCCCGCGCTGCTCGTCGAGGAGGGCACGCCCGAGCTGACGGACCTGCGGATCGTGACGCGGTCCGCGGCCGGGATCGAGGTGCGCGGGGCCGCGCGGCCGACCGTGCGGCGGTGCACCGTGGACAATCCGGCGGGCATCGGGATCGCCGTACTCGACGGCGCGGGCGGGGTGTTCGAGGAGTGCGAGGTCGTCGCCGCCGGCCAGGAGGCCGTCGCCGTGCGCGGCGGCGGGCACCCGCGGCTGGAGCGCTGCCGCCTGCACCACTCCTCCGGCTCGGGACTGACGGCGACCGGGGAGAACTCCGCGCTGGAGGCGGTGGGTTGTGAGGTCTACGAGGTCCGCGGCAGCGGCGTGCGGGTCACCGGCCGCGCCACCGCGCACCTGACGGACTGCGACGTGCACCGCACCACGGCGGACGGGGTCACGCTCGACACGGACGCGGTGCTCACGCTCGCCGACTGCCGTATCCACGACATCCCGGAGAACGCGGTCGACCTGCGCTCGCGCTCGGTGCTCACGCTGACCCGCACGACGGTCCGCCAGTTCGGGCGCAACGGGCTGTCGGTGTGGGACCCCGGCACCCGCGTGGACGCCAACCAGTGCGAGATCTTCGACAGCACCGGCGACTACCCGGCGGTGTGGGTCAGCGACGGCGCCACCGCCGTTCTCGACTCCTGCCGGGTGCGCGACGTGCCGGACGCCCTGTTCGTCCTGGACCGCGGCTCGCGCGCGGACGTCGTCGACAGCGACATCTCGCAGGTGCGCAACACGGCCGTGTCGGTGAGCGACGGCGCGACCGCCCAGCTCGACGACTGCCGCATCCGGGACGCGGCGACGGGCGCCTGGTTCCGCGACCACGGCAGCGGCGGCACGCTGAACAACTGCACCGTGGACGGCACGCAGACCGGCGTGATCGTCACCAAGGGCGCCGACCCCACCATAGAACGGTGCACGGTCGACTCCCCCGCCGAAGCCGGCTTCTACGTCTCGGCGGGCGGCCGCGGCACCTTCCTGGGCTGCCGGGTGACGGGCAGCGGCGGCTACGGCTTCCACGTGATCGACGGCTGCCGTACGACGCTGCGCAAGTGCCGCACGGAGCGGTGCGCGCGCGGCGGGTACGAGTTCGCGGACGGCGGCCCGGACGCGGGCAGCGGCACGGGTCCCGTGGTCGAGGACTGCACCAGCGACGAGAGCGCGGGGCTGCGGCCGCCGACGGCTCGCGAGACCGCCGTACAGACGACCCCGCAGTCCCCCGGCCTGCTGGGCGCGATTCCCGGTCAGCGCACGACCGAGCAGGAGCCGCTGGTCGCGCCGGCGGAGCCGGAGCGGCCCGCGCGGACGTCGAAGGCCGTGCTCGGTGAACTCGACGCGCTGGTGGGCCTGGAGAGCGTCAAGCGGGAGGTGCGCGCCCTCACCGACATGATCGAGGTGGGCCGGCGCCGGCAGGAGGCGGGCCTGAAGGCGGCCTCGGTCAAGCGGCACCTGGTCTTCACCGGCTCCCCCGGCACCGGCAAGACGACGGTCGCCCGCCTCTACGGCGAGATCCTGGCCTCCCTCGGCGTCCTGGAGAAGGGGCATCTGGTCGAGGTCTCCCGCGTCGACCTGGTCGGCGAGCACATCGGCTCGACGGCGATCCGCACCCAGGAGGCCTTCGACCGGGCGCGCGGCGGGGTGCTGTTCATCGACGAGGCGTACGCGCTCTCGCCGGAGGACGCGGGGCGGGACTTCGGCAAGGAGGCCATCGACACGCTGGTGAAGCTGATGGAGGACCACCGGGACGCGGTCGTCGTGATCGTCGCGGGCTACACGGCGGAGATGGAACGCTTCCTTTCGGTCAACCCCGGTGTGGCGTCCCGTTTCTCACGGACGATCACCTTCAGCGACTACAGCCCCGTGGAGCTCCTGCGGATCGTGGGGCAGCAGGCCGAGGAGCACGAGTACCGGCTGGCCGCCGGCACCGGAGAGGCGCTGCTGGAGTACTTCACGGCGATCCCGAAGGGCCCGGCGTTCGGCAACGGCCGGACCGCCCGCCAGACCTTCGAGGCGATGGTCGAGCGCCACGCGAGCCGGGTCGCCCAGCTGGAGGAGCCGACCAAGGACGACCTGACCCTCCTCTACCCCGAGGACCTGCCCGAGCTGCCCTGAGGGCGCGGCGCCGGGACGTCCGGCTGGAGCCGGGCGAGCAGCCGCTGCCGTTCCTCGGCGAAGACGGGGTCGGCCTGGTAGTCGGAGTGGCCGAGGATCGGCGCGGGCAGCGGATGCCGTGCGGTACGGCCGTAGGCGAGCGGGTCCTTCAGCGGCGGGTGGTCCACCTCGGGGCCGCAGTCGCCGGGCAGCCGGACCGGGCCGCCGATGGGGTCGGTCAGCCGGTAGAGGTTGCGCCAGCAGTCCACCTCCTGGTGCAGGCTGCTGAGCGCGGCCGGTCCGAAGTGGGCGGGGAACCAGCGGCCGTAGAGGCGCTCCAGGGGGGAGCCGTAGGTCAGCAGGGCGACGCGTCGGCGTTCGGCCGGCCCCAGCTGCCAGGCCGCGGCGGCGGCGAGCACGCTGCCCTGGGAGTGCCCGGAGATCACCAGCCGGCCGCCGGTGGCCCTCGTCCAGGTGGCCATCCGCCAGGTCAGGTCGGGCACCGCGCGCTCGGCGTAGCAGGGTGGGGCGAAGGGGTGGGCGGCCCGCGGCCAGAAGGTGCCGACGTCCCACAGGATGCCGATGGTGCGCCGGGCGGAGGCGTCCTTGTAGGCGCGCCGGCCCCAGGTGACGAAGAGCAGGAAGCCGAAGCCGATCAGCCAGGAGCCCAGCGCCTGGCCGGTGTCCGCGGCGCCGTGCACGAACGCCTGGGCGTGCTCGGCGGCGTCGGCGGGCGTGGTGTGGGTGAGGTACGCGCCGATCAGGGCTCCGGCGCCCAGGGCCAGGGTGGTGGCGGAGACGACGGCGACGAGGAGGGGGCCGCGGTCGGTGAGGGTGGCCATCGCGCGTGTGGTGGCGATACGGCGGGTGCGGGCGGCGTCCTCCGGCTGGTCCGGGTAGTCCGGCTCCACCTCGCCCAGTTCGGTGCGGCGCAGCCGCCAGGCCTGCCGGCCCAGCCAGCCGCACAGCACCAGCAGCACGAGGAGCAGCACCGGGATCACCGACGCCTGCCAGGTCAGCAGGGCCGGCGGGCCGTCGATGGTGGCGCCGGTGCCGTCCAGCCAGTCGGACACCCGCTGCGACACGCCGCCCGACATCACCCCGCCCAGCGCGCAGGCCAGCATCGCCACGGCCGGTCCCGCGAGGCCCCGCAGGGCGGCGCGCGGGTCGGGGCGGGTGCGGTGCAGCAGGTGGGCGACGACGGCGAGGACGATCACGAGCAGGCCCTGGGCGAGGGCGAGGGCGCCGAAGGTGGTGCCGCCGCCGGGCAGCAGTCCGGTCGAGTTCCAGCCGGGACGCTCCCAGCCGGCGTACACCGCGGCGAGCGCGAGCAGCACGAGGGCGGCGAGCGGCAGTCGTCGTACGAGATGCCGGTCGAGCTTGTGGTCGATGCGGTTCTCGGTGCGGCCGCGGCGGCAGACCACCGCCAGCACCAGGGCCAGGGCGGCGGTGATCGCCGCCAGCAGGAGGCGGCCCAGCGTGTCGAGGAGGGCCGGGCCGCCGGGTGCGCGGTCGAAGCGGGCCGCGGCCGAGGCGAGGGCGGCGGCCACCGTCAGCAGCCCGGCCGCGGTGTGGGCGGCGCGCAGGCGGGCGACGAGGCGTCGTCCGTACCAGAAACCGGGGCGGCCCAGGGCGGTGCGTCCGGTCTCCTCCTCGGGCTCGGGCGCGTGGGTCATCGGCTGGACGGACTCGTAGGCGCTCCAGGTGCGGCGGGAGAGGTACCACAGCAGGCCGGTGAGCGCGGTCGGCACCAGGGCGGCCAGCGCGAGGCGGCGGCCAGGGTGGCTCCACCAGCCGTCGTTCGACACGGCGGGCGACAGGAAGCCGAGCCAGGAGTGCCGCTCGGCGCACGCGCGCGTGCCCGCGCACTGCCAGGCCGCGAGGTCCAGGGCGACCTCGCAGGCGGCGGCGACCAGCAGCACCGTCAGGGTCAGGCCGGTGAGGCGGACCAGCAGCCCGTAGAAACGCACCGTGCGGTCGCGGCCGCGGGCGGTGGGGCGCATCCAGTGCGCGAGGTTGACGACCATGAACGGCAGCAGCAGGAGCCACAGGGCCCGTGCGCTGTTGCCGGAGGTCAGGTTGCACCAGACGTACGCCTCCGGGACCGGCCGGCCGCGGTGCTCGTCGGGGTGCTCCTCGGCGTCGACGTCCTCGGCGCGCCGGAAGACGGCCGCCGTGTCGTCGCCGGTGATCCGCACGGTGCGCGGATCGTCGAGCATCTTCTCGGGCGTGGTGCCGCCCACGCCGTGGACCAGGAGTTCCAGGGCCGGTGTGGCGGCCCGCGGCTCCGGCGCCGAGCCGGTTGTCGAGGTACGTTCCCGCGCACGTTCCACTGTTCGCACTTCCCCCGTGACGCACCGTCGGACTGTGTGTCCGTGCGGGGACCAGGATCTCCGGTGGGGGCGGACCGCACACCCCTCGTCACGGAATCTCCCCGATCCGGGTGACGTGCGGGGGACGGATGAGGCGTTGGTGACATGCGCGCGACGAGACGGCGGGTGGCGCCGGAGGTGCCCACCCGTGCGAGGATGGGACGCCTGTGCACCACAGCCGTGGTGAATGCGCTGGTCGACGGGGGTGACCGCGGGCTTGAGCCAAGCCGGGGACCTGGGGGAAGGTGTGCAGGGCGGTGCGGACTGCTGGAGACGAAGGGACCGAAGCGTACGTGAGTGAGAATCAGAACCTCCTCGCGGAGCAGCGGCGCGCCCTGATCCTGGACGAGGTACGGCGCCGGGGCGGGGTCCGCGTCAACGAGCTGACGCGCAAGCTCGGCGTGTCGGACATGACGGTGCGCCGTGATCTGGACGCGCTGGCCCGGCAGGGCGTTCTGGAGAAGGTGCACGGCGGCGCGGTGCCCGTCGTGGAGGCGAGCACGCACGAGCCGGGCTTCGAGGCCAAGTCGGGTCTGGAGCTGTCGGCCAAGGAGGACATCGCGCGGGCGGCGGCCGATCTGGTGACGCCGGGCACGGCGATCGCCCTGTCGGGCGGTACGACGACCTTCGCGCTGGCGCACCAGCTGCTGGACGTGCCGGACCTGACCGTGGTGACGAACTCGGTGCGGGTGGCCGACGTCTTCCACGCGGCGCAGCGCACCACGGGGCCGCGTCAGGGCGCGGCGACGGTCGTGCTGACCGGCGGGGTGCGCACACCGTCCGACTCGCTGGTGGGGCCGGTGGCCGACCAGGCGATCGCGGCGCTCCACTTCGACGTGCTCTTCCTCGGCGTGCACGGCATATCGGTGGAGGCCGGCCTGTCGACGCCGAACCTCGCGGAGGCCGAGACCAACCGGCGCCTGGTGCAGTCGGCGCGGCGGGTCGTGGTGGTCGCCGACCACACCAAGTGGGGTGTGGTGGGCCTGAGTTCGTTCGCCGCGCTGGAGCAGGTCGACACGCTGGTGACGGACGCGGGGCTGGCGTCCTCGGCGCGCGCGGAGGTCTCGGAGCACCTGCGGCGGCTGGTGGTGGCGGGCGAGCCGGAGGCGTGACCGCGCGGGTGGCGTCGAGGCGGGGCAGACATCTGACGGTCCGGCGGTTATCGTGACGCTGCCCGGTCAACCGCCCTCCTCCGCAAGGGGGTTCGTGTCCATGGCCCACCGTCTGCGCCCCGTCGGCCTCGACTTCGTCGAGAGCGCGCCGGTACGGCTCGTCTTCGCGCGGAAGATGTCCGCGTCCCCCGACGCGGTCTTCCACGCCCTCAACGACGACGTGCCGGGCTGGGCGGAGTGGTTCGCCGCGGTCACCCACGCCCGGTCGCTGGACGACGGCGCGGGACGCGACATCCGCCTCAAGGGCGGCGGACGCTTCCGGGAGACGGTCATCGCGGCCAAGGCGGCCGAGGTGTACGCCTACCGCGTGGACGTCACCAACGCGCCGGGCGCCCGCGCCCTCGCCGAGGAGTGGCGGCTGACGCCGTCC
This sequence comes from Streptomyces sp. 7R007, assembly GCF_054850255.1. Taxonomy (NCBI): domain Bacteria; kingdom Bacillati; phylum Actinomycetota; class Actinomycetes; order Kitasatosporales; family Streptomycetaceae; genus Streptomyces; species Streptomyces sp. 7R007. The sequence continues at coordinate 335,651 of NZ_JBTWMV010000002.1, read as the reverse complement.
GGCACGGGCACGCACGTGCAGTGGACCTTCGGCGCGGACGGCACGGCGCTGTTCCGCCTGGTCGTGCAGGCGGCGCGCCCGGGGCTCGGACGGGCGTTCCGGGACGCGGTGAGCGCACTGGACCGGCGGCTCGCGGGCTGACCGGCGGTCCGCCCGCCTTCTTGGTCAGCCGGGCCAGACGCCCGTCTTGAGCAGCGTGTCGATCGCCGAGGCGTACGGCGTGATGTCCAGGCCCTGCTCGGCCAGCCACGCGTTGGAGTAGTACTTGTCCAGGTACCGGTCCCCCGGGTCGCACAGCAGGGTCACCACGCTCCCCTGCCGCCCCTGCGCCACCATCTCGGCGACGATCTTCAGCGCGCTCCACAGGCCCGTCCCGGTCGAGCCGCCCGCCTTGCGGCCGATCGCGCGCTCCAGGGCGCGCACGGCGGCGACGCTGGCCGCGTCCGGCACCTTCATCATGCGGTCCACGGCACCGGGCACGAAGCTGGGCTCCATACGGGGGCGGCCGATCCCCTCGATGCGCGAGCCGCAGTCACAGGTGACGTCCGGATCGCCGGTGGTCCAGCCCTCGAAGAAACACGAGTTCTCCGGATCGGCGACACAAATGCGGGTGTCGTGCTGCATGTAGTGCACGTACCGCGCGATGGTCGCCGAGGTGCCGCCGGTGCCGGCCGTGGCGACGATCCACGCGGGCTCCGGGAACCGCTCCAACTCCAGTTGCCGGAAGATGGATTCGGCGATGTTGTTGTTGCCGCGCCAGTCCGTGGCCCGTTCCGCGTAGGTGAACTGGTCCATGTAGTGACCGCCCGTCTCCACCGCCAGCCGTGCGGACTCCTCGTACATGCGGCGCGAGTCGTCCACGAAGTGACACCGCCCGCCGTGGAACTCGATCAGACGGCATTTCTCGGCGCTGGTCGTGCGCGGCATGACGGCGATGAAGGGCACGCCGATCAGCTTGGCGAAGTACGCCTCGGAGACGGCCGTCGAACCGCTGGACGCCTCGATCACCGGGCGGCCCGGCCGGATCCAGCCATTGCACAGGCCGTAGAGGAAGAGGGAGCGGGCGAGCCGGTGCTTGAGGCTTCCGGTCGGGTGGGTCGACTCGTCCTTCAGATACAGGTCGATGCCCCACTTCTCGGGCAGCGGGAAGCGCAGCAGATGCGTGTCGGCGGAGCGGTTGGCGTCGGCCTGGACCTTGCGGACCGCCTCTTTCAGCCAGTCGCGGTAGGCGGCGTCGGTGCGGTCGACGTCGAGGGTCACGCCGGTCGGATCATGCTGGACGGTGCTCACGGCGGTGCTCCTCACGCTGGGCCGGGCGGCGGTCGGGGCCGGCCGTCGCCTCGATCATAAACACCTTCCGCACGCTTCTCACCTGCATAAACACACCTTTGAGCCCCCCAAAGCACAGCCTGGGGGCGCGGTGTGCGCACGGGTGGGGGCGCATTACGGCGAGTGCTCCGGTCGCCCCTGTCCAGGGACCTGTGCGCACTGGTGCTCGACGCCGGGTGCGGGCAGACTGCACCGGAGCGGGGACAGCGGATCACGGTGGCCGCCGGCTCACGGAGGACACCGGGTCACGGGGGGACGGATCACGACACGAGCTGGATCACGCCCCAGGCAGGCGCACGGTCCAGCGCACCCGACGGGTACGAGGGGGTGGGACGCCATGGCCGAGCCGGAGTTCACGGCCACCGGCGTGCGGATCGGCAAGCGGATGCGTTCGCTCACCCGGGCCGGTCAGGTCCGGATCAGCGACGGCAGGCTCGCGCTGCTCACCAGTTACGGCACCGAGATCGACAGCGCGCCGGTGCAGGCGGTGCGCGCGACCAAGCCCTGGTTCGCGCCGGACGACCGGGCGCTGGCGGACCTCAACGGCAAGCGGTACCTGCTGACGCTGGGCGACCACGACCCCGCACCGGGCGAGCCGGGGCCGCCCGCGGCACGCCGGTTCATCGAGGCCGTGCGGAAGGCGGCGGGGCGCGGCGACTGAGTCACGCGAGTTGCGGTGACGCACCCCCTGCGTCACGCTGGTCTCACGTCACTCTGGGTTTACCGGCGATAACGCTGCGAACCAGCCCGCCGGGCACGACAGCAGCAGGCCGTTCTCACGCAAGGCTCGCCGCTGGTTCCGTACTCCGTGTTCTTCCGGACCTCTCAAGTCGGGGAGTCGCAGCAGTGATCAGTCACCCAAGCAGGCACTGCACGGTCGAGCTCCAGGCTCTGCCGTCGCGGATCGGCCAGGTCCGCAGAATCCTTTCGGCGCAGTTGCGCTACTGGCATCTCGACCCCCTCATAGACCGCGCCACGCTCGGTCTGACCGAACTCCTGTCGAACGTCCACCGGCACGCCCAGCCGGACAAGGTGTGCACCGTCGAGATCGAGCTGCTGCTGGACCGGCTCGTGGTCTCGGTCCGCGACCACGACCCCCGCCTTCCCGAGGTGCGGGACGTGGACCCCTCCGCCACCAGCGGGCGCGGGCTCGCCATGGTGGCCGCCGTCAGCGAGAGCTGGGGCGTACGGCCGGACGGGGAGGCGGGCAAGGTCGTGTGGTTCACCCTGCCCACCGCGCCGTCGGGCGCCACGTCCGGTCGGCCGTCGCGGCGGGTGGTGGAGAAGCCGGGGCGGCGGTTCGTCGAGCCCGAGCCGGCGCTCGACAGGCACAGGGGTGCTCATGCTCCCGCCCGGTCGGCCGTTGTGGGCTGACCGGGCGGTGAGGGGGGGCGTGCGCGGCTGGGGTGCCGCCGCTTGTCACTCCGTGGCTATCGCGCGCAGGACGTCCAGGCGGGCTGCCCGGCGTGCCGGGCGCAGGCCCGCCAGGGCGCCTGCCACGAGACCCACCAGTGCGACGACGGCCAGCTGGGCCGGGGGAACCGCGAAGGCGAAGGCGCTGTCGCTCGCTCCGTCCGACGCCCTGACCAGGACCCAGCCCAGGAACGCGCCCAGGGTCAGGCCGCCGGTCGTGCCGAAGGCGGCGATCAGGACGGACTCCCAGCGGACCATGGCGCGCAGTTGGGAGCGGGTCTGGCCCACGGCACGCAACAGGCCCAGTTCCCGGGTGCGTTCGTGGACGGCGAGGGTGAGGGTGTTGGCGATGCCCAGCAGGGCGATCAGGACGGCCAGGGCGAGCAGGGCGTAGACCAGCGTCAGCATCATGTCGATCCCGCCGGCCGAGGACTGCGCGTACTCGTCGCGGGTCTGTACGGACGGGTTGCCGTAGCGGGCGGCGACCTTTTCCACGGCCTTCTTCGCCGTGGCGGGGTCCACGCCGTTTCTGAAGGTGACGGCCACGAGGGTGTCGGCGTCCTGGGTGCGGTGCGGGGCCCAGGCGGCGCGCGTGATGACGTAGTCGCCGGCGAGCTCCGACCGGCCGTAGAGGGCGCGCACCGTGAAGGTCCGCTGCCGGCCGTCGGTGAAGGTGAGGCGCACCCCGTCGCCGATCGTGAGGTGCTGGTCGGCCGCCTCCTTGCGGGTGATCGCGATGCCGTCGGTGCCGAGGGCGGTGAGGGAGCCGTCGATCCTGCCGAGGTCGAAGGTGCGCTTCAGGGCGATCGGGTCGGTGACGGTCAGCTGCCTTCCGTGGCCGTTGACTTCGGCCACGCCCTTGCCCAGTCCCACGGCCATGTCGACCTCGGGCAGTCGCTGGACCGCCGGGGCCAGACGGGGGCTCAGGCCGCTGCCGCCCGCGCCGAAGGAGGGGGTGCTGACGGCCACGTCGCCCGCGAAGGAGCGGGAGACGGTCTGGTCCATGGTCGCCTTGAGGGAGGCGCCGAACACGGTGAACAGGGAGACGACCGCCACGCCGATCATCAGGGCCCCGGCGGTGGCCGCGGTGCGCTTGGGGCTGCGCAGGGCGTTGCGGCGGGCCAGGGCGCCGGTGACGCCGCGCAGGGTGTGCAGGGGGCTGCCGAGGACCCGTACGGCCGTGGTGGCGGCCACCGGGCCCAGGACCACGAAGGAGACCAGGGCGAGGAGCGCGCCGAGTCCCGCCAGCCAGAGGGACGGGGAGACCAGGACACCGTTCAGCGTCGCGGCGACGGCGAGGGCGGCCAGGCCCAGGCCGGTGACCGCGCGGGTGCGGGAGGCGCCGGAGTGGTCGACGGCCGTCTCGCGCAGGGCGGCGAGCGGGGCGGTGCGGCCGGCGCGTACGGCGGGCAGGAGTGCGGAGCCCAGGCAGACCAGGGTGCCGACGGCGAGGGGCAGGGTCATCGACAGGGCGCTGATCACCAGGTCCCCGTCGGGGAAGGGGAATCCGATGGCCGGGAAGAGGGCCTGGAGACCGGCCGCGATGCCGATGCCGCCCGCCAGACCGGCCGCGGAGGCGGTCACGGCGACCGCCGTGGCCTCGGTGAGGGTCGTCGCGGTGACCTGGCGGCGGGAGGCGCCCAGGGCGCGCAACAGGGCGTTCTCACGGGTGCGTTGGGCGACCACGATCGCGAAGGTGTTGTGGATGGAGAAGGTCGCCACCAGCAGGGCGATGCCGGAGAAGACCAGCAGGAAGGTGGTGAAGAGGGTCAGGAACTGGCTGGAGACCATGTCGGTGTTCTCCTGGGCCGACTCCTGACCGGTGATGGCCTCGACTCCCCTGGGCAGGCGCGGGGTCAGGCGGTCCACCAGTTCGCGCTGGCCCACTCCGGAGGCCGCCCGCACCTGGATGCTCGCCGCCTCGCCGGGCCTGGCCGTGAGGTATTTCTCGGCGTCGGCCTGGGTCATGCCGGTGAAGGTCACCTGGGCCATGCCGTCCTCGCCGCCGAAGGTCGCCAGGCCGACGACCGTCACCCTGACGGGGTCGGGTGTGCGCAGGGTCGTCGTGTCGCCGATCTTCAGGTGGCCCTTCCTGGCGGCGCCGCGGTTGATCACGACCTCGCCCGTGCTGCGGGGTGTGCGGCCCTCGGCGAGCCGGTAGGGGTTGAGCTTCGGGTCGGTGATCCAGTTGCCGGCCAGGGTCGGCGGGCCCTTGCCGCCGATGGGTTCGCCGTCGGCGCCCACGAGTTGGCCTGCGCCCTGGATGTCCGGTGCGGCGGCCGCGACGCCGGGCGTCTTCTCGATGGCGTTCACCAGGTCCGTGGGGACCGGCCGGCGCACGCCCTGGCTCTCGCCGGGGGTGGTGATGGCGTCGGCGCTGCGGACGACGGCGTCCGTGCCGCTGGTCGCGTCGCCGAACATGGTGTCGAAGCCGGCACGCAGGGTGTCGCCCATGACGAGGGTGCCGGCCAGGAAGGCCACGCCCAGGAACACGGCGAGGAAGGTGCCGGCGAAGCGGCGTTTGTGGGCGCGCAGGGAAGCCGCGCTCAGGCGGACGGCGGCGTTCATGAAGGCACCTCGAAGGCTTTCATGCGGTCCAGGACCTTGTCGGCGGTCGGGGATGCCATCCGGTCGACCAGGCGTCCGTCGGCCAGGAAGACGACCGCGTTGGCGTGGGCGGCGGCGACCGGGTCGTGGGTGACCATGACGACAGTGCGGGAGGTCTGGCGGGCCGCGCGGCCGAGCAGGCCGAGGACCTCCTCGCCGGCGCGGGAGTCGAGGTTGCCGGTCGGCTCGTCGGCGAAGACGACGTCCGGCTGTCCGGCGAACGCCCGCGCCACGGCGACGCGTTGCTGCTGGCCGCCGGAGAGTTCGGCGGGCCGGTGACGCAGGCGGTCGCGCAGACCGACGACGTCGATCAGCGCCTCGATCCACTCCCGGTCGCCGGGAGCGCCGGCGAGGTCGAGCGGGAGGGTGATGTTCTCGGCGACCGTGAGCGTCGGCACCAGGTTGAACGCCTGGAAGACGAAGCCGACGCGGTCGCGGCGCAGCAGGGTCAGACGACGGTCGTCCAGGGCGCCGAGGTCGGTGCCGCCGATGTAGGCGGCGCCCGAGGTGAGCGTGTCGAGGCCGGCCGCGCAGTGCATGAGGGTGGACTTGCCGGAGCCCGACGGGCCCATGATCGCGGTGAAGCGGCCGGCCGGGAAGTCGACGCTCACCCCGTCCAGGGCCCGCACGCTGGTGTCGCCGCGGCCGTAGACCTTCACGGCGTCGACGACCCGGGCGGCCGTCCGCACGGTGGTGGGGGCGGTGGTCATGCCGCACCGCCCTTGCGGCCGAACTGCTCGTCCAGGACGGACAGCCGGCGCCAGTACTCGTCCTCGTCGATCTCGCCGGCGGCGAAGCGGCGGCCGAGGACGGCGATCGGGGAGCCGTCCTGGACGGCCGGCCGCCAGGGGCCGCCCCGGCCGCGCCACGCCGTGCGGCGCAGCACGGTCACGGCGCCGACCACCACGGCCGCCCAGATCAGCGGGAAGAACAGGATCCACGGGCCGGGGCCGCCGTCCCAGTGCGCGAGCGTCTGCATCGTCGTCATCTCCCAGACGGTTCTGCGGGTGTCGGTGTGATGCTTCGAGACTCGCGCCGGGTGGGGGGTGCGGTCGTCGTACGGCCAGCGGCAGTACGCGTACCTCCCGGGGAGTACGAGCGCCCGTCACCGCTGCTCCCCTGGCACCTCGACTTCTGTACCTACTAGTATGTACAGTGAGTGCATGAGCACCCCGGAACGGCTGATCGAGTCCACCCGCGAGCTGCTGTGGGAGCGCGGTTACGTGGGCACCAGCCCCAAGGCGATCCTGGAGCGCGCGAGGGCCGGACAGGGCAGCATGTACCACCACTTCAAGGGCAAGCCGGATCTCGCGCTGGCCGCGATCCGGCGTACGGCCGAGGAGCTGCGGGCTACCGCCGAGGGAGTACTGGGCGGCCCGGGAACGCCGTACGAGCGCATCGAGGCGTATCTGCTGCGCGAGCGTGACGTGTTGCGCGGCTGCCCGGTCGGGCGGCTGACGATGGACCCGGACGTCGTCGCCAGCGACGAGCTGCGGGCGCCGGTCGACGAGACGCTCGACGCGATCCGGGAGCTCATCGCCCAGATCGTCGAGGAGGGCAAGGAGCAGGGGCAGTTCGCGCCCTCGCTGGACGGTGAGGAGATCGCGGCGACGGTCCTCGCCACCGTCCAGGGCGGCTACGTCCTCGCCCGTGCCGCCGGCTCCCCGACGGCCTTCGACGCCGGTGTCCGGGGGCTGCTTTCCCTGCTGAGGAGTTGACCCCGCCCGAGGACAGCGAGGAGACATCCGTGCACGCCATGCAGTACGAACTCACCCTGCCCGCCGACTACGACATGGGGATCATCCGCGCCCGTGTCGCCCGCGTCGGGCATCTGCTCGACGACTGGGACGGCCTCGGTTTCAAGACGTATCTGCTGCGCGAGCGCGGGGTGCACGGCTCGCCGGTGAACCAGTACGCGCCGTTCTACCTGTGGAACACCCTGGAGGGCATGAACGCCTTCTTGTGGGGAGGCGCCTTCCAGAGGCTGAGCGACGACTTCGGGCGGCCGTCGGTGCGGCAGTGGTCGGGGGTGGCCTACGAGGAGGGAGCCGCCGCGGGCTCGGCGGCCCGGTGCGCCGTGCGGGAGCGTCAACCGGTGCCGGACGGTGTGGAGTTGGCCGAGGTGATGGCGGACGTGGCGCGGGAGACCGCGCGGCTGGCCGCGCTGGACGGGGCGGTGCTGGCGGCGGCCGCCGTGGACACCGCTCGCTGGGAACTGGTCCGCTTCTCCCTGTGGGAGCACGAGACGCCGAAGGCGGACGGTGAGGTGTTCCGGGTGCTGCACATGTCGGCGCCGGAGCGGGACCGGCTGCCCCGGGGGCGCCAGTGGTGAGCGCGGTGCGGACCGTCCTCGGGGACGTGGCTCCCGAGGCGCTGGGGGTGTGCGACGCGCACGACCACCTGTTCTTCTCCAGCCCCCGGCTCCCGGGCCAGGAACTGGTGGACGTGCCGGCGGCGCGGGCGGAACTGGCCGCGTTCCGGGACCAGGGCGGCTCGGCGGTCGTGCAGTGGACACCGTACGGGCTGGGGCGGCGCGCGGCCGATCTGCCGCCGCTGTCCCGGGAGTCCGGGGTGCACGTGGTGGCCGCCACGGGGCTGCACCAGGACGTCCACTACGACGAGGACACCCTCGCCGGGCTGCGCGGGCGGCTGGCCGAGGTGTTCGTCGCCGAACTGACCCGCGGCATCGGCACGTCGGGGGTGCGGGCGGGGCTGATCAAGGTCGCCGGCGGCTTCCACGCGCTGGACGCGCACGCCCGGTGGACGATGACGGCGGCGGCCGAGGCGCACCACGCCACGGGCGCGCCCATCGCCGTCCACCACGAGCTGGGCACCGGCGTCCTCGACGTACTGGACCTGCTGTGCGGGGAGTTGGGGGTCCCGCCGCACCGGGTGATCCTGGGCCACCTCAACCGCAACCCGGATCCGGTACTCCACCAGCAGGCCGCCCGCTCGGGCGCCTACCTCGCCTTCGACGGCCCCTCCCGCGCGAACCACCCCACGGACTGGCGCATGCCGGACGCCGTCCGCGCCCTCGCGGACGCCGGCTACGCCGATCGCCTGCTCCTGGGCGGCGACACCACCACGGCCGCCGCCCGCTCGGTCGACGGCGGCCCGGGAATGCCGTATCTGCTGCGCCGGGTGCGACCGCGACTGGAGCTCGCCCTCGGCACGGAAGCGGTGGACCGCGTCTTCACGGACAACCCGGCCCGCGCCTTCGCCGTGGAGTGGCGGGGATAGCGCACGGCGCCCGCGCCTCCTAGGCCACCGAGATGTCCACCGGCGGCCGCAGTTTCGCCGCCGCCGACAGGGCCTCGTGGACGGGGTTGGCGTTGAAGGCCGCCAACAGGTGCGGGTCCGCGGGGCGTTCGGCGGCGGGGTAGGCGATCTGCTCGTAGGCCGACTGGAAGCGGGGACCCCAGCGGCGGGCGCCCAGGCGGGCCGTGCACGAGCAGTTGTCGACCATGTGGGCGACGTTGCGGGCGTGCATGTAGGGCAGCAGTGAGTCGACGGCCTCGATGACGGACTCGTTGACGATCTCCGACCAGGGGTGGCCGCGGTCGGCGAACTCGTCGATCTGGGCGGTCAGGGTGGCGACGAAGACGCCGGCGGTGAACGGGTCGACGGGCAGGGCGTGCCGGGCGCGGCGGGCGTGGGCCGCGTCGCTGTGCGTCCACATCGGGGAACCGCCGATCTCGTTCATCGGGCGGTTGCCGAGCCGGCGTTCGGCGAGGATCACGCTGCGCAGCTCGGTGCCGTCGGCGACCTCGTCGTAGATCTCGGCGACGATCTCCCGGGCCGGGGTGTAGGTCGCGGTGTAGGCGCGGTCGAAGACGTCCCGGGCGGCGGGGTCGAGAGTGTCGCGGACGGCGCGCAGCCCGGCCCGCGAGATGGTGCGGGCGATCGGGCCGGTGATGTTCTCGCAGGCCCGCTCGTAGGCTGTGACCTCGTCGTCCCCGGCGAGCCGGAAGCGCGTGTAGAGGCTCTCGACGATGCCGTGCACGGCACCGAGCAGGACGGCGCGTTCGCCGACGATGTCCGAGCGGTACTCGCTGTCGAGGGTGGTGCGGAAGGTGTACGGCGAGCCCAGCGCCACCGACCAGCCGAGCGCGAGGTCGGTGGCCCGGCCGTCGGGGTCGGCGTGCACGGCGAAACTGCTGTTGATCCCGGCGCCGTTGACCTGGGCGCCCTGCTCGTAGAGCCGGCGCACGGAATCGCCCATGCCCTTGGGGCACACGGCGATCACCCCGTGTCCGGGCGGGAAGTCGCCGCCCGTTTCGCGCAGGTGGCCGAGCAGGAAGCCGTGCGAGAGGCCGATCACCGCGCCGGGCCCGAGAGCGGCGAAGATCTCCTGGTGGTGGGCGGCGAGCGCGGCGTCCGCGATCAGCAGGATGACGAGGTCGCTGTCGGCGGCGACGGCGAGCCAGTCGCCGAGGGTGCCGTCCTCCTCCGTGAAGCCGTGGCCGCGCGCGTCGGCGGCGGACGCGGAGCCCGGGCGCAGTCCGACGCTCACCCGGATGTCCGTACCGGCCAGTGAGTCCCGCAGGTTGCGGGCCTGCGCGCGGCCCTGCGGTCCCCAGCCGAGGACGCCGACGCGGCGGACCCCGGCGAAGGCCCGCGGCAGCAGCGGGAAGAGGTGCCGGCCGCCGCGCAGGATGGTCTCGGTGCCGCCGGGGACGTCCATGGTGTCGAGGGCGAAGACGCGGGAGGCGTACGTGGTCTCGGTCATGGTCGAGTTGTAGGCTCCGGGCGAGCGTTGCAGCAAGCGCAACTTGCGCAGCGCTGTGTTGCGCGAAGTGAAAGGTGCAGGTGAGCGGTGCGAGACGACCATCGGGAGCTGCGGCTCTTCCTGCATCTGGCGCAGACGCTCAACTTCGGCCGGACGAGTCTGGACTGCCATGTCAGCCCGGCGACGCTGACGCGCACGGTCCAGCGGCTGGAGGCGGACCTCGGGCACCGGCTGTTGGAGCGCGGCCCGCGCGGGGTCGCGCTCACCGCGGAGGGCCATCGCTTCCGTGACTACGCCGTCCAGGCGCTGGAGCTGTGGCGCGCCTACCGCGAGGAGCACCCCGACCCGGCCCAACTCACCGGCCGTCTCGCCCTGTTCGCCACGGTGACCGCGTGCCAGGCGCTGCTGCCCGGCCTGCTGGCCCCCTTCCGCTCCGCGCACCCCCAGGTCCGCCTCGATCTGCGCACCGGTGACGCGGCGGCGGCGCTGGCGCGGCTGGACGAGGGCGAGGTCGACGTGGCCGTCGCCGGTGTCCCGGCCCGGCTGCCGGAGGGGCTGGTGAGCCGGACGGTGGCGGTGACCGACCTGGTCCTGGTGACCGCCCGGGACCGCCCGGATCCCGGCCTGGACGGCCCCTTCGTCCTCCCCCACCGCGGGCTGGTCCGCGAGGCCGCCGACCGCTGGTTCCGCGCTCGCGGCACGGCACCCGAGGTGGCCTGTGAACCGGACGGCCACGAGGGGCTGCTGGCCCTGGTCGCTCTGGGCTGCGGCACCGGCGTGGTCCCCCGCCTCGTACTGGAGCACAGCGCGGTGCGGCAACGGCTGGCGGTGGTGCCGGCCGATCCGGCGCCGGAGCCGTTCCCGATCGGGCTGTGCGTGCGGCGGGCCGATCTGCGGCGGCCGCTGGTGTCCGCGCTGTGGAGTCTGTGCCGGTGACTCAGGCCCCGGCGCGGCCCAGGTCGAGCCGCTCGATGCGGTCCACGTTGCCGCGGTCCTCCGCGTCCTGGCTCGCCTCGGCGGCGAACCAGGCGTCGAGGATCTCCTTCAGCAGCGGCTCGGACGTCAGCCGCAGGCTCAGCGCCAGCACGTTGGCGTCGTTCCAGCGGCGGGCGCCGTCCGCGGTGTAGGCGTCCGTGCACAGGGCGGCCCGTACGCCCGGCACCTTGTTCGCGGCGATGGACGCGCCCGTGCCGGTCCAGCAGCACACGACGGCCTGGTCCGACGTCCCGGCGGCGACCTCCCGTGCCGCGGCCTCGGAGCAGGCGGCCCACTGCGGGTCGTCGCCCGGGGCCAGCGCGCCGTGCGGCACCACGTCGTGGCCGCGCTCGCGCAGTGCGGCCAGCAGCGCGCGGGCCACGGGTTCGTCCATGTCGGAGGAGACGGAGATCCGCATGGTCCGAGCGTACGACGTGCTCAGGCGCCCAGCGCCGCCAGGGGATCGTCGAGGACGGGCTGCCACGCCAACTCGGCCGCCCCGACGAGGCTGTTGTGGTCGAGGGAGCAGGCGAGGATGGGCACGCCGCCGCTCTGGCCCCACAGGCTGCGGTCGGCGACGACGGCACGCAGCCGGCCGGGGTCGGCGTCGAGGAGGGTGCGGTGCAGGCCGCCGAGGATGATCCGGTCGGGGTTGAGGATGTTGACCAGGCCCGCGAGGCCCAGGCCGAGGCGGTCGATGAGGGCCTCGGCGGCCGTGCGGACCACCGGGTCGTCGTAGTGGTCGCGGACCAGGTCGTCGGCCTGCCGCAGCAGCGACACCTCGGGGCCCGGGTCGCGGCCGGCGGCCGTGAGGAGGGCCAGCGGATCGGCCTCCACGTCCAGGCAGCCGCGGCTGCCGCAGTGGCAGGGGCGGCCCTCGGGGTTGACGGTGAGGTGGCCGACCTCCAGGGCCAGGCCCGAACTGCCCGTGTGCAGGCGCCCGTCGAGGACCAGGGCGCCGCCGACGCCGCGGTGACCGGTGGCCACGCACAGCAGGTCCCGGGCGCCGCGGCCCGCGCCGTGCCGGTGCTCGGCGAGGGCGGCGAGGTTGACGTCGTTGGCCGCGAACGCCGGGCCGTCGATCCCGGCCGCGCGCACGCACTCCTCGAAGATCCGCCGCACGGGGGCGCCCACCGGCCAGGCCAGGTGCAGGGGGTTGAGCGCGAGGCCCTCGGGTTCGGCGACCGCGGACGGTACGGCGAGACCGGCGCCGACGCAGCGCAGGCCGGTCTCCCGCAGCAGCCGGGCGCCGGCCTCGACGACCGAGCCGAGCACCTTGGCCGGGTCGGCCTCCACGGGGTCGCAGCCGGGCGCGGTGGCGACGATCCGCCCGCCCAGGCCGACCAGGGCCGCGCGGAAGCCGTCGGAGTGCACCTGGGCGGCGAGGGCGACCGGTCCGTCCTCGGCGATCGCGAGCCGGTGCGAGGGCCGGCCCTGCGAGCCGGCCGCCACGCCGGGCCGTGCGTCGACCCGGATCAGCCCGAGCGCCTCCAGTTCCGCGGCGACGGCACCGGCTGTCGCCCGGGTCACCCCGAGTTCGGCGGTGAGCACGGCCCGGGTGGGCGCGCGACCGGTGTGCACGAGCTCCAACGCGGGCCCGAGCGCACCGCGCCCCCGGTCCAACCGCGTCCTAGAGGTGGTGTCCGCCTTGCCGCTCATGAGGGCGAGTCTCCCATGATCCGCCCACACCTCGGCCTACCGCCCACCGACCCACAACACCGACCGCGCGGCTCGACACGGACGGGGACGACGACGCCGGGCCCGGCGCGCGGGTCGAGACGTCGGCGGCATCGACGGCGAGACGCCCGGCGCCCGGCGCCCGGGGTGGTAACGACGGTGAGGGTGCTCGGCGCGCGGGTCGAGACGTCGGCGGCATCGACGGCATCGACGGCGAGACGCCCGGCGCGCGAGGCGACACGACGGCAGCAACGCGAGGCGCCCGGCGCGCGGGACGACATCGGCGGCATCGACGGTGGGAGTGCCCGGCGCGGGACGACATCGGCGGCATCGACGGTGGGAGTGCCCGGCGCGCGGGACGACATCGGCGGTATCCGCGGTGAGGCGCTGGGGGCGGTGGGTGACGTCGGCGGCAGCAACGGCGTCGGGGGCGGTGCGCGGCGCGGCAGAGCGGGTCGGGCCGGCTCGCGGTGTGTGCGGCCGTGTGTGGTGTTCGGTCCGGTGGGCGGGCCGGGCTCGGGGAAAGGGCGCGGCGTGTGGGGTTGTAGGCATCCGACCTGCCCTGAGCTGCGGTTCCGCTAGCCTGGACGCACGATGGACGACCGTATGAAGACGCCCTGGGGTGAGTTCGACCTCGCCCGCTTCCCCGAGGACCCGCGTGACCGGCTGCGTGCCTGGGACGCCTCCGACGAGTATCTGCTGCGGCATCTCGCCGAGGCTCAGGTGCCGCTGTCGGGCACGGTCGCCGTCGTCGGGGACCGGTGGGGCGCGCTGGTCACCGCGCTCGCCGCGCACCGGCCCGTGCAGATCACCGACTCGTTCCTCACCCGGGAGGCGACCCGGGCGAACCTCGCGCGGGCCGGGGTGGAGCCGGGCGCCGTGGGGTTGCTGACCACGCAGGACCCGCCGCCCGAGCACGTCGACGTCCTCCTCGTACGGGTGCCCAAGAGCCTGGCGCTGCTGGAGGACCAGTTGCTGCGGCTGGCGCCCGCGGTGCACGCGGGGACGGTCGTCGTCGGCACCGGCATGGTGAAGGAGATCCACACCTCCACGCTCCGGCTGTTCGAACGGATCATCGGACCGACCCGCACCTCCCTGGCGGTGAAGAAGGCCCGGCTGATCTTCTGCACGCCCGATCCCGCGCTGGAGCGGCCCGTCAACCCGTGGCCGTACGCCTACGCCCTGCCCGACGGCATCGGCCCGGTCTCGGGACGCACCGTCGTCAACCACGCGGGCGTGTTCTGCGCCGACCGGCTCGACATCGGCACCCGCTTCTTCCTGCGGCACCTGCCCGCCCCGGACGGCCGGCGGGTGGTGGACCTGGGCTGCGGCAACGGGATCGTCGGTACGGCGATGGCGGTCGCCGACCCCGGGGCCGAGGTGCTGTTCGTGGACGAGTCGTTCCAGGCCGTCGCCTCGGCCGAGGCGACGTTCAAGGCGAACGGGGTGCCGGGGCACGCCGAGTTCCGGGTCGGCGACGGGCTGGCCGGGGTGGCGGCCGGCAGTGCCGACCTGGTGCTCAGCAATCCGCCGTTCCACTCGCACCAGGCGACGACCGACGCGACGGCGTGGCGGATGTTCACCGGGGCGAAGCGGGTGTTGCGGCCGGGCGGGGAGCTGTGGGTGGTCGGCAACCGGCACCTCGGCTACCACGTGAAGCTGCGCCGGTTGTTCGGCAACAGCCAACTGGTGGCCGGTGACCCGAAGTTCGTGGTGCTGAAGGCCGTCAAGCGGTGAGGGACCGCCCGCGGGGGTGATCAGGCGAGCGTCCGGATGATCCCGGTCACCGCCCGTGCCATCGCCTCCCGTCCCGCGCTCAGGTACGTGCGGGAGTCGACCGCTTCCGGGTGGGCGGCGAGGTGCTCGCGGATCGCTCCCGTCAGGGCGATGTTGAGGGCCGTGCCGACGTTCACCTTGGCGATGCCGCCCGCGACCGCCGCGGCCAGTTCGTCGTCGGGGACGCCGGAGGAGCCGTGCAGGACGAGCGGCACGTCCAGGGCGGCCGACAGGCGCTTGAGCAGGTCGTGGTCGAGGGTCGCGGTACGGGTCGTCATGGCGTGCACGCTGCCGATGGCGACGGCGAGGGCGTCCACGCCGGAGTCGGCGACGAAGGCGCGGGCCTCGGCGGGGTCGGTGCGGGCGCCGGGTGCGTGGGCGTCCAGCGGCGGTGCGCCGGACTTGCCGGCGATCTGCCCCAACTCGGCCTCGATCCACAGCCCTTGGGCGTGCGCCCAGTCGGTGGCCGCCCGGGTCGCGGCGAGGTTCTCCGCGTAGGGCAGCCGGGCCGCGTCGTACATCACCGAGCTGAAGCCGGCGGCCGGGGCCTGGCGCAGCAGGTCGTCGCTCTGGACGTGGTCGAGGTGCAACGCGACGGGGACGGCGGCGCGTTCGGCGGCGGCGACGGCCGCGCGGGCCAGCGGGAGCACCCGGCCGCAGCGGAACTTGACGGCGTTCTCGCTGACTTGGAGGACGACGGGCGCCTGCGCGGCCTCGGCGCCGGCGACGACCGCCTCGACGTGCTCCAGCGTGATGATGTTGAAGGCGGGGACGGCGGAGCGGGCCGCGGCGGCGCGGGTGACGAGCTCGGCGGTGGTGACCAGGGGCACGGCTGCTGCCTTTCGGATCGTCAGGGAGCGAGGATCACCGAGCGGGTGAGGTGGCGGGGGCGGTCCGGGTCGAGGCCGCGGGCCGCGGCGACCGCGACGGCGAGGCGCTGGGCGCGGACCAGTTCGGCGAGCGGGTCGAGGTCGCCGGCGATCCACAACGCGCCGGTGGCCCGGACCTGTTCGGCCAGACCCTCGGGTGCCTCGCCGAACATCCAGGTGGCCGTGGTCTCGGCGGTGATGCTGATCGGACCGTGGCGGTACTCCATCGCCGGGTAGGCCTCGGTCCAGGCGAGCGCGGCCTCGCGCATCTTCAGCCCGGCCTCGTTGGCCAGGCCCACCGTCCAGCCCCGGCCCAGGAAGGTGAACTGCGTGCGCTCCACGAGCCCTTCGGGCAGCGGGGCGGCGAGCGCGGTGCGGGCGTCGGCGACCGCGGCCTCGGTGTGCAGGCCGAGGTGGGCCCGCAGCAGGGTCAGCGCGCTGGTCGCGAACCGGGTCTGCACGACGGAGCGTTCGTCGGCGAAGCCGAGGACGACGACCTCGTCGGCGGCGTCCATGACGGGGGTGCCGGGGTCGGCGGTGACGGCGGTGGTGCGGGTGCGGCCCCGCAACCGGCCCAGCAGGTCCAGCACTTCGGTGGTCGTGCCGGACCGGGTGAGGGCGACGACACGGTCGTAGGACCGCCCCGGCGGGAACTCGGAGGCGGCGAACGCGTCCGTCTCGCCCTGGCCCGCGCCCTCGCGCAGCGCGGCGGCCGCCTGGGCCATGAAGTACGAGGTGCCGCAGCCGACGATCGCGACCCGCTCCCCCGGCGCCGGAAGCGCCCCGCCGTGCCGCGCCGCCTCCGCCGCGGCGCGGGTCCAGCACTCGGGCTGACTGGTCAGCTCGTCCTCGACATGGGTCATGCCGCACCCCTCCCTGGAGTGATTGTTCTTGCAAGATATAGCCACCTTTCGAGCACAATCAAGCAATCACACACGGTCCGGGTGCGCTAGGGTCGCCGGAGATCGAGGAACGGAGGCCGCGGATGTCGCGGGACGCCCGCTGGAAGGCGCTGCTGGAGCTGCTCGTGGAGCGCGGCCGGCTGGACGTCGAGGAGGCGGCCGCCGAGCTGGAGGTCTCGGCCGCGACGATCCGGCGTGACTTCGACCGGCTCGCCGAGCAGCAGATGCTCGTACGCACCCGGGGCGGCGCGGTCGTGCACGGGGTGTCGTACGAACTGCCGCTGCGCTACAAGACCGCCCGGCACGCCTCCGAGAAGCAGCGCATCGCCACGGCGGTGGCCGGTCTCATCGCGCCGGGCGAGGCGGTGGGGTTCACCGGCGGCACGACCACCACCGAGGTGGCGCGCGCGCTGGCCGTGCGCGGCGATCTGGCCACCGGCTCGCCCGCGCTGACCGTCGTGACGAACGCGCTCAACATCGCCAACGAACTCGCCGTGCGGCCCCAGTTCAAGATCGTGGTGACGGGCGGGGTCGCGCGTCCGCAGTCGTACGAGCTGATCGGGCCGCTCGCCGACGGGGTGCTCGGGCAGATCACCCTCGACGTGGCGGTGCTCGGCGTCGTCGCCTTCGACGTCACCCACGGGGCCGCCGCGCACGACGAGGCGGAGGCCGCGATCAACCGGCTGCTGTGCGAGCGGGCCGAGCGGGTGGTGGTCGCGGCGGACTCCAGCAAGCTGGGCCGGCGGGCCTTCGCGCGGATCTGCGCGGCCGAGGCGGTGGACACGCTGGTGACGGACACGGCCGCGAGCCCGGAGACCGTACGACGGTTCGAGGAGGCCGGGCTGACGGTGGTGACGGTCTGAGCGGGCGGCACACCTCCCGGGCCCGCCCGTCGCGTCCTACGGCATCCGGACACGCCGTGTGGGCGGGGAGCGGAGTGCGCCTGATCACATCTCCGACCCCCGAGCCGTGGCTGGTGATTCGCCCTAAGCTGGAGCGGATACGGGGGATGCGGGTCGGGGCTGGGAGGCTGCGATGGGCACGGAAGCGTTCGACGGGGAAGCGTCCGGGGCCGCGGCCCGGTATCTGCCGATCGCCGAGCACGGGCTGATCGGCGATCTGCGCAGCGTGGCCCTGGTGGGCACCGACGGCACGATCGACTGGTACTGCTGCCCGGCCTTCGACGCGCCGAGCATCTTCGCCTCCATCCTGGACGCGGAGCGCGGCGGCCGCTTCGAGCTCGCGGCGACCGTGCCGGCCAAGACCAAGCAGTTCTACTTCCCGGACACCAACGTCCTGATCACCCGCTTCTTCACCGAGGACGGCGTGGGCGAGGTGCAGGACTTCATGCCGCTGAGCGGCGAGTCGGTCGAGTCCGAGCGGCACCGGCTGATCCGGCGCGTGGTGTGCGTGCGCGGCTCGATCCCGTTCCGTACCCGGGTCGCGCCGCGCTTCGACTACGGCACCCGGCCGCACACCGTGCGCATGATCGGCGGGGCGGCCGTCTTCCAGACCTCCGACCTGTCGATAGCGCTGACCGCGACCGTGCCGCTGGAGGTCGACGGCCCGGACGCGCGGGCGGACTTCAAGCTCTCCGAGGGTGAGACCGCGGTGTTCGCGCTGGACCAGGTCGGCGGGAGCGTCGAACCGCGCCGGTGCGCCCGGCTGGAGGCGGAGGAGCAGTTCAACTCCACGGTGGCGTACTGGCGGCGCTGGCTGTCGCAGTCCAAGTACCGGGGCCGCTGGCGGGAGATGGTGCACCGCTCCGCGCTCACCCTGAAGCTGCTCACCTACGCCCCCACCGGCGCGATCGTGGCCGCGCCGACGACGAGCCTGCCCGAGCAGCTGGGCGGCGAGCGCAACTGGGACTACCGCTACGTGTGGGTGCGCGACGCCGCCTTCTGCGTCTACGCGCTGCTGCGGCTCGGGTTCACCGGTGAGGCCGAGGCGTTCATGGACTTCGTGACCCGGCACGTCAGCCCGGGCGACGGCAACCCCTCGGGACCGCTGCAGATCATGTACGGCATCGACGGCCGCACCGACCTCACCGAGCTCGAACTCGACCACCTGGAAGGGCATCAGGGCTCCGCGCCGGTGCGGATCGGCAACGCCGCCGCCGAGCAGCTCCAGCTCGACATCTACGGCGCGCTCATCGACTCGATCTACCTCTACGACAAGTGGGCCAAGCCCATCTCCAGCTCCCAGTGGGACGACGTCTGCGCGCTGGTCGACTGGGTGTGCGACAACTGGGACCAGCCGGACGAGGGCATCTGGGAGACCCGCGGCGGCCGCAAGACCTTCCTGTACTCGCGGCTGATGTGCTGGGTGGCGATCGAGCGGGCCATCCGCATGGCCAACCGGCGCGGGCTCCCCGCCGACCAGGTGCGCTGGCGCGGGGTGCGGGACACGATCTACCGGCGGATCATGACCAAGGGCTGGTCGGAGAAGCGGCAGGCCTTCGTCCAGTACGAGGGCGGCGACGTGCTGGACGCGGCGGTGCTGATGATGCCGCTGACGAAGTTCATCGCCCCCACCGACCCCAAGTGGCTGTCCACGCTGGACGCGCTCACCCACGACCTGGTCTCCGACTCCCTGGTCTACCGCTACGACCCCCTGGCCAGCCCCGACGGACTGCGCGGCGACGAGGGCACGTTCTCCATCTGCTCCTTCTGGTACGTCGAGGCGATGGTGCACGCCGGCCGCATCGACGAGGCCCGCCTGGCCTTCGAGAAGATGCTCACGTACGCCAACCATCTCGGCCTGTACGCCGAGGAGATCAGCCACACCGGCGAGCAACAGGGCAACTTTCCCCAGGCGTTCACCCATCTCGCCCTCATCAGCGCGGCGTTCAACCTGGACAAGGCGCTTGGCTGAGCCGTCGCCGGCGGTGACGCTCCGCCACGTGCGTCTGGGACCGGGCGGTCCGCTCGGCTCGGTGCGGGTCGCCGGGGGCCGGATCACCGCCGTGGGAGACGGCGACCTCGGACCTCCGGCGCTCGACCTGAAGGGGCGCACCGTCCTGCCGGGGCTGTGGGACGCCCACGCGCATGTCGCGCAGTGGGCCGGCAACGGGGGACGGATGGATCTGGCGGGGTTCCGCTCCGCCCGGGCCGTCGCCGACGCCGTGAGGCGGTGGGCGGGCGGGGCGGGCACGGGTGAGGTGCTGGTCGGACAGGGCTTCCGGGACGGGCTGTGGCCCGATGCGCCGGACCGGTCGCTGCTCGACTCGGTCTGTCCGGATCGGCCCGTCGCGCTGATCAGCGCGGATCTGCACGCCGTGTGGCTGAACTCGGCGTGTCTTGCGCTGGTGGGGCGGGCCGGGCATCCGACGGGGGTGCTGCGGGAGCACGCGTGCTTCGAGGTGATCGGCGCGCTGCCCGAGGCGCCCGCCGGGGCCCTGGACCGCCGGGTGGCCGACGCCTGCCGGGACGCGGCCGGGCGGGGCGTGACGGGCGTGGTCGACTTCCACTTCGCCGACAACATCGCCGAGTGGACGCGGCGGGCCGCGCGTGAGCCGCTCCCGGTGCGGGTGCGGGCGGCCGTGTACCCGGCCGGGCTGGCGGAGGTGATCGGGCGCGGGCTGAGGACCGGGGACGTGGTGCCGGGCACGGACGGCATGGTGCGGGTCGGCCCGCTCAAGCTGTTCACCGACGGCTCCCTCAACACGCGCACCGCGCTGTGCCGCGACCCGTATCCGGGACTGGAGGGCACGGCACGGGCGTACGGCGTCGAGGAGACGTCGTACGCCGAACTGGTCCGGCTGATACGGCATGCGGCGGCGCACGGCGTCGAGGCCGCCGTGCACGCGATCGGCGACCGGGCCAACACGCTGGCCCTCGACGCCTTCGAGGAGGCCGCCTGCGGTGGGCGGATCGAGCACGCCCAGCTGCTCACCGCCGGCGACGTGCCGCGGTTCGCGCGGCTGGGCGTCACGGCGAGTGTGCAGCCCGCGCACGCCGTCGACGACCGGGACGTGGCCGACCGCCACTGGGCCGGACGCACCGGGCGGGCCTACCCCTACGCCGATCTGCTGGCGGCCGGTGCCCGGCTGGAGTTCGGCTCCGACGCGCCCGTCTCCCCGCTCGATCCGTGGCTCGGCATCGCCGCGGCCGTCCACCGCACCGGCGACGAGCGGCCCCCCTGGCATCCCGAGCAGCGTGTGCCGGTGCGCGCGGCGCTGGCCGCGTCGGCGCGAGGGCGTACGCGGGTGCGGGCCGGGGACGTGGCCGACCTGGTGGTCGTGGACGTGGATCCGGCGGTGGCCGACGCGCGGACGCTGCGCCAGATGCCGGTGTACGCGACGATGACGGGCGGGCGGTGGACGTACGGCCCGCTATGACGATCAGCGTGCCCGGTCTCCCGTGCGCAGCGAGCCGATGGTCTTCAGCAGCGCGTCGGCCGGGTCGCGCAGCCTCTGGTGGGCCAGGACGGTGTTGCGCAGGCCCCGCACCGGCCGGCGCCACAGCCGGTGTGCCGCGGCCACCGGGTGCGGGCGGGTGGCGAAGCCCTCGCCGACGCGCAGGTCCCGGGTCTTGAGCCAGTCCTTGTACTCCTTGTCGCCGCGGCCGAAGTCCATCAGCGTCACGCCGTCCCGGCTCGCGGCCTCGGCCATCCGCAGGTGCATCATCAGGCCGGGCGAGTAGTAGCGGAACTCGGGGTCGTAGGCGGTGAACCAGGCCGCGAACACCGTGCTCGACCGCGGCCCGAAGTGCGCGGCCACCGGCCGGTCGCCCGCGTACACCACCGACAGCACGCCGGTGAAGTGCTCCTCGCGGACGTGGAAGAGGTGGTCGACCAGGGCGACGATCCACGGCCGCGAGAACCGGTCCATACGTCCCGTCCTGCGGTACTGGGCGGACTTCCACCGCATGAGCTGGCGCAGCACCCGGGGGTCGCGTTCGTCGTAGACGAAGCGCATCTCGCCCACGTTGCGCCCCAGGCGGCGTTCCTTCTTCAGGGTCGTCTTGGCGAGGCCCGGGTAGGCGCCGCGCAGCCACTCGGCGTAGTCGCCGTCGCCGGGCTTGAGGTCGATCACCGGGGAGGCGAAGGTGCCGGTGACGTATCTGCCGAACGGCCTCTGCTCCTGGACGAGATGATCGAACTCGAAGACGGACAGGCGGCAGGCGCGCAGCAGTTCCTGCGTGTCCCAGGTGACGCCGGGCCGGTGCACCAGGGCCTGGCAGTCGGAGAGGCCGAGGCCGACGGCCCGGCCGACGCCGAGGGCGTTCCGCTCGTAGGGGAGGAAGCCGACGGGTTCGCCGCGCTCGCGCAGGACCGCCACCCGCACCCGGCCGCGGTGCCGGCCCACGCCGGTGGCGAACTCCGGTGACAGGAAGGGGTTGGCGTACTCGGGCGACGCGTCCATCGCCGCGTGCCACGCCTCACGCAGGGACTGGCTCAGCTCGTCGACTCTGTGGATCGTGACGTCCATCAGTGACCGCTCCCCCCGTGACGCGCTGTCCGCGTCCTGCCACGTCTTTCCAGTATGAGCCGGTCCGCGCCTGCCGACCCGGCTCGTGCACCCGCCGCTTCCGCGTTCCGCCGACCCATGTACCTACCCCCCGGCGGCTCAAACGTCGCGAAACAGTACGCACGTTGTCAAGAGTGCCACTCGCAGCGGAACGACGCAGGCGGGACCAACCGAATCGTTCCGGCCGACCGCCGGGGCGTTCTCGGACCATTCACGGCGCCGTCAGGTCGCGGCGGTTGAGCGCGGGCCCGGCCGGACTAGCGTCGGGAGCCGGTCCGATCCGACACGAGTGAGGTTCCTATGTCCGCAAGACATGCCCTCGCCGGCCTGACGCTGGCTTCACTGCTCGCCTTCCCGGCGACGGCCCACGCGGCGGCCGGCGCCGGTTTCGGCGTCCCGGCGCACCAGGCCCGCTTCGACCTCCAGGCCCACCGCGGCGGCATCGGCATGACCACCGAGGAGTCGCTGGAGGGCTTCGGCAAGGCGATGCGGCTCGGGGTGTCCACGCTGGAACTGGACACGCAGATCACCAAGGACGAGAAGGTCGTCGTCAACCACGACCGCCAGATCAGCTCCGTCAAGTGCAGGGACACCGGCCCGGTCACCCCGGGCGATCCGATGTACCCGTACGTCGGCAAGTACATCAAGGATCTGACGCTCGCCCAGATCAAGACCATGGACTGCGGCTACCAGCAGCTGCCGGGCTTCCCCGAGCAGGAGGTGGTGCACGGCTTCCGGATGGTGGAGCTCAAGGACGTGCTGAACCTGGTCAAGAGCTATCACGCCCGGCAGCTGAAGCTGAACATCGAGACGAAGGTCGAGGCGGGCGCCCCCGAACAGACGGCGCCGCGCGAGCTGTTCGTGCGCCGCGTCTACGAGGAGATCCACCGCTCCGGCATCGAGGACCAGGTCACCATCGAGTCCTTCGACTGGGGGGCGCTGAAGGTGATGCACCGGCTGGCACCGAAGTGGCCGCTGGTCGCCCTCACCAACTACGACTTCCTGCAGGTCGGCCAGCCCGGCGCCTCCCCGTGGCTGGGCGGGATCGACGCCGACGACTACGGCGGCGACTTCGTCAGGGCGGCCGCCACCATCCCCGGCGTCAGGGCGCTCTCCCCCAACTACGGCTTCCCGCAGGCCGGCAAGGTCGGCGATCCCGGCTTCCGGTTCTACTCGGACCGGGCGATGGTCCAGGAGGCGCACGCCAGGGGACTGAAGGTGGTGCCGTGGACCTGCGACGACCCGGCCACCGTCGAGGCGCTGATGGACATGGGCGTCGACGGCATCATCACCAACTACCCCAACCACGTACGCCAGATCATGGCCGACCGCGGGATGCGGCTGCCCAGGCCGTACCACCCGCCGACGCACCCCTAGGACCACGCCCCCCACTGTTTTTGAACGCGTTCAACTTCGCGGTAGGGTGGCCCCGAGCCGAAAGGGGGGCTGCCGCGATGAAGGTCGTGATTCCCGGGGGCAGCGGGCAGGTGGGAACGGTGCTCCGGCGCGCGCTGGCCGCTGCCGGCCACGAGGTCGTGGTGCTGAGCAGACGGCCGGCACGGCCGGGCGAGATCGCCTGGGACGGCGGGCGCCTGGGCGCCTGGGCGGAGGTGGTCGACGGCAGCGACGTGGTGATCAACCTGGCCGGGCGCAGCGTCAGTTGCCGCTACACCCCGGACAACCTGCGGGCGATGATGGACTCGCGTGTGCACTCGGCCCGGGTCGTGGGCGAGGCGATCGCGGCGGCGGCCCGGCCGCCGCGCGTCTGGCTGCAGATGAGCACCGCCACCCTCTACGCCCACCGCTTCGACGCCCCCAACGACGAGGCCACCGGCGTGATCGGGGGCGACGAGCCCGGGGTGCCCGGTTACTGGTCCTACAGCGTCGAGATCGCCCGGAACTGGGAGGCGGAGCAGGAGAAGGCGGACACCCCGCACACCCGCAAGGTGGCCCTGCGGTCCGCCATGGTGATGAGTCCGGACCGCGGGGGCGTCTTCGACTACCTGTCGTGGCTGGCGCGCCTGGGCTTGGGCGGTCCGGTCGCGGGCGGCGGGCAGTACGTGTCCTGGATCCACGACGCCGACTTCGCGGACGCGGTCCGGTTCCTGATCGAGCGGGAGGACCTCGCCGGACCGGTCAATCTCGCCGCGCCCGGCCCGCTGCCGCAGCGCGTGTTCATGCGACGGCTGCGGGCGGCCTGGGGCGTTCCGGCAGGTCTGCCCGCGACGCGGTGGATGGCCGAGCTGGGCGCCTTCGTCCTGCGCTCGGACACCGAACTGCTGCTCAAGAGCCGTCGGGTGGTGCCCGGCCGGCTGCTGGAGGCGGGCTTCGAGTTCGGGCGGCCGGACTGGGCGGGGGCGGCGGCCGACCTGGTACGGCGCCGACGGGGGCGCTCCTGAACCGCCGGCGCCGTCAACTGCTGGCGCCCCGGGCGGTGTTGACATGGCATGCGATCCGCGTGACGGTGAGGACCCGTCGTGACCGGAGGTCGTCATGGCTGCGTCGTCAGCACCGCCCACCGATGTGGATCTCGTCGACCGCTTACGGGAGCTGGGTCCCTTCGTCCGCGCCCACGCGCTGCGCACCGAGCAGGAGCGGGAGGTGGTGGCCGAGGTCGTCGCGGCGCTGACCGAGGCGGGCATCCACCGGATGAACGTCCCGCGCCGCTACGGCGGTTACCAGACGGCGCTGCACACCCAGGTCGACGCGCTGAGCGAGATCGCCGCGGCGTGCGGCTCGACCGGCTTCGCGACGCTGATCCAGGCCGGGTGCTCCTTCATCGCCGCGCTCTTCCCCGACGAGGCGCAGGACGAGATCTTCACCAGCCCCGACGTGCGCGTCGGCGGCACCCTGATCCCGGACGCCACCGCGGTCGCGGCCGACGGCGGCTATCTCGTCAGCGGCACCTGCCGCTTCGCCACCGGCTGCCGGCACGCCGACTGGCACCTGCTGACGGCGCGGGTCGCCTCCGGCGACGGACCGCCCGAGGTGCTGTGGACCGCCGTGCCCATGAAGGACCTCGACATCCTCGACGACTGGTACGTGTCGGGGCTGGCCGGCAGCGGCAGCAACAGTGTCGTCGCCCGGGACGTCTTCGTGCCCGCGCACCGGGTGCTGCCGGTGGGGCCGCTGCTGGCCGGGGAGTTCCCCTCCAAGGCCAACGCGGACGACCCCTTCTACCGGATGCCGGTGCTGATGCTGTTCTGCGCGTGGACGGCGCCCAACGCGCTCGGCCCGGCGCGGGCGGCGCTGGAGGAGTTCACCGAGCGCATCCACCGGCGCGGGATCACGTACACCTTCCACGAGCACCAGCACGAGGCGGCGGTCACGCATCTACAGGCTGCCGAGGCGGCGATGAAGATCTCCTGCGCCGAGGGGCTGACGCGGGAGTTCGTCGCCCGGATCGAGGCCGGCGGGCCGTTCCCGCAGGAGGTGCGGGCCAGAATCCGGGCGCAGAGCGGCTACACGGCCCGCCTGTGCAAGGAGGCCGTCGATCTGCTCGCCTCCGCCTCCGGGGCCTCCTCCCTGCACCGGGACGTCCCCGTGCAGCGGGCCCTGCGGGATCTGCACGCCCTGAACCTGCACTCCTTCGTCAATCCGACGACCAACCTGGAGCTGTACGGGCGCGTCCTGTCGGGGCTGGAGCCGGGTACGCCGTTCCTGTGAGGGTCAGACCGCGCCCGGTCAGCGACGTGGACACGGAGGCCATCGCCCTCACGCGCGAGGATTTCCGGGACGGCGGTCACGGAGGTGCCGGCCGCTCGATTGCACCCAGTCCCGAGCTGTGGGCGTTCAGCCGTGTCGTGGGGGCCGGGCCAGGACTCCCCGGCGATCCTGGCCCGGCCTCGGCCGCTCGCGTGTGACCAGCGGCGATCACAAGAATGCGCAGGCGGCGCCGGGTTGTCGTTGGCAACGGGTCCACAGCTGCTTGGCACAGCGTCCACTACTTCGCCAACCGGCCACGGAACTCGCCCAAGGGCTCGCCGTAGACCGTGCGGAAGGCCCGGGTGAACTCCGCGGCGCGCGGGAAGCCCCATCGGCCGCCGATGGCGTGGACCGGGGGTGGCGCGCAGCGCGGGGTCGGCGAGGTCGCGGCGGGGCGCCCGCCGGCCGCCGCTCGCGGAGGTACGCGGAGACGGTGACGCCCTCGGCCTGGAAGCGGCGGTACAGCCGGCTGCGGGAGATGTGGTGGACGGCGGCGATCCGGGCCGGGGTGAGCTCGTCGTCGGCCAGGTGGCGGCGGATGTACGCCTTGACGCGCACGGTCAGGGTGCGGGCCCGGGTCTCCGGCGGGAGGCTCACCCCGGCCGGCCTCCACGGCGTGCGCGAAGACGGCCGTGACCAGGTCGGCGGACCGTCCCCAGCCGGGCCGCGTCCTGCGGCCGGTACGGCGTGACGTCCGCCGCCGGCTGGATCGGGAACTGCGCCAGCAGCGCGCCGACGCCCTCGCGCCCCGAGACGACCCGCCCGACGGCCTCGTCGGCCCGCCGCGCGGGCAGGGCCACCTGCGTGCGCGGCAGCTCCACTCCGACGATGCCGAACGGGTCGCGGCCGGTGCGGATCTCGTACTCCGTCGAGCAGCTGTTGGTGTGGATGTCGTCGGCGCCGTAGACGACTTGGCAGCGCTGCCAGTTGGCGGCTCCCTCGCCCTGTCTGAGCAGCGAGAGGTGGTGGACCTCGGGATCGGAGCGGCGGACGGGTTTGGGGGTGCGGCGGAAGACGAGGGGGTCGGAGACCGCGGGCCACACCGTCGCCTCGCCCCGCTGGATGACGCGCTCGGATCCGCGGTGGTCCGCGGCGCGGTCGCCGGCCGGCTCCATCGGCGCGTGGGCGCGGCCCAGCCGCTGTGTCCACGCCTCGAACCGCTCGCCCGGGGGCAGGTCCGCGGTCCGGAAGACCGACTGGTACAGCACGGCCGTGGTCAACCACACGGCGTTCAGGTGAAGATGATCTGCCCGCCGGCCGCGTGCGCGTAGAACTCGCCGACGGTGATGACGCCCTGGACCTGGTCGACGAGGTCGTCCTTGGCGAGTTCGAAGAGGTCGACGGAGGCCTTGCAGGCGTAGATGCCGGCACCGGTGTCGGCGATCATCTCGATGAACTCGGGGATGGGCGGGATGTCGAGCCCTTCCATCTTGCGTTCCATGTACCGGGTCACCAGGTCCGGGACGCCGGGCAGGCCGCCCAGGAGGGTCGGCAGGTGCAGGCCGGGGTTGCCGACGGTGGCGAGCTTGATGTGTTCCCAGCGCTTCTTGGTGATCGCGTCCAGCCCGAAGAAGGTGAAGAACAGATCGGCCTCGATGCCTTCGGCGCGGGCGCCGTTGGCCATGATCAGGGCCGGGTAGATCCCCTCCAGGGACCCCTTGGAGACGATGATCGAGACCTTCTGGATGGTGGCGGTGTCGGCCATGACGGCTCGCGCTCCTTCAGATGCAGCCGCGGGGCTTGGGAATGCCGGCGATCTTCGCGGCGGTCTTCGCCGGTCCCTTGGGGAAGAGCTGGTACAGCTCCTTGACGCTCACGCCGGAGGTCTTGCCGAGCACGCGGACGGTGGGTCCGGTGCCCTTGGCCGCGTACTGCTCGCGCATGAAGCGGATGACGGTCCAGTGCCGGTCGGTCAGCGTGTCGATGCCGGCCTCCGCGGCGATCTGCGAGGCCATCGCCTCCCTCCAGCGGGCCGGGTCGGTGAAGAAGCCCTCCTCGTCGACGGGGACGGGCGTGCCGTCGTACACGGCGGTGGTCATGGTGCGGCCTCCTTCAGGCGTGGGTGGGGTGCTTGCCGCGCTCGGGCATCGCCGAGCCGACGCCGGGCAGGTCGCGGCCGGGCAGGAGGCTGTGCCAGTACAGCCACTCGAAGGCGAGCTTGCCGAGGTGGTTGGCGCGGGACTCCGTCAGCAGCGGCAGGCCGACGCTGCCGGGGAAGTGGCCGGGCAGCGGTTCGGTGTCGTAGTTGAAGTCGATGAGCAGGGCCTTGTGGAAGCCGGTCTCCACGAAACAGTTGGCGTGTCCGTCGAAGGAGGCGTCCAGGGGCTGTCCGGCGAGGTGGCGGCCGATGTTGCGCACCAGCACCTCGCCCTCGAAGTGGGCCACCGAACCGGCCTTGGAGGCGGGCAGGCCGGCCGCGTCTCCGATCGCGAACACCTCGGGGCGGCCCGGGAGTTGGAGGGTGTGCGGGTCGACGGGCACGAAGCCGAGGTCGTCGCCGAGGCCCGCGGAGCGGTCGACGTACCCGGCGCCGCCGTGCAGGGGCACGACCACGGCCAGGTCGAAGGGCACCTCGCGCCCGTCGTAGGACACCAGCCGCCCGCCGTGCCGGTCGGCGTCGACGCTGCCGAGGGTGAACTCGGTGACCAGCTCGATGCCCTTGCGCTCCAGCAGCCCGCCCAGGGTCCGGGCCGCGACCGGCCGGGTGAAGGCGGCGTCGAGCGGGGTGGCGAGGGTCAGCCGGACCTTGTCGCGGATGCCGCAGCGCTGGAAGTACCAGTCGGCGAGGAAGGCGAACTCCAGTGGCGCGACCGGGCACTTGACGGGCAGGTCCGCGACGTCGATCACCACCCGGCCGCCGTCGAAGTGCTCCAGCGCGTGCTGGAGGTCGATGGCTCCGGGCAGGTCGTAGAAGGTGAACACCGACTCGTCCCAGCCGGGGCCGGTGAGGCCCTCGGTCTCCTCGGGCAGCAGCCGGGCACCGGTGGCGACGACCAGGACGTCGTAGGCGAGCCAGCCGCCGACCGCGAAGTGCACGGTCCGCGCGTCCAGGTCGACGCGGTCGATGCGGCAGCGGCGGTAGTCGATGCCGTGGTGGAGCTGGTGCGGACGCGAGCGGACCAGCGCGTGCGGCTGCGCCAGGCCGAACGGCACGAAGAGCAGGCCGGGTTGGTAGACGTGGGTGTCGTCCTGGTCGACGACCGTGATCCGCAGCTCGCTCTCGTCGTACGCGCGGCGCAGCCGGTTGGCGGTCATGGTGCCGGCGGTTCCGCCGCCGAGAATCACGATGTGTGTGGCCATGGCTCCACAGTGGTGCGGGAGCTGGTGCGCGGTCAGGGGCCGATGGTCCCGGGACCGGTACCCACCGGGGTATGTCCACCTGCGTGGCGCCGTCCGTGTCCGCGCCCAGGGCCGAACGTCCCCGAACGGCCCCCGACGGTCCCTCGCCGCGCCGCGCCGGCCGCGCTGCACTGGGGACGAGAGCCGGCGAGACCGAGGGGGAGAACCCCTTCGAGGCGGCGTCACGACAACCCGGGCGGTGGTTCCCGTGCCCTTTCCCCGATCGCTCGGCCGCCGGCTGCGCGGCCGCGTCAACCGGACGGCCCTGCGGTCGGCCGGTCACCTCGCCTTCGCCGACCTCGAACACGTGGGCCGCCGCACGGGCGCGGTGCGCCACACGCCGCTGCGCGCCTTCCGCACGGGAGACACCGTCGTGGTCGGGGTGAACTTCGGGCGGGAGACGGACTGGCTGCGGAACATCGAGGCCGCGGGCCGGTGCCGGATGCGGCTGGGGGGCGAGTGGCTGGAGTTGGGCACACCCCGGCTCGTGCCCGTCGCGGACGGTGTCCGGGGCATGCCGTGGCTGTTCGGGGCCGTGCTGCGGTACGTGGTGCGCCCCACCGACTGTGCCGAGCTGCCCGTCCTCAAGGCCGTGGACGGGAGCGAGGCCGGATGATGGTCACCGTGGCCGTGCTGCTGCACCTGCTCATCCTCGCGGGCGCGTGGTACGACACCGCCCGTCTGATGTCACCGGCCGCGCAGCGCGGCGCCCGGCACCGTGCCGCGTTGGAGGCGGCCGAGCGGCGGCTGGTGGCGCGGCGGCTGCGCGGGGGGATCGACGCCGACGCCTACCGGGAGAGGATGCGCCGTCTGGCCGAGGGCCGGCGCCCGCGCTGACCCGGCCTTCGGGGCCCGTCGGCGCGCCGGCCGGGACATCCGGCCCCTGCCGTCCCTCCTGTCGCCCGGCTTGGCTGACGGCACGGGCACCCACGCTCGACCACGGTCACCGCCCGTCGCACCCGGGCGGAGAAACGGAGGGACGTCATGGCAGACGCTCCGCTGCACCCCCGCGCCTACCTCGTCGGCTCCGGCATCGCCTCGCTGGCGGCCGCCGCCTTCCTGGTCCGCGACGGCCACCTGCCCGGCGAGAACATCCGCGTCCTGGAGGAACTCCCGGTGGCCGGCGGCTCCATGGACGGCCGCGACGAGCCGGCCGGCTACGTCACCCGGGGCGGGCGGATGCTGGAGGAGGAGGCGTACACCTGTCTGTGGAACCTGCTGGAGACGATCCCGACGCTGACCGACGCGTCGGTGTCGGTGCGCGAGGAGATCCGCGCGTTCAACGCCAAGTGGCCCACCGAGGCCAAGGCCCGGCTGATCGGCAAGGGCGGGACGGTCCTGGACGCCTCCGACTACGGTCTGGACGCCCGCGACCGGCTGGAGCTGACGCGGCTGCTGATGCTGCCCGAGCAGGTCATCGGGGCCCGGCGCATCCAGGACTTCTTCTCGCCGCACTTCTTCGAGACGAACTTCTGGACGATGTGGCGCACCACCTTCGCCTTCCAGAACTGGCACAGCGCCATCGAGCTCAAGCGCTACTTCCTGCGCTTCCTACAGGAGTTCCCGCGCATGCACACCCTGTCGGGGGTGCGCCGCACCCGCCTCAACCAGTACGACTCGGTCATCCGGCCGCTGCGGGCCTGGCTGGAGGCGCGGGGCGTGCGCTTCGAGCACGGGGTGCGGGTGGTGGACGCCGACTTCGACACCGACGGGCGGGGCGCCCGGCGGGTGCGGCGGCTGCACCTCCTGCGGGACGGCCGGCCGGACACGTACGAACTGGGCGACGCCGACCTGGCGTTCCTCACCCTCGGGTCGATGACCGCCGACGCCGCCTACGGCAGCGACGACCGGCCGCCGGAGCTGGTCCGCGAACGGCGTGACGGGGGCTGGCGGTTGTGGGAGGCGATCGCCGGCAAGGGAGCGGACTTCGGCCGGCCCGCCGCCTTCCACGGCAACGTGGACGAGGCGAAGTGGGAGTCGTTCACCCTCACCATGCGCAGCCCGCTGCTGCTGCACCGCATCGAGGAGCTGTCCGGCAACCTGCCCGGCACCGGCGCCCTGATGACCTTCAAGGACTCCCACTGGCTGATGTCCGTGGTCGTTCCGCACCCGCCGCACTTCGCGGGGCAGCCCGAGGACGTGTACACGCTGTGGGGGTACGGTCTGTTCGTCGACGCCGAGGGGGACTTCGTCCCGAAGCCGATGGCCGAGGCGACCGGCCGCGAGATCCTCACCGAACTCCTGGGCCACCTCGGCATGTCGGACATCGAGCAGCGGGTGGCGATGACCACGACGGTCATCCCGGTGATGATGCCGTACATCACCAGCCAGTTCGCCCCGCGCACCGTCCAGGACCGGCCGCCGGTGCTGCCGCGCGGGGCCGCGAACTTCGCCTTCCTGGGCCAGTTCACGGAGATCCCCGACGACGTCGTCTTCACCGTCGAGTACTCGGTGCGCGGCGCCATGCACGCCGTGTACGGCCTGCTCGGCCTGGACCTGGAGATCCCGGGCATCCACCAGGCCCTCGCCGACCCGAAGACCGCCTTCGACGTCCTCAGGGCCGCGCTGGCCTGAGCACACCGATGCTGCAAGGGGCCGGGCGGACCCGGTCCCGGGCCGCTCGGCCCTGCCGGGTCCGCCCGCGCCGGATGATCATTGGATCAGGCGCGGACACCGACGACGGCCTGTGCGAGGGGTTCCCCCGTCCCCCCGCCGGAACCGGTGTCCGCGCCAGGGGGACGCCCGCCGGGCCGGGCCGCGGTCGCACGTGGGTCGTCCGCCGCGTGCCCGTGGGCGGCGCGTCCCCCGCCGGGCTCAGCCCTGCTTCCGGCCCACTCCCGCGTACACCCAGTACTCCGAGGGGTTGTCCGGGACCGTCTCGCCCGGATCCGGGCGCCACACCGGTACGTGCACCAGGCCCGGGTCCACCAGGTCGAAGCCGTCGAAGAAGCCGAGGATCTCCTCGCGGGAGCGGATCGCGACGGACGAGGTGGAGCGGGCGTTGTACAGCCGGCTCACGGCGTCGGCGGTCTGCGGGCGGTCGTCGTTCGTGGCGTGCGTCAGCGCCAGCCAGCCGCCGTCGGGCAGGGCGTCGCGGAAGGCGGCGACGATGCCGGCCGGGTTCTCCTCGGGCGTGACGAAGTGCAGGATCGCCACCATCAGGACGGCGACCGGCTCCTCGAAGTCGATCAGCTTGCGCAGCTTCGGCGAGGCCAGGACCTCCTCGGGCCGCCGGATGTCGGCGTCGACGATGTCCGCCTCCGGGTTGTCGGCGAGCAGGGCGGCGCTGTGGGCCACGGCCACCGGGTCCCGGTCCACGTAGACCACCCGGGCCCCGGGGCTCACCGCCTGGGCCACCTCGTGCACGTTGCCCTGGGTCGGGATGCCCGAGCCGAGGTCGACGAACTGCCGCACCCCGGCGCCGGCCAGGAAGCGCACCGCCCTGCCGAGGAAGGCGCGGTTGGCCCGGGCGAGCGTGCGCACCTGGGGGTCGATGGCGGTGACGGCGGCCACGGCCTCGCGGTCGATGGCGAAGTTGTGCTCTCCGCCGAGCATCGCGTCGTACATCCGCGCGACGCTCGCTTTGTCGGGATCGGTTCCGGGCGGCAGGCCCTCGCTGTCGGCCACTACAACGTCCCTTTCCACCAGCGGACTTGACACCTCATCATATAGTTGCCGACGATGCGCGGTGATCCGTTGTCCTCGCCGTGCGCGCCCGGACCCCCACCCGGAAAGGCACCAGGACCCTGCGCAACGAACCGCGCGGCCGGACCGACGCCACCCCTGTCGTCCCGCTGCCGCCCCGTCGCGCCGTCTTCTCGCCCGCCGCCGACGCCATCGGATCGGAACTCGATCTCCGGCTGACCGGCAGCCATGTCGTGCACGCCCTGACGCCCAACTTCTGTGACGCGGCGTCGGTCCACCTGCTGGAGCGCTGGCGCCGCGAGGAGACGGCGTACGTCACCGCCGATCCGTTCCAGATCGAGGCGCGCCGCCTGGCGGTGCGCGTGGGCACGGACGCGCCCGAGGAGTGGGAGGCCGTGCTGCCGCTGGGCGAGGTGATGGTCTTCCCACGCGAGACGCCGTACGCCCGGGCGCTGATGGACGGGCACGCGCAGCTGCTGGACGCGTTCGACGCGCACACCATTGAGCGGCTGCTCGCCTCCGCCAAGGGCGATCCGCGCATCGAGGAGCTGCTGAAGGCGGGCTCGTTCCTCGTGGTGCCGCTGCGGCTGCGCGGGGGCGCGATCGGTTTCGTCGCCTGTTCGCGCGGGCCGGAGCGGGGGCCGTTCTCGACCGCGGAGGTGGCGGCGGTGGAGTCGCTGGCCGCGCGGGCCTCGATCGCGCTCGACAACGCCCGGCGCTACGAGCGCGAGCGCCGCACGGCGCTGGCCATCCGGGGCAGTCTGCTGCCGGGCAGCGTGCAGGAGGTCGAGGGCTGCCGCATCGCCCACGGCTCGGTGCCCGCCGGACAGGGCACCGTCATCGGCGGGGACTGGTTCGACGTGCTCAGACGGCCGGGTGACCGGGTCAGCCTGATCGTCGGGGACGCCATGGGGCACGGCCCGGAGTCGGCCGTGGCGATGATTCAACTGCGCACCGCCGTACGCACCTTGGCGGCTCTCGACATCCCGGCCGTGGATCTCGTGCAACGGCTCGACGCGCTCGCCAACGACACCCCCGGCGCCTCCTTCGCGACCTGCATCTACGCCGAGTGGGACCCCCGCGAGCGCACCTGCACCCTGGTCGGCGCCGGCCACCCTCCCCCGCTGCTGCGCGGCCCGGACGGCCCGACCGCACCCGTCGCGCTGGCCGGCGCCGGCCTCCCCCTGGGCCTGGGCACGGGCGCCTACGAGCCCACCGTGCTGAGCGTGCCGGAGCCGTCCCTGCTGGTCCTCTACAGCGACGGCCTGGTGGAGTCCCGCGACGCCGACATCGACCAGGAGATCGCCCGGCTCGCCCGCACGCTGGACGCGGCCGCCGCCCGGCGCGACCCGCTGCCCACGCTGTGCCGGAGTCTGCTCGGCGCCCCCTCCGGCGCGGACGACCGCACCCTGCTGCTCGCCGAGCTGACTCCGGCCGGCCACTGACACCCCCCTCAGACCGTCAGGGTCGCCCACACGGCGTTGCCGCCGGTGAGGTTGGAGCGGTCGACCCCCCAGGCGTCCGCGAGGTGCTCCACGAGGAGCAGTCCGCGCCCGCCCTCGTCGTCGGGGCCGGCTTCGCAGCGGGGCAGCTCCCGGCCCGTGTGGTCGTGGTCGTGCACCTCCAGCCGGAGGCAGCCGTCGGCGACGAGACCGATGCCGCACAGGAACCGCGCGCTGAGCGTGTGCCGCACGGCGTTGGTGGCGAGTTCCGACACGAGCAGCACCGCGTCCGCGCACAGGTCGGCCGGCAGGCGCCAGCCGGCCAGCCGGGCGCCCAGCGAGCGGCGGGCGAGGGCGACGCTGGAGCGGTGCGCGGGCAGTTCGAGCCAGTGTGCGCGCTCGGGGTCGTCGAGGTTTAACAGCTGAGGGGGCGAAGCCGTGTGGGGGTACACGAAGTTGGCCTTCCGTGGGGGGCGGGCGGCAGCCTGGCGGGGAACACGGATAACGCAAGTAACTATGCTCGCACCCAAGTTCAACTTGCAACCGACCTCCTGATAATTTCAGCGAGCCGGTATCCGTCTGGTCGCGTCGCCAAGTCGCTGTCAGACTCATGCGGGTGACAGTCCCTCAGGAGGTACGGGCGTGAGCGAAGGCCGTTCGGCAGCGGGCACCACGAGTGCCCCCACCGTTCTGCGCATGGTTCTCGGCCGGCGGCTGCAGGAGCGCCGGCAGGAGGCGGGCGCCTCGTTGGAGGACGCGGCGCGGGCGCTGCGGGTGAAGTCCCTGACCATCCGCCGGCTGGAGAAGGCGGAGGTCGCGCTCAAGCCCCTCTACGTCGAGAAGCTGCTGGAGACCTACGGGGCCGACCGGCAGGAGATCGAGGAGTTCGTCGCCCTCGCGGAGCGCGCCAACGAGCCCGGCTGGTGGCACACCTACCGCGACGTGGTGCCCAACTGGTTCGGCCCGTACGTGAGTCTGGAGACCGGCGCGAAGACGCTGCGCACGTACGAGCCGCACTACGTGACGGGACTGCTGCAGACCTACCGCTACGCGCGCGAGGTCCTCAGCGGGGGCTTCCCCGACGACACCGACCAGGACCTGGAACGGCGCGTGCAGCTGCGGCTGCGCCGGCAGAGCCTGCTGGAGAGACCCGACGCGCCCACGCTGTGGGTGGTGATGGAGGAGGCCGTGCTGCACCGGGTGGTGGGCGGCCCCGAGGTGATGCGGGAGCAGATCGAGCGGTTGCTCGAGGTCTCGGAGCTGGAGCACGTCAGCGTCGACGTCGTGCCCTTCACCGCGGGCGCCCATGTCGGCGCCTGCGCCCCCTTCACCTACTTCCGCTTCGAGGAGCCCGAGCTGCCGGACATCGTCTACAGCGAGGTCCTGTCCGGCGCGATGTACCTGGACCAGCGCTCCGACGTCGTGGCGCACCTGGAGGCGCACAACCGCATGTCCCTGCTGACCTCGGACGCGGACAGCAGGGCACTCCTGAACCGCATGCGCAAGGAGTACTCATGACCACCATCGACTGTCGTCACGTCTACAACGGCATGCCCGCCACCGACCTCGGCGAGCAGGGCTGGGAGTCTCCGTGGAGCGGCCCCAACGGGGGCCAGTGCGTGCAGACCAAGCAACTGGCCGACGGCCGTGTGGCGCTGCGGCAGTCGACCGACCCCGCCGGCCCGGCGCTGATCTACACACCGGAGGAGATCGCCGCGTTCGTCGCGGGCGTCAAGCGCGGCCTCGCCGACCACCTCGCCACCGGCTGACCCAGGATTCCGACCGGGAAGGCCCCGGGCCGGACCTGGCCACGACCTGCCCGACACCCCCACGCAGACCACCGAAAGGGACAGGATGACCAACTCGCACGCTTCACGGGACATCGACACCACGAAGCCCCACTCCGCCCGCATGTACGACTACTACCTCGGCGGCAAGGACCACTTCGAGGTCGACGAGCGGGCCGGCGAGCAGGTCGCCGCCACGTTCCCGGCCATCTTCACGTGCGCCCGGGAGAACCGGGCCTTCATGCACCGGGCCACCCGGGTCCTGGCCCGCGAGTACGGCATCCGGCAGTGGCTGGACATCGGCACCGGCATTCCCACCGAGCCGAACCTGCACCAGGTGGCGCAGTCCGTGGTGCCCGACGCCAAGGTGGTGTACGCCGACAACGACCCCCTGGTGCTCAAGTACGCGGAGCGTCTCATGCGCAGCTCGAAGGAGGGCCGCACGACGTACATCCACGCGGACTTCACCGAGCCGGAGACGATCCTGAACGCCCCGGAGCTGTCCGAGGCGCTGGACCTGAACCGGCCGGTGGCGCTGTCCCTCAACGCCCTGCTGCACTTCATCCCGGACGCGTGGGGCCCGTACGACATCGTTGCCCGGCTGCTCGACGCCCTGCCCTCGGGCAGCGCGCTGGCGCTGAGCCACTGCACCCCCGACTTCGACCCGGAGACCTGGCAGAAGCTGTGCCAGATCTACATCAACTCCGGCACCCAGGTCCAGGTCCGCTCCAAGGACGAGGTGGCGCGCTTCTTCGACGGCCTCGACCTGCTCGACCCGGGCGTGGCCGTCGGCCACCGCTGGCGGCCGGACAGCGAGCCCGTGGCCTCGGACGCCGAGGTCAGCCTGTGGACCGCTGTGGGCATCAAGCCGTAGGGCCGTAAGGGGGGACTCGGCGGGGCCGGTCGGCCCTGGGACCGGGCGGGCCGCGAGGCCGGTGCGCCCCGATCCCCGGGCCGGCCGGCCCCTCTTGGCTCCAGGGCCCCTGAACAGGGCGGACAGCGGGTGCGGGGACTGCTACACAGAAGTCCGCCGCGCGCTTTGGGTGCGGCGTTCTTCCCCTCGTTCCTGCCCGGGAGGCCTCATGCTGTCCGCAGAATCCGCCGCCGTGGTCCGTGCCACGCTGCCCGCCGTTGCGGGCACGCTCGACGAGATCACGACGTGTTTCTACGGCGCGATGTTCCGCGACCGCCCGGAGCTGCTCGACGGGATGTTCAACCGGGGCAACCAGGCCAGCGGCGCCCAGCGGCGCGCGCTCGCCGGGTCGATCGCCGGGTTCGCCACCGCGCTGCTGGACAACCCGCAGGTGCGGCCGGACGCGCTGCTGGAGCGGATCGCGCACAAGCACGCGGCCGTCGGGGTCACCGACGACCAGTACACGATCGTCCACAAGTACCTGTTCGGCGCGATAGCCGAGGTGCTCGGCGAGGCGGTCACCCCGGAGGTGGCGGCCGCCTGGGACGAGGTGTACTGGCTGATGGCGGGCGCGCTGATCGCCCGGGAGGCCCGCCTGTACCAGGACGCGGGGGTGGCGGCCGGTGAGGTGTGGCGGCCCTGGACGGTCGTCGAGCGGCGCGCCGAGACGCCGGACACGGTGTCGTTCCTGCTGCGCCCGGCGGACGGCAGGCCGGCTCCGCGGGCCCGGGCGGGCCAGTACGTGAGCGTGCGGGTGCGGATGCCCGACGGGGTGCACCAGCTGCGGCAGTACACGCTCTCCTCGGACCCGGGCCGGGAGCTGCGCCGCATCACCGTCAAGCGGGTCACCGGCACGGCCGTCGCGCCGCAGGGCGAGGTCTCCAACCTGCTGCACAGCCAGGTCCGGGTGGGCGACCGGCTGACGCTGTCCGCGCCCTTCGGTGACGTCTTCCTCGACGGCAGGGCGCACGAGTCCGGCCCGCTGGTGCTGGTGTCGGCGGGCATCGGCTGCACCCCGATGACGGGCATCCTGGCCCACCTGGCGGCCACCTCCTCGACCCGTCCGGTGCTCGTCCTGCACGCCGACCGCTCCCCCGCCGACCACGCGCTGCGCACCGAGACCCGGGCGCTGGTCGGCGAACTCGCAGGCGCCCGCGCCCAGTTCTGGTACGAGCGCCCCGGCGCGGAGGAACCGGACGCCGGGGATGGCCTGATGGACCTGTCCGGCGTGGAACTCCCGCACGACGCCACGGTGTTCCTGTGCGGTCCGCTGCCCTTCATGCGCGAGGCGCGCCGGCAGCTGCTCGACGCCGGCATCCCCGCCCGCCGGATCCGCTACGAGGTGTTCGGCCCCGACCTGTGGCTGCCGGGCACCGTCGAGGAGCAGGGAGCCGCGTGATGGCCCGGGCCTACCTGGTGGGCGGGGGGATCGCCGCCCTGGCCGCGGCCGCGTTCCTGATCCGCGAGGGCGGCTTCGAGGGGGCGGACATCCACCTCTTCGAGGAACAGCGGCAGCTCGGCGGCAGTCTGGACGCGGGCGGTTCGGCGGAGGCCGGCTACACCATGCGCGGCGGGCGGATGTTCGAGGCCGAGTTCCGCTGCACCTACGACCTGCTCTCCGGCATCCCCTCGCTCGACGACCCGGCGGTCTCGGTGACGCAGGAGATCCTCGCCGGGCACGAGGAGTCCGGCTGGGACGACATCGCGCGGCTGGTCGACGGCAAGGGGCAGATCGTCGACACCACGTCGATGGGGTTCTCCGAGCGCGACCGGCTGGAGCTGGTGCGCTGTCTGGCCTCCCCCGAGGGCCACCTGGACGGCAAGCGGATCACGGACTGCTTCGGCGAGCACTTCTTCACCACGAACTTCTGGTTCATGTGGTGCACGACGTTCG
The DNA here is from genome assembly GCF_054850255.1 of Streptomyces sp. 7R007. Classification (NCBI taxonomy): domain Bacteria; kingdom Bacillati; phylum Actinomycetota; class Actinomycetes; order Kitasatosporales; family Streptomycetaceae; genus Streptomyces; species Streptomyces sp. 7R007. The sequence goes on along the minus strand of NZ_JBTWMV010000002.1, from coordinate 297,179 downwards.
CCTTCCAGCCCTGGCACAGCGCGATCGAGTTCCGCCGCTACCTGCGCCGCTTCGTCCATCTCTTCCCCGAGTTCGCCTCCATGTCGGGCATCCACCGCACGCGCTACAACCAGTACGACTCGATCGTGCGGCCGCTGGTGGCCTGGCTGCGCGCCCGCGGGGTCGTCGTGCACACCGGCTGCCGGGTCACCGACCTCGGGTTCACGCCGGGGCTGCACAGCGGCACGGTGGAGTCGATCCACCTCGACCGGCGGGGGCGGGACGAGAAGATCGCCGTCAGGCCCGAGGACCTGGTCCTGGTCACCAACGGCTCCATGACGGACGGCTCCAGCCTGGGCACCCACACCTCCCCTCCGCCGCCGTCGCGCGGCCGCTCCGAGGCGTGGCTGCTGTGGCACCGACTGGCCCGCGGGCGCGAGGAGTTCGGCAATCCGGGCGCCTTCGACAAGCGGGTCAAGGAGTCCCGGTGGGAGTCCTTCACGGTCACCACGAAGGACCCGGCCTTCCTGGACGCGCTCGCGCGGTTCAGCGGCCGGGAGACGGGCCGGGGCGGGCTGATGACGTTCACCGAGTCGAACTGGCTGCTGACCATCGTCGCCAACCGCCAGCCCGTCTACCGGGACCAGCCCGAGGGCGTCTCGGTCTGGTGGGGCTACGGCCTCTTCCCCGCCCGGCCCGGCAACCACACGCCCAAGCCGATGACGATGTGCTCGGGCCGGGAGATCCTCGAAGAGGTGCTGGGGCACCTGCACTTCGACGAGGCCCTCACCGCCCGCGTCCTGCAGACCTCCACGGTCGTGCCCTGCGTGATGCCGTACATCACCAGCCAGTTCCTGGCCCGGCGCCGGGAGGACCGGCCGCGCGTGGTGCCCGAGGGGTCGGTGAACCTCGCCTTCATCGGGCAGTTCGCGGAGGTGCCCGACGACGTCGTCTTCACCGTCGAGTACTCCGTGCGCACCGCCTGGACGGCCGTGGCCGAGCTGCTCGGGCTCGACCGGCGGCCGCCGGCGGTGTACAAGGGGCACCACGACCCGCATGTGCTGGCCGCCGCCCTGGAGACCCTGCACCGGCGCTGACTCAGCGCCGCGCGTGGCGTACGTCCACGGCGGTCAGGGCGAGGGCCAGCGGGCCCGGGGCCAGGAACGCCAGGGGCACCAGCATCCAGGCGCACAGGGCGGCCGTGGCCACCGCGAGCAGCACCAGGGCGCTGCCGCCCGCGTCCCGTACGGTGTCGCGGGCGGCCTGGCGCACGGCGGCCGGCCAGTCGGTGAGCGACTCGGGGCGCGCGCACGCCCTGAGCGCCACCACCAGGGCCGTCGCCCCGATCGCCGCGGCCGGCGCGGCGAACAGCGGCCCGCCCGGCAGTCCGGCCCCGGCCAGCGCGAGGTCGGCGGCGAGCAGCAGCGTCCCGGCGAGGGCGACCGCCCCCGCGGTCAGGTCGCCGGTGCGCATGCGGCGCCGCAGCAGCGCCCCGTACCGTCCCGCGGTGGCCGGTCGGTCCTCGCCGGCGCCGCGCAGCACCGCGCAGGCCGTCGACAGCGCGGCCGGTGCGGTCACCAGCGGCAGACAGGCCGCGGCGGTGGCGAGGCCGATGCTGAGCACGTCGGCGAAGAGGGTCATGCGCGGGCCGAACAGCTCGCCCGCCTCCCGGGTGCGCATCCCGCTCATCCCGCTCACCCCTTCAGTCCCGAACTGGCCATGCCCTCCACCAGGAACCGCTGGAAGGCGAGGAAGAACAGCACGATCGGCAGCAGCGCGATGACCGACATGGCGAACATCGGGCCGAACGCCGACTGACTGGAGGCGTCCACGAAGGACCTGAGGGCGAGGGTGAGCGTGAACTTGTCCGGGTCGAAGAGGTAGATGAGCTGGGTGAAGAAGTCGTTCCACGTCCAGATGAAGGTGAAGATGGCGGTGGTGATCAGCGCGGGACGGGTCAGCGGCAGGATCACCCGGAAGAAGCTGCGGAACGGGCCGCAGCCGTCGATGCGGGCCGCCTCCTCCAGCTCGCGCGGCAGACCGCGCATGAACTGCACGATGAGGAAGACGAAGAACGCCTCGGTGGCGAGGAACTTGGGCAGGATCAGCGGCCAGTAGGTGTTCACCAGGCCGAGCTTGTTGAAGATGATGTACTGCGGGATGAGCACCGCGTGGTGCGGCAGCATGATCGTGGCGATCATGAAGGCGAACAGCGGGCCGCGCATCCGGAAGCGGAGCCGGGCGAAGGCGTAGGCGGCGAGCGAGCAGCTGACGACGTTGCCGAGGACGGCGCCGCCCGCGATCAGCAGCGAGTTGCCGAGCAGCCGCCAGACGGACACGTCGTTGACGCCGTCGAAGGCGGTCTCGTAGTTCGACCACTCCAGGTGGCTGGGCAGCAGGTCAAGGCTGGCGATGACCTCGTTGGCCGGTTTGAGGGAGGTGGCGAGCAGCCAGGCCAGCGGGTAGAGCATCACCAGCAGGGCGGCCAGGCAGCCGAGGTGCACGCCGACGCGTCCCCAGCGAACGGGCTTACGGGCGGCGGTGGTCGACGCGGTGGTCATCGGTCCCCCTCGGAGGCGTAGAAGACCCAGGAGCGCGAGGTGCGGAACAGCACCGCGGTGACGGCGCCGATGACGACGAGGAGCACCCAGGCCATGGCGGAGGCGTAGCCCATGTGGGAGGCGACGAAGCCCCGGTCGTAGAGGTAGAGGGTGTAGACGAGGGTGGAGTCGGCGGGGCCGCCCTTCCCGGCGCTGACCGCGAAGGCGGGCGTGAACACCTGGAAGGCCTGGATGGTCTGCAGGACGAGGTTGAAGAAGAGGACGGGCGACAGCATCGGCACGGTGACGGACACGAACTGCCGCCATCTGCCGGCCCCGTCGACGGCCGCCGCCTCGTACAGCTCGCCGGGGATCTGCTGGAGTCCGGCGAGGAAGATGACCATCGGCGCGCCGAACTGCCACACCGTCAGCAGCGCGACGGCGAGCAGCGCCCAGCCGGGCTTGTTGATCCAGCCGCCGGTGCCGGTCAGGTGGTCGACCGTGCCGCCGTCGTTGAACAGCGCCCGCCACACCAGGGCGATGGACATGGAGGCGCCGAGCAGCGAGGGCGCGTAGAAGGCGGAGCGGTAGAAGCCCTTGCCCCGCTTCATGGTCTTCAGGGCGAGGGCGACGACCAGGGCGAGCGCGAGCTGCAGGGGTACGGCGATGGCGACGTACGTCAGCGTCGTCAGCACCGAGCGCCAGTACCGCGGGTCCTGGGTGAACATCTGGGTGTAGTTGCGCAGGCCCACCCAGTGGGGCGGGTTGAACAGGTCGTAGTCGGTGAACGACAGGTACAGCGAGACGGCCATCGGCAGCAGGGTCAGGACCGTGGCGCCGAGCACCCATGGGGAGAGGAACACCCAGGCGGCGCCCTCGCGCTCGCGTGCGGGGCGGCGCCCCGCGGTGGCCGCCACCGGGAGCGCCGGGGCGGCGGGGGTCTGTGTCGTCGTCATGACCTCAGCTCCGCCTTCGCCTCGGTGACATAGTCCTCGGCCGCCTCGCGGGGCGACATGCGCTGGTAGGACACCTGGTCGTAGTCGCGCTGGAAGGTGGTCTGCAGGGCGTTGTCGCCGGAGGGCGGGGCCTGCGGCGGATCCTTGAGCGTGCCTTCGAGCGAGGACTGGAAGTCGGCGACGGTCTTGTCGAAGTCCTTGAGCTGGGCGGCGGTCTGCTCGCGGACGGTCTCGTTGACGGGGATGCCGCGGGTGGCGCCGAGGATCTTCGCCGCCCGCGGGTCGTTGATCATGAAGTCGACGAGCGCGGCGGCCTCCTTCGGGTGCCCGGTGTGGGCGCCGACGCCGAGGAACATCGACGGTTTGAAGTACTGGCCGGGTGTGCCGTCCGCGCCGGACGGCATGGGCGCGAGGGCGACTCCGGTGGGGACCAGGGCGAGGTAACCGCTGGACGGGGCGTCCCAGTTGAAGTCGGCGGTGGCCTTGCCGCGGCCGAGCGGGGTATTCTCGACGGAGCCGTCGAGCTGGGTGGTCTGCTCGGCCGGGGAGACGGTGCCCTCCCGCCGGAGCCGGTCGGTGAAGGTCCACCAGCGCGTCAGGTCGGCGGCGGTGAAGCCGAGTTCGCCGGACTCGGTGTAGAGGGCCTTGCCCTGGCCGCGCAGCCACACCTCGAAGGCGTCCTCGCTCTGGCCGGGATCGGTGGCCCCGGGCTTGCCGGTCTTCTTGGCCAACGCCCGCATGCTGTCGGCCCATTGGCTCCAGGTCCAGCCCTGGCGGGGCAGCGGGACGCCGGCGGCCTTCCACGCCTTGACGTCGTAGACGACCGTCTCGGTGCCGCGGCCCTGCGGGATCGCGTACTGTCTGCCGTCGACCCGGCCGGTCGCCAGCAGTCCGGCGTCGATCTCGCCGGTGCGCAGCACGCCCTTGACCTTGGCGAGGTCGAGCAGGACGTGACCGGAGGCGTACTGGTCGATCTGGCGGTAGTCGAGCTGCATCACGTCCGGCGCGTCGCCGCCCGTGGCCTGGATGGCGAGCTTCTGCTTGTAGGCGTCGTAGCCGGAGAACGACGTCTGCACGCGCACGTTCGGGTGCTGTTTCTCGAACAGGGCGACGGCCTGCTCGGTGCGTGCCGCGCGGTCGGGGTTGCCCCACCACGTGTAGCGCAGCACGACCTTGCCGCCACCGGCGGTCTCCCCGGATCCGCCGCAGCCGGCCAGCATGGCGCAGAACGCCAACGCGACGGCCGACGCGCAGAACCCCTTCGTCCTGTGTCCGGGCATGCCGAGGTCACCTCGTCTCTCCTCGGAGTCGGGTTGAGGTCCCCCCTCGCGGTGGTGCGGCTACTCCCCCTGGTACGGCAGTGTCGTGCCCGGCAGCGCGTACTCGTCGCGGCGGCCGCACATGCCGAAGCCGCCGAGCCGGGTCGGCGCGGCCTGGTACGCGGTCGCCTCGCCGAGGTAGTCCGGTGCGCCCGCCTCCAGCGCCTCCAGCTGGGCGCCCGTGCGCTGCGCGGTGGCCAGCGCCCCCGCCCGCCACAGCTCCCGCCAGCCGGGCACCTTCGCGCGCACCAGCCGGGCGGCGGCGCGCTGGAACTCCCGGTACGGTCCGGCGTCCCCGGCAACGAGCGCCTCGCGCAGCGCCAGATACCCCTCGACGGCCAGGTCCCGGCGCCGGCGCGCGGCACGCTCCGCCTCGGCTCCCGTACCGGACGGGAGCGTGGCCGCGGCCGCGTACCGCTCGGGGTCGGCGAGCACCTCGGGCGGGAAGGTGAAGACCGCGTCCCCGGCCTCGGGCAGTCCGCTGTTCTGCATCAGCACGGTGATGCGCAGGTCGCCGCCCTGCACCATCCGGTGCACGGTCCCCGGCGTGAACCAGGCGACGGACCCGGCCTGAAGCGGGATGTCCCGGTAGCCGTCCGGGCTGAGCGTCTGCACCGCGCCCCGGCCGCCGGTGACGATGTACGCCTCCGTGCACACCAGGTGCAGATGCGGGCTGCCGCCGCACACACCGTCGGCGGCCTCCCAGTCGTAGGCGCTGAGATGGGACAGGCCGACGGCGCCGGGCAGCGGGTGCGGGAGGGCGGGCTCGGACGCGCTCACCACGGCAGGCCCGCGAGGTGGGCGGCGACACGGTCGGCGTCCCAGGCGCCGTCGGCGAAGACCATCCGGTAGCGGTAGCCGAAGGACTCGCCCGGCGGCAGCTCGAACTCCTCGAAGAACGCCCAGGAGAACGCGACCGTCGGGATCGGCTCGGCGCGCACGAACCAGTGCGACTCGTGGATCGCCCGCTCCTCGTCGAGGTTCTCCGGCGCGTGCGCGAAGACGATCGTGGAGTGCCCGTCGACGTCGTCGTGTTCGGTGGTGTACGCCAACCAGGGCCCCTGTGTGCCCATCAGCTTGCCGGCGTCCGCCTCGGTGCCTGGGGCGAAGACGGTGCCGCCGGTGAAGTCGCGCGGGCCGCGCCACTGCAGGCCGGTGTAGCCGGCCATCTCGCGGCCCTCGGTGGTCGGGGAGCCGAACACCAGGGGCGCGTCACGGATGTTGGTGAGGCGGATCGACCAGTCCAGCGCCCAGGCGCCGGCGTCCTCGTCGACGGAGTGCACGGTCAGCCCGCGCTCCTCCCGCGCCCACTCCTGGCCGCCGTTCTCCACCCAGGTGAGCTCCTCGGTGACGGCGAGCCGGTCCTCGTCCACGGTGAAGCGGGCGAACGCGTCGTGCCGCATGGAGCCGACGCGTTCGGGCAGGACGAGGTAACCCTGGCCGTGCACATAGGAGTTGCCGCCCCAGAAGTTCTGCCCCGACAGATGGCTGGCGGTCATCTGCAGGCCCTTGTGCCAGCGGTGGTCGCTGGGCCGGTAGCCGGTGACCGTACGTCCGGCGAGCGTGCGGATCGGGTGGGCATAGGGCTTGCGCGCCTCGAACGCCTCCGGGTCCGGGCGGTAGACGTAGCGGAGGATCTCGGTGCCGTCCGCCGTCTCGACCGCGATGTGCTCGCCGTGGACGTGACTGACGCGGATGCTCATGCGCGCTCCTTGGTGGGGGCCCAGTGGGGGTGGTCGCCGTGCATGGCCGCGTAGAACGGGTCGCCGGGGCCGATCTCGCCCGCGTGCACGGGCTGCCCGGTGAACGCCGACTTGTAGAGCGCGGCGGCGAATTCGAGGGTGGCGCGGGCGTCCGGGCCGCTGCCCGGGGGCCGTACCCCGGCGTCGTACGCGTCGAGGAGGGCGCCGAGCTGCGCCGCGTGCGAGCTGGGCACGTCGGAGGCGGGAGTGCGCCAGGCGGTCACGCGCTCGGCCGGGACGTGCGGGGCCGGGGTGTAGACCCAGTCCTCGTTGCGGTGGCCGTACAGGTGGGTGAGTTCCACGGTCGCGTCCGCGCAGTCGACGCGGATGCGGCTGACCTCCTGCGGGGACAGCACGCTGTTGACGACGGTGGCGAGCGCGCCGCTCGCGAAGCGCACCAGGGCGGTGGACACGTCCTCGCTCTCGGTGTCGTGGACCAGGCGGGCCGCCATGGCCCGGATCTCCGTCCACGGGCCGAGCAGGTGCAGCAGCAGGTCGTACTGGTGGATGCCGTGTCCCATGGTGGGGCCGCCGCCCTCACTGGCCCAGGTGCCGCGCCACGGTACGGCGTAGTAGGCGGCGTTGCGGTACCAGGTGGTCTGGCAGTGCGCGACCAGGGGGGCGCCCAGTTCGCCGCCCGCGATCAGCTCGCGGGCGTGCACGGCGCCGGAGCCGTAGCGGTGCTGGAAGACCACGGCCGCGTACGCGCCGGAGGCCTCCTCGGCCGCCGCGATCTCGTCGTACTCGGCGAGGGAGAGGGTCAGCGGCTTCTCGCACAGCACCCACGCGCCCGCCTTCAGCGCGGCCACCGTCTGCTCCCGGTGCAGGGACGGCGGAGTGCCGATGAGCACCAGGTCGGGGCGTACGGCGTCCAGCATCGCCTCGACGGAGGTGTGGCCGGTGACCTGCTCGCCCGCCAGCTGCCGGAAGTCGGCGAGCCGGCCCTCGTCGATGTCGACGGCGGCGACCAGTTCCACGCGGTCGGCGTGGGCTCTGAGCGCGGGCAGATGGCTGCCGCTGACGATGGCGCCGGTGCCGACGACGGCGACGCGGCGGCGGGCTGGACGTGGGGGCATGCGGTCCTCCTGGGGTGCCGGCGACCAAGAACATGGAGAAAGCGCTTGCTCTCCGAGGTGACCCTAGGGGCCGAGGAATGTCAGGACAACCCCCTGTGCAGGGATATCGAAGTAGGGGGATCGTGCAAAGCCTTGCTGCACGGCCCGCTTCGGCGCTTGCTCCGACGTTTTCCGGCCGTCTCAGTCCTCGGCCCGCAGCTCCGCCGGAACGGCGATCACGTCCACCAGGGCGCCCCCGCGCAGGGCGGTCATGGCCAGGGGACGGCCGATGGCGTCCTCCAGCATCAGCCGCTGCAGCGCCTGCGCGCCCGTGACCGGCTCGCCGCCGGCCGTGAGCAGCAGGTCGCCGGCGCGCAGTCCGGCGCGAGCGGCCGGCGAGGACGGCACGACCTCGACGATCCGCAGGCCGACGGCCTGGCCGGTGCGGTCGCGCAGGGGCGGCGGCAGCGGCGCGGGGATGCCGGCGAGGCCGAGGTGGGCGCGGCGGACCCGGCCGTCGGAGAGGAGGGCGGCGACGATCTGCCGGCTGGTGCCGTTGACCGGGATGGCGAGGCCGAGTCCGACGTCGGCGATGGCGGTGCTGATGCCGACCACGCGGCCGTCGGCGGTGGCGAGCGCCCCGCCCGAACTGCCGGGGTGGAGGGTGGCGTCGGTCTGGATCACGTCGTCGACCACCCGGGTCGCCGCGCCGGCACTGGTGGGCAGCGACCGGCCGAGGGCACTGACGACACCGGCGGTGACGCTGCCGGCCAGCCCGAGCGGGTTGCCGACGGCGACCACCAGCTGGCCGACCCGGAGCGCGCCGGCCTCGCCGAGCCGGACGGGCGGCGGTGTCGGCCCGTCGGCGCGGACCACCGCGAGGTCGGACAGCGCGTCCGCGCCGATCACGTGGAAGGGGGTCGTCGTGCCGTCGGCGAAGGACACCGTGCCGGCGTCCGAGCGCCCGACGACGTGCGCGTTGGTGAGCAGGAAGCCGTCGCCGGTGAACACCACGGCCGAACCGGTGCCCCGCACGAAGCGCCCTCCCGAGCGCCGGTGCGAGACGTTCAGGGCGGCCACCTTGGGGGTGAGCTCGGCGGCGACGGAGGTGACGATCTGGGAGTAGGAGTCGAGCGCGGCCTGCTCCTTGCCGGGGCGGTCGGGCTCCGAGAGGGTCTCGGTCACGGGGGCGACCTTTCGCCGTTGCCTGAGGCGTTCGCCGTTGCCTGCGCCTGGATTACATGCTTACACCGTTGCAGGGCGGGGCGAGGCGTTCGGGCGTACGCGGTCGGCGAACGGCCGGCCGTGCCGCGGGCAGCACGGCCGGCCGTTCGGTCCGGGCCCCGCAGTCAGGACTGCACGGGCTTCCCGCGGCCCCAGCCCCAGGCCAGCCGGTCGGCGCCGGACTGGTTGGTGGTGGCCAGCCAGGGCCGGTCGGCGGTGCCGGTCAGCTTCTGCAGCGAGTAGGTGTCGTCGGTGCGCAGCCCCGGCCAGTAGACCGAGCCCATCCTCAGCTCGCGCGCGGTGTCGGTCTCGGCCTGGATGAAGTTGACGTAGTTGTTGTCGGGCGCCGGGTGGTCGTAGTCGAGACCGGTGGTCATCGGCGCCCCGAACTCGTCGATGACGGTCCGGTTCGCGCACGTGCCGATGCGCTCCTTCAGGTCGGACACCCACTGGTCGTAGGAGGCGTAGTCCTTCCAGAAGCCGTAGTGGTGCAGCGACAGGTAGGTGCCCTTCAGGCGCGGGTCGGCGCAGACCGAGGTGACGTGGTCGTTGTAGCCGGCGCCGCTGACGAAGACGCGGTCGCGGGGGACGGCGGGGTAGGTGGCGAGCCACCGGGCGGCGATGTCGGCCCACGCGGTGTCGGTGTAGCCGTGGGGTTCGTTCATCGGCTCGAAGTAGACCCGGGGGTTGCCGTGGTAGGTCCTGACCACGGTGTCCCACATCGGCCAGAAGGTGGCCTCGTCGTCGATGAAGCCGTCCTTGCGGTCGCCGGTGCCCTCCCAGTAGGAGACGATCACCTTGAAGCCCTTGTCCGTCGCGGCGTCTATCACCCCGCGGTAGGACTTCCAGTACGCGCCGTCGACCGTGTAGGGGTTGATCGGCAGTCGCACCGTGTTGGCGCCCAGGTTCGCGCGGAACGCGGAGATGATCCGGCTCGCCTTGGCGTAGGTCTGGGCGTAGGTGTCGGAGGTCGACAGGCCGGAGAGCCGCAGCTCGTCGTCGGCGAAGTTGTCGCGCGGGTCGGCCCAGTTGACGCCCCTGAACTGGGTGGTGTCGGTGGCCGGCGCGGCGGAGGCCGGGTTGCCGACGAGGGTGGCGCCGCCGACCGCGGCGACGGCGACCGCCACGAGGGCGGCGCGCAGACGGGAGACGGGGCGGACGCTGACCGGGGACTTGCGCATCGGCTGTGCCTTTCGGGAGATGGCGGCTCGGTCGCCGTGTTTACGTAAACATCCCCTGGATGAAGCGGCGCGCGGACGCCGCGTCCGGAGGCCGCCCCGCAGAGCTGTGACGCTGCCCCCGGGCGATGTTTACGTAAACTTCGAGGCGCCGGAATCGTGGCATCCGCCCCGGCGCCCGTCAACGCTTTCCACACGTACCATCGGTCGCACGACGCCGGGGGTGAGGGACCTGAACGACCGGGAGCAGGGGCTTTCCGCGCCCGAGGGCGGTGCGCGGCGCGGCGGTTCGGGCGTGCCCGGCGACCGCCGCAAGCAGCGCGTCTCCATGGCGGACGTCGCCCGGCTCGCGGGGGTCTCCTCGCAGACGGTCTCCCGGGTGTCCAACGGCCGTCCCGGTGTGGTCGGTTCGACGCGTCAGCAGGTCCTCGCGGCGATGCGGGAGCTGGGCTACCGGCCCAACAGCGCGGCGCGCGCCCTGCGGTACGGGCAGTTCAACACCCTCGGCGTGATCCTGTTCAGCCTCTCCTCCACGGGCAACAGCCGCACCGTGGAGGCGATCGCCACCCACGCGGCGGCCGAAGGGTACGCGATCACGCTGATCCCGATCGACGTGCCGACCCAGGACAACGTGCTCGGCGCCTTCACGCGCATGGGCGAACTCGCCGTGGACGCCGTCATCGTCATCATGGAGATCCACCTCCTCGACACCGGCACGGTCCAACTGCCGCCCGGCGTGCACGTGGTGGTCGTGGACTCCGACGCCGGGGACCGTTACGGCGTGGTCGACACCGACCAGGTCGAGGGCGCCCGCACGGCCGTGCGGCACCTGCTCGACCTGGGGCACCGGACGGTGTGGCACGTCACCGGCCCCCAGGAGTCGTTCGCGGCCCAGCGCCGGACGGAAGCCTGGCGCGGGGTCCTCGAGGAGGCCGGTCGTCCGGTGCCCGCGCCGCTGCACGGCGACTGGTCGGCCGAGTCGGGATACGAGGCCGGCCTGACGCTCGCCGGCGTCCCCGGGTGCACGGCGGTGTTCGCCGCCAACGACCAGATGGCGCTGGGGCTGCTGCGGGCCTTCCACGAACGCGGCCGCTCCGTCCCCGCCGACGTCAGCGTGGTCGGCTTCGACGACATCCCCGACGCCGCGTACTTCGTCCCGCCGCTGACCACCGTCCACCAGGACTTCGCCGAGGTGGGGCGCCGCTGCGTGCGCAAGGCCCTCGACCAGATCCGCACGGGCGGCGGCTGCGGACCGGGCACGGACCTGGTGCCGACGCGGCTGGTGGTCAGGTCGAGCACGGGCGCGCCGCCGGCCTGACGGCTCCCGGGGCGCGGACCGTTCCGTGCGGGCCTGCGATTGGCCCGTCCGGGCCCGTCCCGCCGGGGTCGGCGCCTACTGCGTGCGACGGAAGTGCCGGACATCGTGACCGCGGGCCGCCGCTGGGTTAGCCTCGTCTTCCCCTTTGGCGAACTTGCGTGCGACGAAAAGAACTTCGGGGGATCCGTGTCAGAACACCGGCCGGGACCGGCGGACTCGGCGGCCAGTGAGGCCGCCGCGCTGCGGCAGACCGGCGCCTCACCCCTGCGCGACGGCGACCCGCGCCGCATCGGCCCGTACGCGGCGCTGGCGCTGCTCGGCAGCGGCGGCATGGGCCGGGTCTATCTCGCGCGCCCCGTCGACGGCAGCCCGCTGCTGGTCGCCGTGAAGGTGATCAGGCCGGAGTACGCCGACGACCCCGGGTTCCGGCGCCGCTTCGAGCGCGAGGCGTCGGTGCACGGCCGGCTGCGCACGCCGCACACGCCGAAGCTGCGCGGCACGGGATTCCAGGACGAGTTGCTGTGGATGGCCACCGAGTACGTCCCCGGCCTCGATCTGGCGGTGGCCGTACGCGAGGACGGGGCGGTCGAACCGGCCGCGGCGTGGCGGCTGCTGGCGGACGTGGGCCGGGCGCTCGTGGAACTGGGCGCCTCGGGGATCGTGCACCGGGACCTGAAGCCGTCCAACGTGCTGCTGTCGCCCTGGGGCGCCTACGTGATCGACTTCGGTCTGTCGAAGGCGGTCGACGCCAGCGCCCTGACCGGCACGGGCAACCGGGTGGGCACACCGGCCTACATGTCGCCGGAGCATCTGCGGACGGGCCGGTGCACCACGGCGTCGGACGTGTTCTCCCTGGCCGGAACGCTGGTCTACGCGGTGACGGGCCGGGCCCCGTTCGGCGACGGCACGGGCGTGGACGTGATGCACCGGGTGGCCTTCGAGGAGCCCGACGCGGACCTCCTCGGCGAGGTCGCGACGCTCGACACGGAGCTGGGCGCGCTGCTGTCGGCGTGCCTGGCCAAGGAGCCCGAGCGGCGGCCCACGGCGCAGGACCTCGTCAACGCGGCCGCGGAGCACACCGGTCCGGCCATCTGGCCCCCGGCGCTGCGCGCCCGGGTGGCGGAACGGGAGCGGGCGTTCGAGGTGCTGCGCAGTCTGCCGCCGGAGCGGGTGCGGGCGCCGCGAGGGGCGGAGGGCGGCCCGCAGCCCGGGCAGGGCGGTCCGGCGACCGGCGAGCCGGACACCGGCCACGAACCGGCGGCTCGACAGCCCGTCGCCGCGCACTTATCCGAGGAGGACGAGATCAGCGGGGCGGCGCCCTCGGCCGCCGGCGGCGCCCGGGTGTGGATGCGGAGGAAGCCGGTGCTGGCCGTCGCCGCCGGCGTGGTCGTGTGCGTGGTGGCCGGGACCGTCGTACTCGGTCGCGAGGACGCCCCCGCCACCGCGTCGCCCCCCGGCTCCCGGACCACGGCCGGCGCCACGTCCGGCACCTCCGTCCTCCCCCTGGCCCCCGGCGCCTCGGGCCGCGCGTCGGCCGCGTCCGGCACGAGCGTCGACGGCAACGCCTCGGGTGCCGCCGTCCCGGGCGGCACCGAAGCCGCCGGCAGCACCGGCGCCGGCCGGCCCGCCACCGCCTCCGCCGCGGGCGCCGACCCGAGCGCCCCCGCCACCGTCGCCGCGAGCCCGTCGCCGAGCGATTCGCCCGCCGCCACCCCCGGGGACGCGCCCTGGAACTCGGAGTGCGCCTACTACCCCGGTTACGGCCGCACCAGCGAGGGCGACAGCGGCAAACGCGTGCTCCAGGTCCAGTGCATGCTGACCGAACGCGGCTACAGCGTGGGCGATTCGGGCGTCGACGGCTACTTCGGCGCTGATACGGAGGCCGCCGTGGAGAACTTCCAGAGCGCCCGGGGCCTGGACGCCGACGGCGTGGTGGACCACGGCACCTGGACGGCACTGCGCAGCACCGAGTGAGGCGCCCGGCACTGCGCAGCCGGTGCGTCAACTCGTCGTGCACGTACTGCCGTTGAGGGTGAAGGCGGTCGGCGCGGTGTTCGTGGACCCCTTGGCGGCGATGAAGCCGACCGTGACCTTGCCGCCGGCGGCGATGCTGCTCGTGTAGGAAGCGGGGGTGACGGTGACGGCACCGCCGCTCTGGCTGGGCGTGCCGCCCCACATGGTGGAGACGGTCTGGCCGTCGGCGAAGGCGAAGGCGAGGGTCCAGCCGTTGATGGCGGTGGCACCGGTGTTGCCGATGGTGATCTCGCCCTGGAAGCCGCCCGGCCACTCCCCCACGATCCGGTAGCCGACGGAGCAGGCGAGGACCGGCGCCTTGGCGGTGGTGACGGTCACCGTGGCCGAGCGGGCCGAGCGGTTGCCGGCCGCGTCACGGGCGTAGACGGCGAAGGTGTACGCGGTGTCGGCGGTGAGCCCGGACACCGTGGCGGTGTTGGTGGTGGCGGTGGCCACCCGGGTCTCGGTGCCGCTCGCGACCCGTACGACGTCGTAGGCGCTGACCCCGACGTTGTCGGTGGACGCGGTCCAGCCGAGGGTGACGGAGGTGGCCGTCACCGCGGCGGCGGCCGGGGTGCCGGGCGTGGTGGGGGCCTGGGTGTCGGCGGAGCCGCCGCTGAAGACGGTGGCTTCCCTGGCGGTCCGCGCGATGCCGTTGGCGCCGTTGAAGATGCGCTGGCCCCACGAACTGAGCTGGGTGGGGTCGAAGTTGAGGGCCAGGTCGAGGACGGGGTCGGTGTTGCCGCTCCAGGACCAGGCCAGGTAGCCGAGGCCGAGCTGCTGGGCCGTGGCCATGATGGTGTCCTCGTCCGGGTCGCCGTACTGGTCGGCTGGGCCACCGAACTCGCCGACCAGGATGGGGAGTCTGGCGTCGACGAAGGCGTGCAGGTAGTCGGTGATCTCCTGGGCGGTGTCGAAGACGCTGTACATGTGGATCGAGAAGATCAGGTTGCCGGTGGGGTCGGCGGCGTACACCGACTGGGCGTTGGCCCGCATGACGCCCTGCCAGTCCTGGCCCCAGTTGGGCGCGTCCACCATCAGGGTGTGCTCGAACCCGGCGGCGCGCAGCTTCTTGACGGCGGCGATGGTGGGGGCGGTCCAGCCGTCGGGGTCGGTGTTGCCCCAGGGCTCGTTGCCGATGTTGATGACGATGTAGTTCTCCTGGCCGGCGAGCACGTCCTTCAGGCCGATCCAGTAGTCGGCCGCCTCGTCGAGCGTGCCGGCCGCGCTGTCCTCGCCGTAGCCGGTGGTGTCGTGCACCTCCAGCACGCAGATGAGCCGGTTGGCCTTGCACTGGGCGACGACGTCGGCCACGTCGGCGGCGCCGTCGGCGCTCCAGCGGTGGCCGTCGGCGAGCACGACGCGGACCGTGTTGGCGCCGAGGGCCTTGATGTCGGCGAGCGACTGCCGGGTCCTGTCGGGGTACCAGGTGTGGGCGTGGTTGACGCCGCGCATGATGAAGTCGTTGCCGTTGCCCTCCAGCAGGCGGCCGTCGCCGATGTGCAGGCCGACGGCCTGGACGGCGGGCGAGGCGGGCTGGGCGGCCGCGGGGAACGCCGCGCCGACGAGGGCGAGGCCGAAGAGGGCCGCGAGGGCGGCCAGAAGGGCGGCCAAGGGGCGGGTGCGGGTCGTGCTTCTTGTTGATCTCACTACGGCTCCAAGGAGTGAGCGCCAAGAAGTGCAGGCTTCCGGATAGGTGGTGGGAGCGCTCCCATGAAGCCACTTTGCCAAGTACACGTCAAGCCGTTGAGGTGAGGGATGCACATGGCCGCTGCCGGGCGGTGGCTTGAGCAACGGCGGTACGAGGGCTCGCCTCGCGGTCACGTGGACGGACCCGGCTCACCCGATCTGCCCTGCTCACCCGGCCCGGGTGAAGAACTCGATGAGGCTGTACGGGGCGTTCTCGCCGATGCAGAGGTCGAGGGTGTCCTCGGCGGCGACCTCGGCGCTGCGCGGGAACATGGCCTCCTCCTACACGGTGAGCGCGGCCTCGATGTCATCGGGGTGCGCGGCCCGGGTCTGGCCGAGTTCGGAGCCGTCGGACAGCGCGAGGTTGGCGCCCTCGCCGTTGGGCGGCATCAGGTGGGCGCTGTCGCCGACCAGGGTGGCGCCGGGGACGCGCTCCCAGCGGTGCCGGACGGGCAGGGTGTGCGGGCTGCGCAGGACCGGCGGTGTGTCGCCGTCGGCGATCAGCGCGGTGAGTTCCGGCGCCCAGCCGTCGAACTCCGCGGCGATCCGGGCCTTCGCCGCGTCGGCGTCGGTGAAGCCGATGTCCGCGAACCACTCGCGGTCCTTGGTGAGTTGGGCGTACGTGCGCAGGACGCCGTTCGGTTCCCGGTGCCCCCGAGCGCCCGCACCCGGCGCCCGATGCGTTCGCCCCCGGCAAGGCGATCGCCGCGCCCCGACACCGTGGCGACGGCGTGGACGCGGCTCGATCCCGAGGAGTACCGGTTCACGCGCGAGGTCGCCGGGCAGCTGCGCGACCACGACGACCGCGAGGACTTCGCCGCCGGCATCGACGTGATCCTGACCGGGATCGCCGCACACCACTGGACGGCCGGCTGAGCCACGCCGGGTGCGAGCCGGCTCGGCCGCCGGTGATCACACGCCGACCGCTCCGTCGATGCGTTCGCGGATCAGGTCGGCGTGGCCGTTGTGACGGGCGTACTCCTCGATCATGTGGATGATCACCCAGCGCAGGGAGACGGTGCCCCGCCACGCGTCCCGGCCCTCGACGTCGAGGTGCGGCGCGTCGGCGACGAACGCCTGCGCGAAGGCGACTTCGGCGTCCCAGGCGGCCCAGGACGCCTCGACGACCTCGGGATCGGGGCTCGCCCCGTCGAAGTCGCCCTCGGGGACGTCCGCCGAGGAGAAGCGCAGTTCGACGTCCTGTCCGGCGAGTACCGCACGGAACCAGCGGCGTTCCACGTCGGCGAGGTGCCGGACGAGGCCGAGCAGCGAGAGCGAGGACGGGGACACGGACCGCCGCGCCAACTCGGGCCCCAGACCGGAGCACTTCAGTCTCAGCGTTTCGCGCTGGGCGTCGAGCACGGCCACCAGCATGGTCCGTTCGTCGCCGGTGGCGGGGCCGGTGAACCGGTGCTCGCTGCCGGTGCCGTCGAACAGTTCGATCCGTCGGTCGGGAATCTTCATGCCCGCATCATGGGCGCCGGCGGCCGCCCGGGGAACACGGGGTGGGCTCACCGGACGGGTGCGCCCGCCCAGGCGCAGGGCGGCTTCCAGCGCCGGGACGGCGGCGGTGTCCTCGGCGTCGCAGGCCCAGGCGACCACCCCGTCCGGTCGCACCAGAACGCCGGCCGGCGTCGCGGGGGCGTCGGTGACCCGTCCGGCCCGGGCGGCGGCGAGACGGGCGAGGGTGCCGTCCGCGGTGCGGTCCAGGAGCAGTGACCCGCCGCGGTGACCGTGGTCGGCCAGGCGGGAGCCGTCCTCAAGCCACAGGTCGGGAGCGTGCCGGCCGGCCGGCGGGTGGTCGCCGGGCAGGTCGACGCGCTGGGTGACGCCGGAGACCTTCTTGACCGCGTACGTCGTGCCGTCCCGGGTGCTCAGCAGGTCGGCGACGATGTCGCGCAACGCGGCCGACTTGGCGTCTCCGCGCAGCACGCCGATCTGGGCGCGCGTCCAGTCCAGCACCCGGGCCCCGAGCGGCCGGCGTTCGGTGTCGTAGGTGTCGAGCAGGTCCTCGGGCGCCCACCCGGCGATCACCGCGCCGAGCTTCCGGCCGGGGTTCGTCGCGTCGCCGACGCCGAGGTTGAGGCCCTGGCCGCCGAAGGGCGGGTGCACGTGCGCGGCGTCGCCGGCCAGGAACACCCGCCCCTTGCGGTAGGCCGCCGCCTGGCGGGTGTTGTCGGTCCAGCGGGTCGGGGTGGCGCGCCAGCGCGGTCAGGGTGACGTCGGTGCCCGAGGCGCAGGGCGGCCTGTACGTCCTCCAGGGTGACCGGCGTCGACCGGTCCGCGGGCGGGGCGTCGAACTCCACGGTGGCCACCCTGATGGTCGACGGCCTGGCACAGGGCTGGTGAACATCCCCGGAACAGGCGGAACTTACCTGACGTGCCGCGAGTTTCCACGGTGCCGTATGCCTGTTACGACCATCAACGCATGGAGTTCTCATGGCCCTGTGGGACCGCTTCAAGGAGTCCGCGTCGCAGATGCAGACGCAGCTCGTGGCGAAGAAGAACGACCTCAAGAGCGGTGCCTTTCGCGACGCGAGCATGGCGATGTGCGCGCTGGTCGCCGCGGCCGACGGCACGATCGACCCGGCGGAGCGGCAGCGCGTGGCCCAGCTCATCGCGACCAACGAGGTGCTGCAGAACTTCCCCGCCGACGATCTGCGCCGCCGTTTCGAGGAGAACCTGGGCAAGCTGACCGCGGACTTCGCCTTCGGCAAGGTCAGCGTGTTGCAGGAGATCGCCAAGGCGAAGAAGAAGCCTGCCGAGGCGCGGGCCGTCATCCAGATCGGCATCGTGATCGGCGGCGCCGACGGCGACTTCGACAAGACCGAGCAGGCCGTCGTCCGTGAGGCGTGCTTCACCCTGGACCTGCCGCCGCACGAGTTCGACCTCTGACCCGTTCCCGCCGCGTTCCGAGGCCGCCCACGCGGTCGTGGCGCCGGCCGTTCGCCCGCACGGCCGGCGCCACCTCGCCGGGACTTCCTCCGGCCGGCCCCGGCCGGGCTCAGCCCGTCGCGTGGCCGTCGCAGCAACCGTCGCGGCGCATCAGCCGGCCCACCCGCAGCCAGTCCTCCCGTACGGCCACCGGCTCGAAGGCGGCGACCAACTCCTCGGTGGTGTACGGCACTCCGCCCCTGAGGACCGACACGGTCCGCACGAGGGTGGCGAAGTCGGTGAAGGGGTCGCCGTCGACCACGGTCAGGTCGGCGAGTCTGCCCTCCTCGACGGTGCCGAGGTCCTGGTCGAGCCCGAACAGCCGGGCCGGCAGGACGGTCGCCGTGCGCAGTGCCTGCGCCGGGGACAGACCGCCCTGGTGCAGGGCGCGCAGGCCCAGGTGGAGGGCGAGGCCGACGGGGACGAGCGGCTGGTCCGTGCCGAGGGCGACCAGACCGCCGCCGGCCAGCACGCGCCGGTAGACGTCGGTCTCCGTGCGCAGGACGGCGAGTTGGGCGGCGGTGGGCGCGACACCGGCCGCCTGCCGGACGGTGGCGGTGTCCCACGGCGGCATCACCACCGTGACCCGGGGATCGTCGGCGAGGGACGGGTCCGCGCCGAGAAGCGGCACGGCGCTGAACGGCGTGGCGATGAGGGAGAAGCGGACACCGCGCGCGGTGTAGATCTCCACGACGTCCTGGTAGGCGTGTCCCGTGGCCGTGACGGCATGCCCGAACTCGGCGCGCTGCGTGGCCTGCAGATGGGTCGTCAGGTCCTGGCCGAGCTGCACGCCGGGGGAGAGCAGGTGCCCTCCGGTGCGCACGCCGAGCCGCTCGTGGGCGAACCGCGCCGCCTCCTTCATCACCCAACCCGGCGCCCGTACATAGGTCTTGACGAAGTCCCAGTCCAGCGCGGCACCGCGCGCCAGCGAACGCCGCAGTCCCTGCCGGGTGCGGTGGGCGCGGCCCATGCTGTAGGCGACGCGGGCCCCGTCGAGGAGTTCGCCGGTGGCCAGCAGCCGGGGCCCGGCGAGTTGCCCGGCGGCCACCGTCTCGCGCACGCGGGCCTGTTCGTAGGCGAAGCCGCCGAGGGAGACGGCGGTGGTGATGCCGTAGGTGAGCTGGCCGACGGTCTGGCGTCCGCCGTAGGTGCTCTGCCAGGGGTGGGTGTGGGTGTCCCACAGTCCGGGGACGACCGTACGGTCGGAGGCGTCCACGCGCCGGAGGGCCTCGCGCCGTGCGGAGCGGTGCGGCTCCACCGCCGCGATCCGTCCGCCGCGTACGACGATGTCGACGTCGTCGCGGGTCGTCTCGCCGGTGCCGTCCCACAGCCTGCCGGCGTGCACCACGACGTCGGCGGGGGTGGGCCGGGGCGCGTCGAGCGGCACGCGTACGGTGCGCGGCGCGCCGCCGTCGACGCCGATCAGCCGGAGCCGGCCGGCGGAGAGGTACAGCAGCGTGGCGGAGTCGGCGGACCAGGAGGGGTGGTCGGCCGGTTCGGCGGTGAGGGTGTGCAGGTCGCCGCGCGGGGCGCCGTCGGCGTCGACCGGCACCAGACACAGCGCCGACTCGACGATCACCGCCATCCAGCGGCCGTCGGGTGACCAGACGGGCCCCGAGTCGTACCGGTCGGCGATCGAGGTGTGCGGCGCCACCGCGTGCAGCCGGTCTGCGCCGGTCGCGGTGTCGACGACGCGGACCAGGTTGTAGCCCTCCCGGAAGCGGGAGTTGAGGCGGTTGCGGTCGCACAGGGCGAGGTGGCGGCCGTCGGGCGACCAGCTGGGGCGGCCGGGCAGCCCGCCGCCGCCCAGGGGCGCGGCCAGGACGCGTTCCTCGCCGGTCGCCAGGTCGCGGACCAGGAGGTGGCCGGTCAGGTCGAGGCAGGCCAGCCGGCGGCCGTCGGGCGAGAGCGCCGGGTGGACCCGGCCGCCGGTGGCGAGGGCGCTCTCCGCTCCGGTGGCCAGATCGTGCCGGTACACCCCGAGGAGGCCGTCCCGGTCGTCGGCGTACACGAGCGATCGCCCGTCGGGCGCCCAGGAGGGCCCGAGGAGGTACCGGGTGAGCGCCGACCGGTGCAGCCGCCTGGGCGGCCGTCCGCCCGAACTCCCCGCCAGCCACAGCGAGTCGAGCGCGGCGAAGGCGATCTGCCGGCCGTCGGGCGACAGCGCGGGCAGATGGACGCCGCGCACCGGCCGCGCCCGCCCCTCCCCCAGGTCGTACCGCTTGGTCCGGTACCGCGGCCGCCGCACGGGAAGCACGCCGTCGAAGGGCAGCGTCCGCGGCTGCGCGGGATCGTCCGGTCGTACGAGGGTGAAGGCGCCGTCGACCGTCAGGAGCAGCTCCCCCTCGGGCGTCCAGCGCGGGGGCACCGGGGCGATGTCACCGGTGACGGGGACGCGGCGGCCGTCGACGACGAGGGTGCAGGAGACGTTCGGGGAGGGGGTGGTGCGCAGGAGGGCCAGTCGGCCGTCGGGGGCGAGGGCGGGCGTCATGAGCTGCGCGGCCTCGGTCTCCGTGTACCGGACGGCGACCGGGCCGGCGCCGTCGGCGGGGACGGCGGCGATCGTGCGGGCGTCCACGCTCAGGCCCAGGGAGGTGGTGACCGTCTTCGCGCGGACGAACAGGATGTGCGTGCCGTCCGGTGTCCAGGTGGGGTCGAAGTCCTCCCACGGGCCGTCCTGGAGGGGGCCGTCCTGGCCGGTCAGACCGGTGACGCGGCTGATGCGGCCGGTGCCCAGGTCGAGGACGTGGATGCGGTACGGGCTGCCGGCCACGGGGTCGCCGCCGCGTTCGGAGGAGAAGGCGAGCCGGGTGCCGTCCGGCGACCAGGCCGGGCCTCGGTCGTCCCAGGGGCCGTCGGTGCGCCGCCGCAGGCCGGAGCCGTCGGGGCGCACGGTCCACAGGTGGAACCGGCCGTCCCGGTAGGCGGAGAAGGCGACGAGGGTGCCGTCCGGGGAGTGGGTGGGGCGGCCTGGTTCCAGGTCGGCCGGGGTGAGCGGGCGGGCGGTGCCGCCGGTGCGGGGCAGGGACCACAGGGTGCCCTGCACCTCGGCGACGAGCCCGCCGCCGGTGGGGTCCAGGGTCGCCGAGCCGTTGGTGGCGCGGGTGAACGCCAGGGAAGTGGTGGCGGTGGTGGCGTCGGCCGCCGCGGGAAGCGCGCCCACGAGGGGTACGGCGCCCGCGGCGGCGAGGAGTTGACGACGGGTCGGACGGAAGGAACTGCTCCAGTCACGGGCCATGGCAGTACACACTGGCGTACCGGCAGCCCCGCCTCAACGACATCCACGGCCAACTGTGGTGCTCACTGTTCCCAGGGCGGCGGCCCCTGGAAGGCGATCCAGTGCACGTCGAACAGGACCGCGGCCTCGACACCCAGCGCCGGGCCGCCCCGCTGGGCCGCCCAGGTCAGGAAGGGGCGGGGCTCGAAGCCCTGGGCGCCGAGGCCCTTGGTGTACTCGGCGTGCGCGGCCAGCGAGGCGATGCCGCGCTCCAGCGGCTCCCCGGTGACGTCGACGCCGTGGGTGGGCCGGTCGGCGCCGCCGACGCAGACGAAGCGGATGCCGCCCCAGGGCTGGAGGCCCTCCTCGGCCAGTTCCGGGAAGATCCACCGGTTGCCGGCGTCCCGCGCCGCGTCCAGCGCGGCCAGGCCCACCACGCGGTGGTCGGCCTGGTTGGTCATCCCGGCGACCATCCGGACGGCGTACGGCCCCGAGACCAGGATGTCGGGCCGGTGCCTGCGGACGGACCGCACGATGTCCCGGCGCAGGGCCGGGCCGTACTCGACGATTCCGTCGCGGTGGTCGAGGAACTCCACGTCGGTGACGCCGACTTCACGCGCCCCGGCCCGCTCCTCGGCCTCGCGCAGCGGTCCCGCCTGGTCGGGGTGCAGTGCGTCGATGCCCGCCTCGCCCCGGGTGACGAGCAAGTACGCGACCTGCTTGCCCTGGGCCGTCCAGCGGGCGACGGCCGACGCCGTCCCGTACTCGATGTCGTCCGGATGCGCCGCCACGACCAGACAGCGTTCCCAGTCCTCCGGCAGTGGCGGCAACGGGCCCTGGGCGCCGAATCCGTCCATATCGTCGCGAGTCGTCATACCTCGCATCATGACGCCTGTGCGGCCTTCCCGGCAGGGGAACGCCCGCTTCAGTCGCCCCTCATCAGCATCCGACAGCCGACGCCGAGGCCGTCACACCCCAGCAGCCCGGCCAGCCGACCGGTCGGCACGGCACGCGTGTCGTCAGGCGGCCGCCTCGGGCGGGTACTCACACACCAGCCGGAACCGCTCGCGGAAGGCCGCCGCGCCCGCACGGACGTTGACGTACGTCCACGGCATCGCCGCGGGCGGCGTGGGGCGCGCCGAGGGTGTCGTAGAGGGCCATGACGGTCAGTTCAGAAGTGCCTCCCGGCCCCTCTGCGCGCCTGAACACCCTTTCCGCGCACGCCGTGTTGGGCCGCGGCCCGCCGATCACGGTGGCATCCTGGCCTCCGTGTCCGAACCCACGCCTCCGTCCCTGGCCGATGCCGAACTGACCGCCTTCGTCAGCGCCGTTCGACGGGATCCGGGTCCTCCCGCCCGGGTCGTGGGCGCGGTGGAGCTGCGGCGCGCGCAGCGGCTGCGGGCCGAGGCCCGGCCGCCGGGGCCCCGGGTCGAGCACGTCGAGGATCTGCCGGCCGGCGGATCGCCGGCCGTGCGGGCCCGGCTCTACCGTCCGTCGGCCGCCTCCCGCCCGCTGGTGGTGTTCCTGCACGGCGGGATGTGGACGATCGGCGATCTGGAATCGCACGACCGGGCCTGCCGCCGGCTGGCGCTCGCCACCGGCGCGGCCGTGCTGGGCGTCGACTACCGCCGGGCTCCCGAGCACCCGTGGCCGGCCGCCGTCGACGACTGTGTGGCCGTCCTGCGGTGGGCGGCGGCCGACGGCGGGCCGGTCGTCGTGATGGGCGACAGTGCCGGCGGGAACCTCGCCGCCCTGGCCTGCCTGCGCCTGCGCGACGAGGGCGGGCCGGTGCCGGCCGCCCAGGTGCTGGCGTACCCCAACACCGATCTCACCCTCTCCTCCCCCAGCGCCCGGACGAAGGCCACGGGGTGGGGGCTGACGACCGACGACGTCGCGTGGGGGGCCGAGCAGTGGGTCCCGGACCCGGCCCGGCGGGCCGACCCCCGGGTGAGCCCGCTGCACGCCGCCGACCTGGGCGGGTTGCCGCCCGCCGTCGTCGTCACCGCCGAGCACGACCCGCTGCGGGACGAGGGCGACGCCTATGCGGCGCGGCTCGCCGAGGCGGGCGTCGCGGTCCGGCACCGCTGCGAGGCCGGGATGGTCCACGGGTTCCTGACACTCGACACCCTGTCCCCCGCCGCGGCACAGGCGGGAGACAGGGTGTTCGCGGAGGTCGCGGACCTGCTGGACGGCGTGCGCTGACGACCACAGGTCCGGGTGCGCTACCGTGCGCGTCCCATCTCCGCCGTGAACGCCACCGGGTCGGTGTCGAACCCCCGGATCATCTCCCGCAGTCCCCAGGCTCCGGACGCGTCGCGGCTGAACTCCACGACCGTGGCCGCCGTGGCGTCGGCGACCTGTGTGAAGTCGTCCGCCAGCAGCTGCCGGTAGCCCTCGACGACGACCACCCCCGCGTTGGACATGTCGCCGAACGTCCGCGGGCCGCCGTCCTGGTGGATCGCCACGCCGACCACCACCCGCCCGTAGACGGGCGACAGCCGGTCGAACTCCAGCACCATCACCTCGACGAACCCGTAGCCCATGCCGGTCTCGCTGTGCCGGCTCATGTTGATCGTGCCGTCGGGCGACCGGCTCTCGGTGTGGACGACGTACACCGGCTTCCCGTAGGGATCGTCCGCCGCGTAGGTCGTGGCCATGATGTCGAGGTGCCGGGGCGGTTCCCCGTACGGGCTCGGGTCCCACCGGAGCTTCACCTCGACCTTGCCGAGCCCCTTGCCGCCATCGTTCACCTTGCAACTCCCCGTCAGAGAACCGCGGGACACCCCCGCATCGTCAAGTATGTGCTCTGACCAGGCTTTTGATGCGTCTCTGACGGGCTTGTCACGCAGCCCGGGACACGGAGCCCGCGACGGCGGGCGGGGCCGCCGCGCGCATCGGCGGCGGCCCCTCCGCGTCGCGGTCAGGCGGTGTGCAGCGTCAGACCATAGCGGTTGAGGATCTCGTTGACCGGCTGGAACCAGGTCTCCCCACCGCTCGTGCAGTTGCCCCAGCCGCCGGAGGTGACCCCCTGCGCCTGGTCGCCGCTGATGAACGAGCCACCGGAGTCGCCCGGTTCGGCGCAGACGTTGGTCTTGGTCAGTTCGTGCACCGCGCCCTGGCTGTAGTTGACGGTCTCGTTCAGGGCGAGGACCGTGCCGCAGTGCCAGTGCGTGGTGGAACCGGAGCGGCAGATGGAGGAGCCGACGGGGGCCACGGCCGAGCCGCGCACCAGTTGGTCGGAGACCGTGCCCCAGCCCAGCACCACCGGGACGGTCCACCATCCGCTGCCGACGCTGACCCAGGCGTAGTCGTTGTCGGGGAACGAGGAGCCCTGGAAGGTGCCGACGTAGGAGCCGTCCCAGCCGTAGACCGCGGCGTACGGCTGCCCGCAGTGCCCGGCGGTGACGAAGCCGCCGTACACCGAGAACCCTATGGAGCAGCGGACGTTGCCGGTGTAGAAGGGGTCACCGCCGACCGTGCCCGCCGCGAGGGTGCGGGGTCCGGCGGAGACCGTCTCGACGGTGACCGGGCCGGCTGCCCGGGCCCGGGTCAGGAAGCGCTGGACATCGTTGTCAGCCCGCGCGCTCCTGACCACGTCGATCACGACCGTGTTGGCCTTCGGGTCGACGTGCCAGCTGCGCACGCCCGAGGGGGCGGACATGCGGTCGATCCGGGCCTTGGCGGCGTCCAGTTGGCGGGCGCTGTGGCGTACGGTGCGCACGGCCGCGCCGGTGGCGCGCACCGCCTGACGGGTCGCCGTGGGGGCGTTCGCGGTGACGGCCACGGTCAGCCGGCCGCTCGTGGCGTCGAACCAGGAGCCCGCGTACGCCGTGCCGGCCGCGCGCCGTGCCGTGGGGGCGAGGTTCGTGGCCGTGCGCTCGGCCTTCAGGCGGGCGGCGGCCTGGGACCTGGTGAGTCCGAAGTCCCGCTGCAGGGCCGCCAGCAGCCCGGCGGAGGCGGGCTGCGCCGCGGTGGTGTCGCTCGCCGTGGTGGCGTCGGTCGCCGAGGCGGCGTGGGCACCGGCGGCGGTCCAGCCGCCGAGCATCAGCAGGGCGGCCAGGCCGCTGTGCAGGAGTCGCTTGCGTCTCACGGGAGTTGCCCTTCGTCGTTCCAGCAAGGTGGGGGTGGAACAGCCGAACCTGAGAGCGCTCTCATTGGTACGGACCGGAGAATAGCGGCGCCGGACGGTCAGGTCCACGCCAACTGCGTCCCCAATCCGCGAAGTTCAGCCCCTACCCCACCTCACATCGGATCTCTCTTCACCTCATCAGGCGTATTGACGTGCTTCCGTGCCCACTTCTAGCTTGAGTCCGGCTATAGATCCGATGTATCGAGCCGTTCCCTTGGAGGCACCTGCATGACCTCTCGAAGAGCTGTGCTCGGCTCCGCGCTGGGCGGGACGGCCCTTGCCGTCGTGCCCGCCGTCGCCGAGGCCGGTACCCCGAGTGCCGCCGCACACCCGTGGAAGCTGCGCAACCGCATGGACTCGGACGGCGCCTGGGCGCACTTCCTGCACGGGCAGGACCTGGTGTGGCGGCGGCTGCCCACGGTCTGGCACGAGGGGCCGTTCCTCGGGGACGGCCGGCTGGGCTCGATGGTCTACCAGGACGCGGAGACCAAGGGCGTCCGCTTCACCGTGCAGCACGGCGAAGTGCAGGACCACCGCCCCGAGTTGGGCAGCACCTGGGGTACCTGCCGGCTGCCCGTGGGACACCTGACCCTCGATCCGGTCGGCACCGTCACCGCCGTCGACTGGCGGCTGAGCCTGTGGAACGCCGAACTCACCGGCACCGTCACCACGGACCGGGGGACCCTGGCCCTCTCGGCGTTCATCCACGACGGCCTGCTCGCCGCCCGCGTGACGGCCGGCGGGGAGGAGCGGGTCCGCTGGACGTTCCACCCCGAGGAGGCCGTCAGCCCCCGCAGGATCCAGGAGGCACCGCCCGCCGCGTACGTGCCCAACCCGCCGTGGACCACCCGGACCACCGGCGATGTCGAACAGGTCCTGCAGCCCCTCGTCGGCGGCGGCCAGACGGCGACCGCCTACCGCGTCACCGGCGACACCCTCTTACTGACCGTCAGCCACAGCCACCCGTCCAACACCCGGGCCGGCGAGGAGGCCCTCCGCCGCATCCGGCGCGCGGCCCCCTGCACCGTGCTGCGCCGCCGGCACACGCGCTGGTGGCACGGCTTCCACCGCAAGAGCTTCGTGTCGTTCCCCGACGAGCGGCTGCAGAGCTTCCACTGGATCCAGCTCTACAAGGTCGCCTCGGCCAGCCGCGCGGACGGCCCCGTGATGGCCACCACCGGTCCCTGGCTCGAACCCACCCCGTGGCCCGCCGTGTGGTGGAACCTCAACGTGCAGCTGGAGTACTGGCTGATCAACGCCTCCAACCATCCCGAACTGGACTCCCTCTCCAGCACCCTGCGCCGCAACCAGGAGCAGCTCACCGCGAACGTGCCCGCCGCCTACCGCTCGGACAGTGCCGGAATCGGCCGCAGCTCCGACATGTTCGCCGACCGCGCCGTCGACCTGCCCGGCACCGGGGCCGAAGTCGGCGATCTGACCTGGGCGTTGCACAACGTGTGGCTGAGCTACCGCCACACCATGGACGTCTCGCTGCTGCGCGACACGGTCTACCCGCTGCTGCGCCGCACGGTCAACTACTACCTGCACTTCCTCCAGCCCGAGGCCGACGGCCGACTGCACCTGCCCTCGACGCTCTCCCCCGAGTACCCCGTCGTCCCGCCGAAGGACACCAACTACGACCTGGCGCTGATCCGTTGGGGCTGCACCACGCTCCTGGAGTCGGCCGAGCTCCTCGGTGTCGACGACCCGCTGAGGCCGCGCTGGCAGGAGCTGCTGGCCAGGCTCACGCCGTATCCGACCGACGACAACGGCTTCATGATCGGAGCTCGGACGCCGTACGCCCAGTCGCACCGCCACTACTCCCATCTGCTGATGGTCTACCCGCTGTACCTCGTCAACTGGGACCAGCCCGAGCAGCGGGAGCTGATCGAGAAGTCGGTCGCGCACTGGCACGCGCTGACCGGCGCGCACCGCGGCTACAGCTACACGGGCGCCGCGTCGATGTACGCGATGATGGGCCGGGGCGACACGGCACTGTCGTATCTGGAGAAGTTCTTCGACCCGGCCGCCCGCTACCCGTGCCAGGCCAACACCCACTACACCGAGGCCGGGCCGGTCATCGAGACCCCGCTGTCGGCGTCGCAGTCCCTGCACGACATGCTCTGCCAGAGCTGGGGCGGGGTCGTCCGGGTCTTCCCGGCCGTGCCGGGCACATGGGCGGACGTCACGCTGCACGACTTCCGCACGCAGGGCGCCTTCCTCGTCACCGCCGTCCGCTCGGGCGGGGTCACCCGGTTCGTCCGGGTGCGCAGCCTGGCCGGTGAGCCGCTCGTCCTGCGCCACTCCCTGACCGGTGGCCCGGTGACCGCCCTCCTCGACGACGGCACCCCGGCCCGCACCCGCGCCGAGGGCGAGGGCACGCTCGCCGTCGACCTGCCCCAGGGCCGGGAGGTGCTGCTGTACGCAGGTGAGCGGCCGGAGCTGGTGGTCGCGCCGGTGGCGACGACCGTGCCGGGCGCGCCTTGGGGGCTGCCGTGAAGACCTTCCCTAGGGTGGCCGGAGAGCTTTTCCCCTCCGGTGTGAAGGAGTAGAAGCAGTCCATGGCCACTTATCGAGTCGCGCAAGCAGCCGCCGCCGGCGGACCGTTCGAGATCGTCGAGCGTGAGGTGCCGAGGCCGGGTCCGGGGCATGTGCGGATCGCCGTGGAGGCCTGCGGGATCTGTCACAGTGACGCCGCCTTCGTCAACGCCCTGCTGCCGGGGGTCCGGTTCCCGGTGGTGCCCGGGCACGAGGCGGCCGGCCGGATCGACGAGCTCGGGGAGGGAGCCGCGGACCAGGGCTGGCAGGTCGGCGACCGGGTGGCGGTCGGCTGGTTCGGCGGCAGCTGCGGCCACTGCGTGCCGTGCCGGCAGGGCGACTTCATCGTGTGCGACAACCTGAAGGTGCCGGGCTGGCGCTACGACGGCGGCTTCGCGGAGGCGATGGTCGCGCCGGTCGACGCGCTGGCCAGGATTCCCGAGGCGCTGTCGGCGACCGACGCGGGGCCCCTGGCCTGCGCGGGCGTGACCGTGTTCAACGGGCTGCGGCGCAGCTCCGCCCGGCACGGCGATCTGGTCGCCGTGCTCGGCCTCGGCGGGCTCGGCCATCTGGGGGTGCAGTACGCGGTCGCCATGGGCTTCGAGACGGTGGCGATCGCCCGCGGGGCCGAGAAGGCGGACTTCGCCAAGCGGCTCGGCGCCCACCACTACGTCGACAGCACGGCGGAGACTCCCGTCGCCGAGGCGCTGCGGTCGCTCGGTGGCGCCAAGGTCGTCCTGGCGACCGCGGCGAACTCGCAGGCGATCACGGCGACGGTGGACGGGCTCTCGCACCGCGGTGAGCTGGTCGCCATCGGAGCCGATGCCGAGCCGCTGGGCATCAGCCCGAACCAGCTGCTGATGCGCGGCAGGATCGTCCGCGGGCACCCGTCCGGCACGGCGCAGGACGTCCAGGACACCATGGCCTTCAGCGCCCTGCACGGCATCCGCCCGATGACCGAGGCACTGCCGCTGGACCAGGTGGAGGCGGCATACGGAAAGATGCTGGCCGGCCGGGCCCGATTCCGCATGGTGCTCACCACCCACTGACCCCAGCCACCCACACCGGAGGCCGACTCTCCCACACCGGAGGCCGGCTGTCCCACGCAGGAAGCCGGCTGTCCCACGCCGGAAGCCGACTCTCCCACGCCGGAAGCCGACTCTCCCACGCCGGAAGCCGGCTGTCCCACGCCGGAAGCCTGCTGTCCCACGCCGGAAGCCGGCTGTCCCATGCCGGAAGCTGGGTCTCCCGTGTCGGCGGCCCGTCACCTCCGCCGGTGGCCCGGTCATCTCCACCGACGGACGGGATCACTTCTGCCGACGGCCAGGGCGCCTCTACCGACGGCCAGGACACCCCTCCCGCGGGGCGAGGCCACCTCCGCCGACGGCCGGGGCTCCGGCTCCCATGCCGACGGGCACCTCTCCCATGCCGACGGACGGGCCTCCCGTGTCGACGACCCGTCACCTCCGCCGACGGCCAGGTCATCTCCACCCACGGACGGGACCACTCCTGCCGACGGCCAGGACACCCCTCCCGCGGGGCGAGGCCACCTCCGCCGACGGCCGGGGCTCCGGCTCCCATGCCGACGGGCGCCTCTCCCATGCCGACGGACGGGCCTCCCGTGTCGACGACCCGTCACCTCCGCCGACGGCCAGGTCATCTCCACCCACGGACGGGACCACTCCTGCCGACGGCCAGGACACCCCTCCCGCGGGGCGAGGCCACCTCCGCCGACGGGCGGGGCTCCGGCTCCCATGCCGACGGGCGCCTCTCCCATGCCGGCGGACGGGCCTCCCGTGTCGACGACCCGTCACCTCCGCCGACGGCCAGGTCATCTCCACCCACGGACGGGACCACTCCTGCCGACGGCCAGGACACCCCTCCCGCGGGGCGAGGACACCTCCGCCGACGGCCGGGGCACCTCTACCACGGGGTGACGCCACCTCTGCCGACTGGCGGGGCCACCTGTGCCGACGGGCGGGGCCACTTGTGCCGATCGGCGGGGCGTCTCCGCCGACGGGCGGGGCCACCTGTGCCGGTCACCGGCGCGCAACTCTGTCCGCTGTCGGGGCGCCTCTGTCCGTGGGCGGTTCACACCTGGTGGTGGTCGATGGCGAGGAGGCTCGCGGCGGATGCGAAGTCCGCCGCGTGGCTGCCCACGGCCAGGGACCAGTGGTGGCCGACGCCCGTGGCGCTCCAGGCGTCGACCCACTCGCCGGGGTCGCGGCCGAAGTCGACGCGGCTGGTGGTGTTGCCGATCTCCAGCAGCGGCCCGGGCACGACCGTGCCCTCGGAGGTGACGAAGCGGAGCGTGCCGTCGGCGTCCTGGCCGAGGCCCAGCAGGGTGACGGGCCCGGGCCGGACGTCGAACTCGACGCTCACGCCCCAGCCGCGCTTGCCGTGGTAGACGCCGAGCCCGCGCAGCAGCGGGTCACGGGCGCTGACGGCGAGGTGGCCGGGCCCGTCGTGGCCCATCTCGACCACGCCGTCCTCGAAGTTCAGCGCCTGGATCTCGGTGAAGGACCCGCCCGCGCCCACGCTGTGGGAGGCCAACTGGGCTACGGAGGTGCGCAGTTCGTACTCGCCGGCCGCGGGCACGCCCCGGGCGGTGAGCAGGGAGGCGCCCAGGATCATGCCCGCGCCGAGCCGTTCGTGCAGTTCGCCGTCGAGCCCGCGGTGGTAGTAGGCGAGGGTGTCGAGTCCGAAGTCCGCCACGAGCCGGTCGAGGGCGACCGACACGGTCGCGCCCCAGGCGAAGTCCTCGTCCACCACGCTGTCGTCGAGGGTGAAGACCTGACGGGCGAGGTCCATGCGGTCGCGGGTCTCCGCCTCGGTCACCTGCTCGACGCGGTGCCGCAGGTCGTCGAACTCCAGCACCTCCACGTGCGAGCCGAACGTCGTGGGCAGCAGCGTCAGGTCCGTCGACACGTCCAGCATCCCCGGATACAGGTGCCCCATCAGACCGTGCCGGGCGTGCCGCAGCGCGGCGCGCACGTGGGCGGCGCGGATCCACTGCTCGATGCGCCGCCAGGCGGACTCCTGGTGCAGCCAGCCGGAGACCGACCGGAAGGGGATGCCCGCGCGCCGGAAGACGTTGCCGACCTCCGGCACCGGGCACTGTCCGCAGTAGGCCAGCCAGGCTCCGGTGTCGAAGGACGCGTGGTCCATCCTCGGCGTCGGCTGGAGGTCGATGACGAGGACGGGCGTGTGCGAGCGGCGGGCGATCGGCAGGACCATCGACGAGGTGAGGTACGTCGTCAGGAACAGCACGATCAGGTCGCAGTCCGCCCGCCGCAACCGCTCGGCGGCCTGGGCTCCTTCGCGGTCGTCGGAGATGAACCCGACGTCGGTGACCTCGGCGTCCATCGCGCGGAAGCGCTCGGCGACATGGGCGGCCGAGTCCCGCAGTTGGGGCAGCAGTCCGGGGAACTGCGGCCAGTAGGTGCCGAGTCCGCCGGCGACGAGGCCGATGCGGGTGCGGCGCCGGGTGACGGGTGGCAGCAGGTCGTGCAGGGCGGTGGTTCCTGCGGCGGCGCGGTCAGCGCTCGTGGCCATGATCGGCGCTCCTTCGGGGTGGGCTTCGGCTCAGGCGCTGGCGGTGCGCAGGTCGGTGCGGGCGTGGGCGGTGCGGGCGGAGCGCCGGACCAGGACGTGGATGATGAAGAGGCCGACGAGTGCCGCCACCGCCATGCACGCGGTGATCGTCCACAGCAGGACGGCCGGACTCCGGTCGAGCAGGGCGGGGGTGAAGAAGGCGGCGACGGCGAAGACCCCGCGGGAGAGGGCGTAGGTGAGGCCCTGGGTGGTGCCGCGGGTGTCGGGAGGCAGGGTGAACTGCGACCAGACCTTGTAACTCGCCTCTCCCGCGAAGGGGTTGGAGAACTGGTAGAGGACGAAGAAGACCAGCATGCCGGCGAGGGCGCCGGCGGTGAGGGAGGCGATGGCGAAGGAGAGGATCTGGATCACGGCGGCCACGTGGAAGAGCCGGTCGCGCCAGGGGGTGTCGGCGACGCGGACGTAGGCCATGACCAGCAGCAGGTTGAGGGGGATGACGGCCAGGTTGATCCCGGTGGCCAGGCTCTGGGAGGCGTCGCTGACGGTGACCAGCAGGTAGGTGCCGAACTGGCCGAAGGTGTTGGCGCCGAGTCCCCAGGTGACGTAGTAGAGGAAGGTCGCCGCCATGGGCAGCAGCGCGGCCCGCGTCCACACGTTGCGCAGGGCGACCCCGCGCGGGACGTCCGCCTGAGCCGGCTCCTCGGTCTGCGGCGGCTCCTGATGTTCCGTCACCTTCAGCCGGGAGCGCAGCTGCCAGGTGACGAGTGCCGCCACGGCCAGCTGGCCGGTGATCAGCCGGGCCCCGGTCATGCCGGTGGTCGACAGGACGAAGCCGAGGAAGACGGCGACCATGATGCCCAGGGTCCACATGACCTGCGTGAAGGCGATGAGCCGGCCGCGGGCGGCGGCGGGGGCGGCGTCCGAGACCACCGCCAGGGAGGTCGGCAGGTCGGCGCCCGCGGCGAGGCCGGCCACCAGGACGCCGGCCAGCAGGACGATGTCGTTCGGCGCGAGGGTGATGACGGTGGCGCCCAGCGCGAAGCAGAAGATGTCCCAGTTGTAGACCCGGCGGCGGCCGAAGAGGTCGGCGAGGCGCCCGCCGAACAGCGAGCCGACGGCGATGCAGATGGTGACGATCGCGCTGATCGCGCCGGCCATCCACACGCCCATGTGGTAACTGTGCCGGTAGATGGCCAGGTTCACCGAAATGCTGACGATCAGTCCGGCGTCGAGATAGGAGGCCATGCCCGACAGGGCCGCGGCCTTCCACAGGTGCTTGGGGATGGGTTGTTCGGCCATGGTGCGACTCCGTCGTCTCGTGACATCGCGGTGGGGGCCGGGTCACGAAGAATGTAGGGGGCGAAAAACGTTCCAACAAGGTGCCGCGCAGACATCCGCCGCGTGACGCGGGCGCGTCGGGACTATGGCGTGAACCGTCCAGCTCTCCTACGGTGAGGACGGCCGAAAAACGTTTTAGGGGAAGGATGCGCCTTCGTGATCTCCCCCGCGCTCCGACAGCTCTTCGCCGACCCGCCCCGGGACTTCGGTCCCGCTCCCCTGTGGTGGTGGTCGGGTGCCGAAGTCACCCGGGAACGCCTGGCGTGGCAGCTGCGTGCCTTCGCGGCCGGCGGCGTGCACAACCTCGTGGTCATCAACCTGGCGCCCAGTGGCCCGAGTTGGGACGCCCGGGCGGACGAGCCGGCGTGGTTCGGCGAGGAGTGGTGGGCGCGCTTCACCGACGCCTGCGAGATCGCCGCCGGGCTCGGCACGCGGCTGTGGTTCTACGACCAGATCGGGTTCTCCGGCGCCAACGTACAGGGAGCCGTCACCCGCCGCCGTCCCGAGGCCACGGGCCTGGCCCTGCGCCTCCGCACGGGCCGCGTACCGGACGGCGAGACGCTGGTGGGCGCGTACGACGCCGACGGGCGCCGCGTGTCCGATCCGGCGTCGGCGGCCCACCTGGTCACCGCCGTCCCCACGGCGCTGGACTACCTGGACCCGCACGCCGTCGCCGCGCTGATGGACGCCGTGCACCACGAGTTCGACCGCCGCGTGCCCGAGTACCTGGGCAACGTCGTCGCGGGCAGCTTCCAGGACGAACTCCCCGCCACGAACACCTTCAGCCGCCGATTCGCAGCCGAGTTCCGCGCCCGGCGCGGCTACGACCTGCTCGACCACCTGCCGGCCCTCTTCGGCACGGCCGCCTCCGCCCGGGCCGCGAAGATCCGCGCCGACTACTACGCCGTCCGCGCCGAACTCACCGAGGAGGCACTGTTCCGGCCGCTCGCCGACTGGCACCGCGACCGCGGCATGCTGCTGGGCTGCGACCAGAGCAACCCCGCCCGCGCGGGCTACCCGGCCCAGTGCACACAGCTCTACACCGACTACTTCCGCACCCACCGCTGGTTCGACGCCGCCGGCAGCGACCACCACGGCGACGCCAAGGTCCACTCCTCCATGGCCCACCTCTACGGCCACGAGCGGGTCTGGATGGAGGCGTTCCACTCCTCCGGCTGGGGCGGCACCCTGGAGGACACCTACGACTGGCTGCTGCCGTTCCTGCGCAGCGGCGCCAACCTCTACAACCCGCACGCCAGTTACTTCGGCACCGCGGGCGGCTGGTTCGAGTGGGCCCCGCCCTCCACCGACTGGCGCCAGCCCTACTGGGCGCAGTACCCGGCGTTCTCGCGGGCCGTGGCCCGGATCTGCTCGATCATGTCCTGGGGCACCTACGACGCGGGCGTGGCGGTGCTGTACCCGACCAGCACGATGCAGTCCCTGGTCCCGCTGGACGCGCCCGTGCGCCATTTCGGCGACGACCGCCTCGGCGAGGGGCATGCGGAAGCGGACCGGACGCAGCGCCACTACCTGGAGCTGTGCGGTACGAACAACTGGCTCCACCCCCGCGTGGGCCGCCTCGACGCCCACCGGATCGCCTTCGACGTCATCGACGACGACTCGGTCCAGCGCGCCAAGGCGGCCGACGGCGCCCTGCGCATCAGGGACCTCGCCTACGGCGCGCTGCTGCTGCCCTCGGTGAGCGTCCTGGAGGAGGAGACCGCGCGGCGGCTGACCGAACTGCTGGACGCGGGCGGGCGGGTGGTGGTCGTGGGCAGCCCTCCGGCGTCGGCGGCCGGGCTGGCCGGGGACGACTCGGTGGTGGCGGCGCTCGTGGCCCATCCGCGCCTGGAGCGGGTGCGGGACGCGGAGGCCGGGGCGGCGGCGGTGGCGGACACGGCCGGGCACGTCACGGCCGACGTGCCCCTGCTGGTGCGCCGGTTGGGCAACGAGGGGGTCGCCCTGGTGCCGGGGGCGTTCCCCGACGCCCGTGCGCACCCGCCCCGGAGCCGTCACACGATCGACCCCGGGCGCTACGCCCGCACCCGCTTGCTGACGGTCCGCGCGCCCGTGGCGCAGGCCGAGGTCTGGAACCCGGCGACCGGCAGCCGCGCTCCCGCGCCGGTGACCGTCCGCGCCGACGGCGTCTCGGTCATCGAGGCACGGCTGGACGGCGCTCCCGCCGCTCTCGTCGTGTGGCGGGAGGGGACTCCCGCGCGTCGCACGGCACTTGACCGGCCCGAGCCGTCCGGGACCGTCGACGTCTCCGCCGGCTGGCAGGGCCGGCTGGTTCCCACCCTGGACAACCGGTGGGGCGATCTCGCGCTGCCCGCCGGGTCGTCCGTGGCCGAACCGCAGATCTGGGACATGCGGTGGAGCGAGGACGGGAGCGCGTGGCGGGAGGTGCGTGCCACGTACGGCGACCGGGTCCGTGTCCTGCCGTCCGCCACCCGGCCGCCCCGGCCGCTCGACCCGGCCGCCGTCGAGCGGGTGCTGTCCGGTGAGCAGCCCCTCGCGCCCGGCTGGGACGCCGCCGTGTACTCGTCGAGTCGCGGGAGCCGGGAGCAGAGCGGGCTGCTGGGCACCAAGGGCCTGGTGAACGAGGAGTTCGTCCGCGTCCCGGTGCCGGGGCCCGGCGGTGCCGCCCGTGTGCGGACGATCGTGGAGACCGGTCACCGGGGGCCGGCCGAGCTGCACGTGGGCGCGGAGGCGGTCAAGCGGGTGTGGTGGAACGGCGAGCCCCTGCACGCGGGCACCGCGGGCTACCTCGCATCCGCCCGGGTCACGGTGGAGCGCTCCCGCAACGTGCTGGAGTACGAGCTGTCGGACGCCGACGGGCGCCCGCTGACGATCTCGGGCAAGGACGGTACGCCGCTCGGGAGTTGCTTCTGCCTCACCGGGCCGGACGCCTTCCCGCCCCGGCCGCGCTTCATGCGGCTGCCGGACGGGGTGCGGCCGGACGGGCCGGTGACCTACCGCGCGCGGCTGCGCCCGCCCGGCGGCGCCTCGGACGCGGTGCTCGTCGTGGGGGCGGCGACGGCGGTCACCGTGCTGCTCGACGGTGTGGTGGTGGCGCGGCAGGAGAAGGTCGAGTACTACGAGGCCGACTGGGGTGCCGTGCCCATGTTCTTCCGTCACGAGGTGACGCTGCCGGAGGGGGAGTTCGTGCTCGACGTGGTGACGGACGGCGCCACCCGGGAGGCGGTGTTCGTGGACCTGGCGGCGCGGTCGGCGGCCTGGGTCAGCGGCGCGGGCTGGACGGCCGAGACCGGCGGCTGGCGGGGGTACACCGTCGAGGACACCGTCCGGCGGGGCGAGTTGCAGCACTGCCATGCCGCCGTACGACCGCACCCGCTGCCCCACGCCGACTGGCTGGGCGGCCCGCCGGCGCTCGGCGCCCCGGTCCTGCCCGTGCGGTGCACGGACGACGTCCGCCCGGCACCGCAGCACTTCCGCTTCACCCTGCCCGCCGGCACCGTGTCGGTCGAGCTGCCCCTGGAACTCGGCGCGCGGGTCCGGGTCGGCGACGGCGCGGAACTCGCTCTGGACGGGCAACTC
This sequence comes from Streptomyces sp. 7R007, assembly GCF_054850255.1. Taxonomy (NCBI): domain Bacteria; kingdom Bacillati; phylum Actinomycetota; class Actinomycetes; order Kitasatosporales; family Streptomycetaceae; genus Streptomyces; species Streptomyces sp. 7R007. The sequence goes on along the minus strand of NZ_JBTWMV010000002.1, from coordinate 260,897 downwards.
CTCACGCTGGAGCGCCCGTTGGCAAAGCCCACGCCTATCGAGGTGGTCACCGCGCCGACGGCCGTGCCACGAGGCGGCTCCGTGTGGCGGGGACCGGCGCGGGTGCGTACCGTACCGGCGCCGCTGCCGCTCGGCGACTGGAGCGCGCTGGGGCTGGGGAGTTGGAGCGGGGGCGTGGCGTACTCGCGGGAGCTGACGGTGCCGCCCGGGGCGGACCCGGTGCTGGATCTGGGGCGGGTGCGGGGCAGCGTCGAGGTGGCGCTGGACGGCGAGGTCGTGGGCGAGGCGTTCTGCGCGCCGTACCGCTTCACGCTGCCCGGGGCCGCCGGGCGCACCGTCCGCGTCGAGGTGACCGTGTACAACACGCTGGCGCCGTATCTCGCGGCGGCCACGCCGACCGTCTGGGCCTTCCCGGACCAGTTGGCGTCGGGGCTGTTCGGGCCGGTGACGCTGCGTCAGGCCGAGCTCTAGCCGCCCGTCGCCGGGCGCGTGGAGTCCCGTACGACGAGGTCGGGCGCGAACACCCGCGTTTCATGGGTGTGTTCGGCGCGGGCCTCGATCTCGTCGAGCAGCATCTCCACCGCCGCCCGGCCGAGGTCCTCGACGGGCTGGCGGACGGTGGTCAGGGTGGTGGCGCCGAAGCTCGCGATGTCGAGGTCGCCGTAGCCGACGACCTGCACGTCCTCCGGGATGCGCACGCCCCGGTCGGTCAGGCCCCGGCACAGGCCGGCGGCGAGGAAGTCGTTGGTGCAGAAGACACCGTCGGGCAGTTCTTCGAGCTGCTCGGCGATCTTCGTGCCGTAGGCGACGGTCATCTCCTCGGCCACGACCTGGTCCAGGCGTGCCTCGCGCCTGCTGCGCACGGCCTGCCGCGCGCCCTGGTACCGGTCGGCGCACTGGCGGATGCCGCGCTCGCCGTTGACGACGAGGATGTCCCGCGCCCCGCCGTCCAGCAGGTGCTGCACGGCGATCCGGCCGCCGGCGATGTCGTCGACGGAGGCGGAGCAGCCGTCCCGGTCGGGCATCGCGCGGTCCGCCAGGACCAGCGGGATGCCCCGGTCGCGCAGCCGGCTCAGCCGGCCCGGGTCGGCGCTCAGCGGCACGACGACGACGCCGACGGCCCGCTGCTCGACGAGCATGGTGAAGTAACCCTGCTCCCGCTCGGACGCGTCCCCGCTGTGGCAGAGCACGAGCGCGTAGCCGTGGTCGTAGGCGGCGTCGGCGGCGCCCCGGGCGATGCGGGCGTAGAAGGAGTTGGCGACGTCCGGCAGGACCAGCCCGATCGACGACGAGTGCCCGGTGCGCAGACCGGCGGCGCCGGGGTGCGGGACGTAGTCGAGCGCGGCGACCGCGTCGCGGACCCGTGCGGCGGTCCGGGCGTTGACGCGTTCGGGCCGGTTCAGGACGTTGGACACCGTGGACACCGAGACGCCTGCGGCGGCGGCGACGTCCTGGATACGAGCAGGGCGAGCCGAGATGGCGTCCACCCCCTCGCCATGACAGCAGTGCATCGGGCCACGTCAGTGGCCCTCACGGGCGAGGCAAGTATACCGTCATCGCACATAAAACGATTTCCGTACGGACGACTGCCTGACGGCGCCGGGACCGGAACGGGCGTCAGAGGCGGGGAGCCGTGTCGATCCAGCGCCGGTACGCGTCCGCGTCGACGTTGCTGCCGCACACGACCGTGACCACGTGCCGGCCGGCGAAGCGGTCCCGGTTCTCCAGGACCGCCGCGATGCCGAGCGCGGCGGAGGGTTCGACGACGAGGCCGGCGTGGTCGTGCAGCATCCGCATGCCAGCGATGATCGACGTCTCCCGGACCAGGACGGCGTCGTCGGCGACCAGGAGGAGGTCGTCCAGGACGGCCGGGATGGGGCGCCGCCCGGCGACGCCGTCGGCGATGGTGTCGGCCGAGTCGGTGGTCACGACGCGCCGCTCGCGGAAGGAGCGCGTCATCGCCGGCGCGGCCAGCGGCTGCACGCAGACCACCTCGACCGTGGGCGCCAGTTCCTTCAGCACATGGCCCACGCCGGTGACCAGCGCCCCGCCGCCGAGCGCCAGCAGAACGGCGTCGAAGGACGGCTCCGCCTCGGCCAGTTCCAGGCCGATGGTCGCCGCGCCCTCGCAGCTCTCGATGTCCAGGCTGTCCTCCAGCAGCCGGACGCCGTCGTGCCGCGCCAGGGCCGCGGCCCGCTCGCGCGCCGCCTCGTGGTCGCCGTCCACCAGTTCCAGGCGGGCGCCCAGTGCGCGGACGCGGTCGAGCTTGGCCGCGGTCGCGAAACGGGAGGCGACAACGGTGACGTCGAGGCCCCGGCGGCGGCCCGACCAGGCGAGGGCCTGGCCGAGGTTGCCCGAGCTTGCGCACACGACGGCCCGCCGGCCTTGCTCGGCGAGCCGGCCCGTGAACACCTCGGTGCCGCGGGCCTTGAAACTGCGGACCGGGTTGGCCGTTTCGAGCTTGATGCTGACCTCGCACCCGAGGCCGGGTTCCAGGGCCTCGCAGCGGTAGAGCGGGGTGTCGAGGAACAGCGGGTCGACGACCGTGCGGGCCGCCCGGATCCGGGTCGTGTCGAGGCGCGTTGCCGGCATGGCACGGCAGCGTAGCGCGGCGGCCCTGTCCACCCGGCCCCTGCCCGGCATCTCAGCACGCGAGAAACCGGCGCCTTCCATATCTTTCCCATAGGAAAGCTTCGTATGGTGTGGCGCATGGACTTCTCCGCCCCGATCATCGTCGCGGGGGCCCTCGTGGGCTTCGCCGTGGGACTCACCGGCATGGGCGGCGGCGCCCTCATGACCCCGATCATGGTCATGGTGTTCGGGGTGAACCCCACGGCTGCCATCGGCAGCGACCTGGCCGCGTCGGTGTTCATGAAGCCCTTCGGCGCGCTCGTGCACCAGCGGGCCGGAACCGTGCGCTGGGACATCGTGCGGTGGCTGCTGCCGACCGCCGTCCCGGCCGCGTTCGGCGGGGTCTTCCTGCTGCGGGCCCTCGGCGACGGGGACACCCTGCAGCAGCGCGTCAAGTACGTCGTCGGCGCCGCGCTGCTGCTCGCCGTCGTCGGCATGCTCACCCGCATCTGGCTCGACCGCCGCCGCGCGGCCACCGCCACCGAGGACGCGCAGGTGCCCGTGCGGCCCGTGGCGACCCTGCTGATCGGGCTCGTCGGCGGTGTCATCGTCGGGATGACGTCGGTCGGCTCCGGCTCCCTGATCATCGTGATGCTGATGCTGGTCCACCCCCGGCTCAAGGCCAACCACCTCGTCGGCACCGACCTCGTGCAGGCGATCCCGATGGTGGCCGCCGCCGCCCTGGGGCACCTGCTGGTCGGGGACGCCGACCTGGGCCTCGCCGCGACCCTGCTGATCGGCGCGATACCCGGCGTCGTGCTGGGCGCGCTCGTCTCCGCCCGCATCACCGGTTCCGCGGTGCGCTGGGCCCTGGTGGTGCTGCTGACGGGCTCGGGCCTGTCGATGCTCAAGGCGTCGTCCACCGTCATCCTGCTCGGCTGCCTCGCCATGGCCGTGCTCGGCGTCGTCACGACCGTGCGCGCCCGGAGCACCACGCCGGCGGCACCCGTGCCCGTCGACGACGAGGTACGGAGCGAACCCGCCACCACCTGACCCGGCCGGACTCCGGCCCGTCCCCCACGCAGGGGAACACCGGGCGCGGACCACGCGATGGACGGGCAGACGCCGACGACGGCCACGGGCGCTCCTGGATCACCCGGCCGCACGCGGTCCGGCCGCCGCCCCGACTCCCCCAGCGACGCCAGTGCAGCGCTCGCCGCCAAGACCGACGTCACGACACGTGCCCAGGAAAAGGCCGCCGTGGTCCGGGAACAGGCTGCTCGCGCAGTTCCTCGGGCCGGCCGCGGTGGGCTGATCACACGGCCCGCACGATCGCGCGTGCCGGTGCGCCTGCCCGGCCACGACGGTCCGGGTCACCGGCCCCCCGACGGCTGCGCGGCGCCGGGTCGAGGCCGGCATGACGCCCCTGCGCGCCGGCAGCCGCCGCTCAGCACGGCCGCCAGGACGCGCGCTTCCCGTCCGTTCTGAGGCCCGTCTCACACGTCCGGCTTCCGATGGACAGGCATGTGATCGAGTTTTGCGGACAGGCGCACGGGGTTACTTCGAACCAGTCGGCAGGCGGGAAGCGAACTCGTTCATGGTGAAGGCTCCGGACACGACGGCCGCGGCGGACATCGAGCTGGCAGCAGTGGACAGGGCGGCCGACGCCCGGAGACCCGGTGCCCCGGCGGCACCGGGTGCCGGCCGGGGGTTTCCGTCGGCGGTCCTGCGCAGCGGGCGGGTGGACGGGCTGGACGGACTGCGGACAGTGGCGATCGTGCTGGTGCTCGTCTACCACGCGCGGTCGGACCTGCTGCCGGGCGGTTCGGTGGCCGTGGACGTCTTCTTCACCATCTCCGGCTTCGTCATCACCCGCCTGCTGCTCGCCGAGTACGCGCGCAGCGGCGGCATCGCTCTCGCCTCCTTCTACCGCCGGCGCTGGCTGCGCCTCGTCCCCGCGCTGCTGGCGCTGTGCGCGGTGTGCGCGGTGCTGGCGGCGGCCACCTCGCTGCGGGGTTTCGACGGCGCCTGGCAGGCCGTGGCCGTGGCGGCGACGTTCCTGACCAACGTCGTACGGGCCATGGAGCCCGGACCGTACTCCGATGTCACCGGCCCGCTCGCGCACACCTGGTCGCTGGGCGTGGAGGAGCAGTTCTACCTGCTGTGGCCGCTCCTGCTGCTGCTCCTGCTGCGCTGCCTGCGCGCCCGCGCCGTCCTGCTGTGCACGGCCGCGCTGTGCCTGCTGCCCTTCCTGTGGCGCTGCGTGCTGTGGAACCCGGACGCGGCGCACCGCATCTACAACGGCACCGACACCCGCGCCGACGAGCTGCTGGCGGGCGCCCTGGTCGCCGTGGCGCTGGCCCGGCTGCGCACGGACGATCCCCGGCTGGCGCTGCTGCGCACCTGGGCCGGGCGGCTCGCGGCGCCGGCCTTGGGGCTGCTGGCGCTGGTGGCCTGGCGGGTGCCGGTGACCGGGGACGCCGGGGTTCTGACCCCCGTCTGGTACACCGCCGGGTTCCTGCTGGTGGCGGCGGTGTCGGCCACCCTCGTCGCGGGGCTCGAACTGCGGCCCGAGGGATGGCTGTCGCGGCTGCTGGCGCTGACACCGCTGGCCTGGACGGGCCGCAAGCTGAGCTACGGGATGTACCTGTGGCACTACCCCGTCCTGCGGCTGCTGGGCTCCCTCGGCGTCAAGGAGGGGCGGCTGAGTGCCGCGGTGGTGCTGACCGTGCTGCTCGCGCTGCTGTCGTACTACGTCGTGGAGGCGCCGTTCCTGCGCAGGGCCCGCCGCCACGCGCCGGGCCGGCCGCGCCGGGTCCTGGCCGCGTGACGGCGGCGGTCAGTCGTCCGTACGGTGGCTTTCGGCCTCCTCCGCCTCGCGGCGCAGCGCCCACGCGTCGGCCACCGGGCCCACGTGCCCGAGCTTGTCGGGGTTGAGCACCGAGCGGATCGTCTGGATGCGGCCGTCGAGGATGTCGAGGGTCATGATGCTGACGATCCTGCCGTCGCGGTCGCGGAAGACCGCGCCCGGCTGGCCGTTCACCTCGCGCGGCTGTGCCACGACGCCGACGTGCACGAAGCCGGGCTGGAGCTGGGCGAGCGCCCGCGTCGCCTGCTGGGAGCCGATGATCGGGCCCGCCAGCTGCGGGGCCTTGCCGCCGCCGTCGCCGATCATCTGGACGTCGGCGGCGAGCAGTTCGCGCAGTGCGTCGACGTCGCCCTCCCGGAAGGCGTCGAAGAAGCGTCCGGCGAGTTCCTCGCGTTCCCTGCGGTCGGCCTCGAACCGGGGCCGGCCCGCGTCCATGTGCCGGCGGGCCCGCACGGCGAGCTGGCGGCAGGCCGCCTCGGAGCGGTCCACGGCCGAGGCGATCTGCGGGAAGCCGAACCCGAACACCTCCCGCAGCACGAAGACCGCGCGCTCCAGCGGCGTCAGCCGCTCCAGCAGCAGCAACGCCGCCATCGACAGCGAGTCGGCGAGCTCGGCCGAGCGCTCGGGGTCCTGGTAGGGATCGGTGAGCAGCGGCTCCGGGAACCACGGCCCGACGTACTCCTCGCGCCGCACCCGGGCCGAGCGCAGGACGTCGATCGAGATCCGCGTCACCACGGCCGACAGGTAGGCCTTGGTCGACGTGGGACGCGTCGCGGCGGTCTGCCAGCGCAGCCAGGTCTCCTGCACCGCGTCCTCGGCCTCGCTGACGCTGCCGAGGATGCGGTAGGCGATCGCGAAGAGCAGTGGCCGCAGCTCCTCGAACTCGGCCGTGCGCGCCGCCGGCTCGTCGGTCCCGGCCGCCTGGGCGGACGGTTCGGTCCCCTTCACGCCAGCTCCTCCCTGAACCCCTGACGCCACGAGGGGTACCGCGGCTGCCAGCCCAGTTCCCGCTTCGCCTTGGCGTTGGAGAAGCCGCGGCCCTCGGTCATCATGATCACCGCCTGCTCCCCGGCGAGCAGCCGGGCCAGCCACTTCGGCACCCGCATCGGCGGTTTCGCCCCCGCGCACTCGGCCAGGTACGGCAGCCACGCGTTCGCGGGGGCCGGTTCGTCGTCGACGATGTTGAACACGCCCCTCGCCCGCTGCTCCACGGCCAGGACGGTGGCGCTCGCCGCGTCGTCGAGGTGGATCCAGGAGCTGTAGCCGGTGGCCGCCCCGACGAGCGGGTACTGCCGCTTGCGTACCAGCGTGACCTGGTCGTCCATGGCACCGGGTCCGTAGAACGCGCCGTAGCGCAGCACCGCGCCGCCCGCCTTGAGGACGGCCTCCTCGACGTGGCGCATCGCCTCCGTCCCGGCCTGCGCGGCGGTCCCCGCCATCGGGTCGAGCGGGTCCTCCTCGGTCTTCACCCAGCCGCCCCGGCGCACGCCGTTCCAGCTGGCGTACCCCTGGGCGACGACATGCGGGACGCCGGTCGCGTCGGCGGCGGCCAGCAGGTGGTCCGTGCCCTCCGTGCGCAGCCGGTTGGTCAGCGCGAACCAGCGGTCCGGGTGTTTCAGGTCGGGTTTGCCGGCGTGCGCCGGGGAGATGGCCGTCATCTGGTGCACGATCACGTCCGGCCGGGCCGCGGCCACCGCCTCCCCGACCTGCGCCGCGTCCAGACCGTCCATCACGACGCCGTCCGCGCCCAGCCGCTGCAGCAGACCGAGCTTCGCCGCGCTGGTGGTGGTGGCCGTCACCTCATGGCCGCGCGCCACCAGCTGCGGCACCAGCCGCCGCCCCAGGACCCCGCTGCCGCCCGCCACGAACACCCGCATGACCATCACCTTCCGCTTCCGCAGTCCCTCTACGAGACCTGGGACGAGACAGCCCGGTGAGCTGTGACATGCGAGGCGACGGGACGCGGGAGGAGGTGCGGTGGACGCAGCGCAGCTGCTCGGGGTGCGGCCTGTGCTGGACTGGGCCTGCGCCCCGAGAACGCGGCACGCCACCCAGGGAGGTCGCCTGCGCCGACGACCGCCGCGGCGTGCCCCGGCGCCGTACCGCGCGGTGTTGCGGTCCGGCCTCCGGCGTCCTCAGAGCCGGTGCGTCGCCTGGACGGCCGCGACCTGCTCCGCCACCCGTCCGATCTTGGCCAGACGGACCAGCGCGGGCCGGGAGAGCACCTCTTCGATGTCGTGCAGGGCGGAGATCAGTTCCTCGACGCCGTCCAGCGGCGTGTCCTTGTCGGCGTGCAGCAGCACCGCCCGGTACTCCTCGGGCGACACCGGCCTGCCCGGCATCTCGATCGGCTCCTCGCCCGTGTCGGCGACGAACAGGGCCGGGATCGACGTGTCCAGGGCCAGGGCGATGGCGGTCAACTCCGTGGCCGTGAAGGCGCGTCGGCCGCGTTCGGCCTGATGCACGGCCTGCCGGCTCCACGGCTTGTCCAGATACCTGCCCAGCGCTTCGCCCAGCTCGGCCAGTGACATCCGCCTGGCCTCCCGAAGGCGCGCGATCTGCTGCCCGACGGCTTCCTCGACCCTCACCGGCTCACCCCTCACATGTCATTCCCCAGCATGACACATAACGCCCGGCATTGACAGCATGCGAGGCTGCTCCTACTGTCATTGCAGGCGTTTCACTGTCAACTCGCGCGATGACACGCGGGCTCGGTCGGTCCGGAGCATCGGAGGCAGAAGTGCGGCACTTCCAGCTTGAGTCCACCGTCGCGGAAGGCGGCGGCGCCGTCGTGCGCGTGGGCGGTGAGATCGACGTCTACACCGCCCCGAAACTGCGTGAGGAAGTGACCGGGCTCGTCGACAGGGGCGTCGTGCACGTCGTGGCGGACCTGCGCGAGGTGGAGTTCCTGGACTCGACGGGGCTCGGAGCCCTGGTGAGCGCCCTCAACCGCGTGCGCACACAGGAGGGTTCGCTCCGGCTCGCCATCGGCTCCGAGCGGATCATCCGGCTCTTCCGCATCACCGGGCTGGTCAAGGTCTTCGACATCCACCCGACGGTCCTGGAGGCCGTCACCGCCGACGAGCGGTGGCGGCGGATCCTGGAAGCCGGGGGCGAGGACGCCGAGAGCTGGTGCCGGCGCAACGGGCTGCTGTGAGCCGGCACCACGCTGCTCGGCTCAGGCGGCGTCGAGGGCTTGAGTGATCTTCCGGCCCATCTCCACCAGCGCCGGACCCGGCTCACGCCGGTCCCCCCGCGCCGCCGCCTCCACCGCCACCAGCACCGTCCCGCGGAAGTTGTCCGCCTCCACCGGATCCACCCCCCGCAGCACACCCATCGTCTCGGTCAACGCCGGCAGCACCCGTTCCGCCAGCTCCGCCACCGACCTGCCCCCCAGCCCCGTCACCCGCCCCCGCTCCGCCAGCAGACGCCCCACCGCACCCGTCGCCGACGTCAGCGCGACGCTGCCGTGGGTGGCCACCCGATGCGCCGAACCCGCCGCACCCGCCGCCGCCATCAACGACACCGCACCCCACGCAGCCGTCCGCAGCGTCGCCTTGTCCTGAACACTGAGCGCGATCGCCATCTTGAGAACCCCTTAGGTCTTGGGCCGCCGTTTCCTTGTGACACAGAGCCTGCGCCCACCCGCTTTCACCCCGCCCTCACCCCGCTTTCACCCCACCCACAGCCCCCGACGACCAGCGAAACCAGACAGCTTCAGGTCTTGTCGCCGGCGCGGCCCGCGTGGTCCTGGTGGAGGCGGGGGCGGCGACCACGGCACCAGGCGAGAGGGATACGGCAGGCCCGGTTCGGAGGCCGCGCTCGCGACGACGGTGGTGGCCGCCATGGCCACCAGTGCCTGGCAGCCGGCGCGCACCGGCGTCGTACGGCAGGCGCTGACGGCCGTGTGACAGTCACACCTTGAGGAGTTCGTCCGTCAACACCCGGAAGCGAGTGCGGAGTTGCGGGCGCTGTCGCAGCAGGTCGCCGCCGCGCTGACGCCGGCCGAGCGGGCCTGGTCTCCCGGGCCGGCCCGTTCGCTGTCCAACCTCGGGCAGCGGCTGCGGGATCTGTGGCGCTGGGAAGAGGGCCTGCGGGTCGAAGAGGAGGCCATGGAGGTCTTGGAGCAGTTCGCCAAGGCCAACCCGGCCGCCTACGAGTCCGCGCTCGCCCGCTCCCTGGCCAACCTGAGCACCCGTCTCGGCCACTGCGGCCGGCCCCAGGAGTCCCTAACCCGTGCCGAGCAGGCTCTGGCGATCCGGCGCCGTCTGGCCGGGGCCGCGCCGGACGTCCACGGGCTCGGACTCGCCGAGTTCCTCGCCGCGTTGGGCTCCGCCCTCGCCGCTGCGGGGCGGCACGAGGAGGCCCCGGCCGCCGTGACGGAGGCGGTGCGCCGCCTGGGCGAGCTGTCCGAGGCCGAACCCGACGCCCATCGGGAACGGCCGGCGCGCGCCCTGGTCGCCTTCGCCAAGGTCAGCCTCGACGGCGGGCACGACCTCGCCCCCGCCTTCGCGGCGTCCAACGAACTGCGCGGACGGGACGCCCGCGCCCACGAGCCGCCCATCGCCGCCCTCCTCGCCGTGCGCGCCGGCCTGCTGCCGACCGAGGCCAAGGCCCTGCACCGGTTCCCGCGCACCGGCGACCCGGCAGGGACGACCGGCATGACGTTCCCGCTCCGGCCACCGCGCCGGCACCGGGGGCAATGGGCCGTCACCCGTGCGGGGGCGGGGGCGGGATGGTGGTGAGGCCGGGGGCCGGTTCGGGCCAGACGAGGAGGACCGGGCACGGCGCGTGGTCCACGACGAAGCGGCTGGTCGGGCCGAGACTGCGCGGCCCCAGATGGGTGCGGTCGCCGTCGCGGGCCAGCACGAGCAGGTCGGCTTCCTCGGCCGCCGCCACGACCTCGCGTTCGACGCGTCCGGTGCGCTCGGTACGGGTGCAGGGCCGGCCCAGCCGGTCGGCGGCGGCCCGCAGGAGCTGTTCGGCGGAGACGGCGGCGAGGCGCTCCACCCGGGTTCCGGGGTCCCTCTCGGGGTGGCCGCGGCCGAGCAGCCCGGCGAAGGCGCCGTGCGCCACACCCGGCACGTCGGCCGGGGTGACGTGCAGCAGCACGATGTCGGCGTCGGCCGGCGCGTGGTCGCGGGCGGCGTCCACGCAGGCGGGCCAGGTGCCCTCGACGATCCAGACGACCACGGCCATCGTGTCAGCCTCCTCGGATCAGGGTCTGTGCACCCACAGTGCCACCCCCGCGGCGACGGCCGGAGCCGCCTCGCCAGGTCGGACACGGCGGCCCTCAGCTCCGTACCGCCACCGATCACCGGAAAATCTTCGAAACATTCGAAGGGCAGCCGGTCGGCTTTGATCTAGCCGCATGACGCCTGTCGCCGGAATATGTGAACCCTACGTTCGCCCTTGACGTTTGAGCAGCACATATTTTGCCACGAACGGTTTCGGGTACCGCGAATGTTTCGCCTTTATTGCCGAAACTATTGACGCTTGACGGGGACAGGCCAACACTGTTCGACCAAAACCCGGCCTCGGACGTCGAGGAGGAAACCCCCACATGAACGCCGTACCCGCACACCCCATGAGCCGCAGGGGCGCCTGCGCCCTGCTGCTGGGCGCCACGGCGACGCTGGCGCTGCCCGGCACCGCACGGGCGGCCACGGTCATCACCACGAACCAGACCGGCACCAACAACGGCTTCTACTACTCGTTCTGGACGGACTCCCAGGGCACGGTCTCCATGACCCTGGGCTCCGGCGGCAACTACAGCACCACCTGGAGCAACACCGGGAACTTCGTCTGCGGCAAGGGCTGGAGCAACGGCTCGCGCAGGACCGTGAACTACTCGGGCAGCTTCAACCCCTCCGGCAACGGCTACCTGTCGCTGTACGGATGGACGTCGAACCCGCTCGTCGAGTACTACATCGTCGACAACTGGGGCAACTACCGGCCCACGGGAACGTACAAGGGCACGGTCACCACCGACGGCGGCACGTACGACATCTACCAGACGACGCGGTACAACGCCCCGTCCGTCGAGGGCACCAAGACCTTCAACCAGTACTGGAGCGTGCGCCAGTCGAAGCGGACCGGCGGCAGCATCACCACCGGCAACCACTTCGACGCCTGGGCACGCGCGGGGATGCCCCTGGGCAGCTTCGCCTACTACATGATCCTCGCCACCGAGGGCTACCAGAGCAGCGGCAGCTCCAACATCACGGTGGCGTCATGAGCAGCGCGGGCCGCCTCCCCTTACGCCCGCTGGCGGCCGCCGCGGCCGTCGCCCTCGCCGCTGCCGGCACGCTCACCCTGGGCACCGCCCCCGCGCAGGCCGCGACCTGCTACGGCTACGTCGGACTCACCTACGACGACGGCCCGTCCGGCAACACGTCCGCCCTGCTGAACGCGCTGAAGCAGAACGGGCTGCGGGCCACCATGTTCAACGAGGGCCAGTACGCCGCCGCCTACCCCGCCCAGGTGCGGGCCGAGGTCGCGGCCGGCATGTGGGTCGGCAACCACAGCTACACGCACCCGCATCTGACCCAACTCGCCCAGTCCCAGGTCGACTCGGAGATCTCCCGGACCCAGCAGGCCATCGCCGCCGCGGGCGGCGGCACGCCGCAGCTGTTCCGGCCGCCGTACGGCGAGACCAACTCCACGGTCAAGGCGGTCGAGGCCAAGTACGGCCTGACCGAGATCATCTGGGACGTCGACTCGCAGGACTGGAACGGCGCCAGTACGGACGCCATCGTGGCGGCCGCCGGGCGCCTGACCAACGGCCAGATCATCCTCATGCACGACTGGGCCGCCAACACCCTGGCCGCCGTCCCGCGCATCGCGCAGGGGCTGGCCGCCCGCGGCCTGTGCGCCGGCAGGATCTCGCCGCAGACGGGGCGTGCCGTGGCCCCGTGACGGCCTGAACGCCCCGCCGGACGTCACCGCTGCCTCTTCGGGCAGGCCAGTCTGCCCCGCAGGCCGGTGACGTCCGGTCGGGGAGCCGTTACCGTCCCGAGCGTGAGCGAGGAGAAGGACGGTACGGCGGGAAGTGCGGGCGACCACGCACCGCAAGCCGTCGGTCCCGCTCCTCCCTCTCCTCTCCCTTCTCTGCCTTCTCCTCACACTCCGAAGAAGCCGCGCCGACCGGGCCCGTTCGCGCTGATCGTGGCGCCCGGTCTGCTCGCCCTCACCGGCGTGTCGACGTTCCTCGCGCTCACCGGCGGCCTCTCCCCCGTCCTGTCCCAGGACCCGGACCCGGCCGCGCAGTCCGTCGGCAACGTCGACGGCTCCTACGTTCCCTGGCTGCGCAAGGCCACCGCCGCCTGCACGGCCGTCACACCCGCCCTGCTCGCCGCCCAGATCGATCGGCTCTCGGGGTGGCACGACGACTCCGCCAGCCTCTCGCAGCACGGCATCGCGCGTTTCACGGACGCGCAGTGGCGGATCTGGGGCCGCGACGACGACGCCAACGGCCGTTCCTCGCCGCACGACGCGGTGGACGCGATCATGGCCCTGGGCCGCCGGGACTGCTCGCTCGCGAAGAAGGTGACCGGCCTGCGGACCAAGGGCACCGTCAACGGCGACCTCGCCGACCTCACGCTCGCCGCGTACACGGCCGGCCCGGACGCGGTGGCGAAGGCGGGTCAAGTGCCCGGCAGCGCCCGGGCGTTCGTCCGCGAGGTCAAGGCGCGGCTGCCGCAGTACGACGCCCTCGTGCAGCGGAACCCCGAGCAGAACGACGGCCGGAGCACCGCCGCCTGGCTGTCGCCGCCGGTCGCCACCATGACGGTCACCTCGCCCTTCGGATCGCGCAAGCACCCGCTGACCGGGGTGACCAAGCTGCACACCGGTGTGGACTTCGGCGCGCCCGCCGGGGCCCAGGTCTCCGCCGCGCGGGCGGGCCGGGTCGAGTTCGCGGGGATGACGACGGCGTACGGCAACCGGGTCGTCATCGACCACGGCACCCTCGACGGCAAGCGGCTGGAGACGACCTACAGCCACCTCTCGGCCCTCCAGGTCACGGCGGGCCAGACCGTGACGGCCGGCGCCCCGGTCGGGCTGGTGGGCTCCACCGGCCTGTCCACCGGGCCCCATCTGCACTTCGAGGTCATCCTCGACGGCCAGTACACCGATCCGATGGCGTGGTTCGACTCCGGGAGCTGACCGGCTCGTTCACGGTCCGGGGCCCCGGATCAGCCGATCCGGGGCCCCGAGGTGCGCGTTGCGCGGCGTCAGGCGGCGGTGCCGTGGAGGCTCAGGCCGGCCTCCAGGCCCTCGGGCGACACGACGGCCTCCAGGCCGGCGCAGACGTCGCCGAGCGGCGTGTTGAGGAACAGGCCGCCGGAACCGCCGGCCGCGAGGCCGCCGGAGACGTGGTCCAGGTCGGCGTCGGAGATCTCGGTCGTGGCGACCTGGGGGGCGAGGTTCATGGCGTGCGATTCCCTTCGAATGTGCACTGGTGAACGGCTGAGTTCGCAGATCAAACCACGCCCACCTGCGAACTTCCAGCCGTCGCGAGCCCGGCGCAGGAGTGCTGTGGCGCCGGGCTTCACGGGCGTGACGGCGCGGTGACCGAGTATGCGGACTCCTTCACACGCCCTGTCGCTCCGCTGCACCCACCGCTGTCGCGGGCCGTCGCCGTGCGGCTCGGGCCGGCGCGGTCGTGACGGTCGTTCAGGTTCCGGGCGGCCTGCCGGTGAACGGTGTGCAGGTTTACCGGAGGTTAGGCGCCCGCGCGGACTCAGCGCACCAGGCACGGGCGCTTCGCGTCGAACGTCCAGTCCTCGACCAGATAGCGCATCCCGACGGCGTCGTCACGGCTCGCCGAGCCCAGCGTCCGGTACAGCTCGTGCGCCGCCCGCAGCCGTTCGGCGTCCAGGCGGACACCGAGCCCGGGCGCGTCGGGGACGGCGACCTCGCCGCCGACGATGCGCGGGGGCTCCACGGTGAGCCGCTCCAGCCCCTCCTGCCAGATCCAGTGCGTGTCGAGGGCGTTGTACTCGCCCGGGGCGGCGGCCCCGCAGTGGGTCATCATCGCCAGGGAGATGTCGAAGTGGTTGTTGGAGTGGCAGCCCCAGGTCAGCCCGGTCGCCTGGCACAGTTGCGCGACCCGGACCGATCCCCGCAGGGTCCAGAAGTGCGGGTCGGCGAGCGGGATGGACACCGACTGCAGGGCGAGGGCGTGGGTGAGCTGCCGCCAGTCCGTGGCGATCATGTTGGTGGCGGTGGGCAGTCCGGTGGCCCGGCGGAACTCGGCGAGGATCTCCCGGCCCGAGTAGCCGTCCTCGGCACCGCAGGGGTCCTCGGCGTAGGCGAGCGTGCCGAGGAGCGGACGGCACAGTCCGACGGCCTCGCGCAGGGACCAGGCGCCGTTGGGGTCGAGGGTGACGCGGGCGTCGGGGAAGCGCTCCTTGAGCGCGGTGACGGCCTTCACCTCCTCGCTGCCGGGCAGGACACCGCCCTTGAGCTTGAAGTCGCGGAAGCCGTAGCGGTCGTACGTGGCCTCCGCCTGGCGGACGATGGCCTGCGGGGTCAGCGCCTCCTCGTGCCGGATGCGGTACCACTCGACGTCCGCGTCGGGTTCGCGGACGTAGTCCAGGTCCGTGCGGTCCGGGTCGCCGACGTAGAAGAGGTAGCCCAGCATCCGTACGGTGTCGCGCTGCTGGCCGTCGCCGAGCAGGGCGGCGACCGGGACGCCGAGGTGCTGGCCGAGCAGGTCCAGCAGGGCCGACTCGACGGCCGTGACGGCGTGCACGGTGGTGCGCAGGTCGAAGGTCTGGGCGCCGCGGCCGCCCGCGTCGCGGTCCGCGAAGGTGTCGTGCATCGCGCGCAGGACGCGGTTGTGGTCGCCGAGCCGGGCGCCCACCACGAGGTGTTCGGCCTCGCGCAGGGTGCGCGTGATGGGTTCGCCGCCGGGCACCTCGCCCAATCCCGTGCGCCCTTCGGAGTCTTCGAGGACGAGGACGTTGCGGGTGAAGTAGGGGGCGTGCGCGCCGGAGAGGTTGAGGAGCATGGAGTCCCGGCCGGCGACCGGGTAGACGGAGAACTTGGTGACGACGGGCTGGCTCATGACGGGCGGACCGCTCTCGTGAGTGGGCGACGGGGACTGTGCGTGCTCTGCGCGTGCCGGGTGTGTGCCGTGCGCGTGCCTCAGACCTTCAGGGCGTCCAGCACCTGTTCCAGGACGAGTACACCGCCCAGGCCGAGGACGGCGAGCACCGTTGTGTACGTCGTACGCGCCTTGATCGCGTCGATGACCGAGAGGTTGAAGTACTCCTTGAACATCCAGAAGCCCGGGTCGTTGACGTGTGAGAAGGCGATGGATCCGCAGGAGACGGCGAGCACCATGACCTCGGGGTGGACACCGCTGCCCGCGAGCAGCGGCAGCGCCACGCCGGAGGCGGTGACGACGGCGACGGTGGCGGAGCCGAGGGCCACGCGCAGGATGACGGCGATCAGCCAGGCCAGGATGATCGGCGATATGGACCAGTGGTCGGTGGAGTCCTTGATGTAGTCGGAGATCCCGCCCTCGACGAGGACGTTCTTGAAGGCGCCGCCCGCGCCGATCACCAGCAGGATCATCGCCATCGCCTGGGCGGCCTCCCGGCAGGAGGTGCCGACCTCCGCCAGGCTGCGCCCGGTCCGCGGTCCGAACGCCCAGACGGCGACCAGCAGGGTGAGCAGCAGGGCGATGGGCGCGGAGCCGATGAAGGCGACGAAGTGCAGCAGCGGCCCGTCCCCGGAGTCGGCGAGGTCGGTCACCGCGGCTCCGGCGATCAGCACCACGGGCAGCAGGGCCACCGACAGCGACCAGCCCATGCCCGGCATCTCCTCGTCGTCGAAGACGCGCTCGCTGACCAGGCCCTTGGGGATCGCGGGGTTCATCGTCCGCACGAAGGGCAGCCGCGGCCAGACCAGGGCGACCAGCGCGCCGACCGGGACGGCGATGAACAGGCCGTAGAACAGGGTCAGTCCGACGGAGGCGTGGAAGGTGGCGGCCACCGCGGTGGGGCCGGGGTGCGGTGGCAGGAAGCTGTGCATGGTGGACAGCGCGATGGACATCGGCAGCCCCACCCAGAGCAGGTTGGAGCGGGTGACGCGGACGAGGGTGAAGGCGACCGGGACGATGATGACGAAGGCGACCTCGTAGAACATGGTGACGCCGATGAGCATCGCGGACAGCACCATGGCGAGCTGCACCCAGCGCGGTCCGCACAGGTCGAGCAGTCGTCCGGCGATGCGCTGGGCGGCACCCGAATCCCCCATCACCCGGCCGACCATGGCGCCGAGCCCGATGGTGAGCATGGTGTCACCGATCTGGTCTCCGATGCCCTCGGACAGGACGTCCGGGATGTCCTCCAGCGGCAGGCCCCGGACCAGGGCGACGCCCACGGCGACCAGGAGCAGGGCGGCGAAGCCGTTCAGTCTCAGCTTCGTCATCAGCACGAGCAGGACCAGAACGCTGACTGCTACCACAAGGAGCGGCATGCGGCAGTTCTCCTTTGAACTGTTCTCTCTTGAACTGATCTCTTGTTCTCATACGAAGACCGCGTCTACATATGAGGACGGAGGCTAGATGCATGATCCCGGTCGGTCAATGGGGTGCGCACGAATCGATCTACGATCGCCAGAGGGAGACGGCCAGCCCCAGCCCCGCCAGGGCGACGGCCACCCGCAACGGCCGCTCCGGCAGGCGCCGTACGACGACGGGCCCGATCCGGCTGCCCAGCAGGCAGCCGAGGCCCAGGGCCGCCGCGGCGGACCAGTCCACGGGCGCGAGGAAGGCGTAGGCCACCGCGGCGGTCACGTTGGCCGCACCGGTGGCGATGTTCTTCACGGCATTGGTCACGCGCAGCGACTCGTTCACGGACAGGGACAGCACCGCCAGCATCAGAACGCCCGCCGCCGCGCCGAAGTAGCCGCCGTAGAGTCCCACCAGGAGCACCGCGCAGGCCAGCGGCAGCCGGCCGCGCGGCCCGCCGTCGCCGGACCACGACCGGCTCGCCGCCAGTCGACGCAGGGGGTCGCGGGCCAGGATGAGCGCCGAGCCCAGCGCGATCAGCCACGGCACGACCCGGTCGAACGCCGACGCGGGCGTGGACAGCAGCAGCGCCGCCCCGGCCGCGCCGCCCACCGCCGCGAGGACCGCGAGCCGCACGAGACGCCGGCGCTGGCCTCGCAGCTCCTCCCGGGAACCGGCCGCCGCGCCGAGGGTGTTGGTGAACAGCGCCACGGTGTTGGTCACGTTGGCGGCCACCGGCGGGAGCCCGGCGGCGAGCAGTGCGGGATAGCTGAACAGCGAGGCGAGCCCGGCGATGGACCCGCTCAGCCCGGAGGCGACGCCCGCAACGACGAGCAGCAGCGCGGACCAGACGCCCAAGACGGCCTCCCCCTCTGGTTCAAGGAGGGTCATCCTCTCCCGGAGTCGTCTCAAATGGAAGACGGTGTCTACATAGGGAGACGAGAGGGGTGGTCGGCCCTGCCGCGGCGCTCCTGCTCCACACGCAGCAGGCGGCGGAAGGCCGGGCATTCGAGGTGGCTCGGCGCGGAGCAGGCGGCGGCATGACGCAACGAGTCGCGCAGGACACGCAGTTCGCGGATCCGCCGGTCGAATTCCGCCGCCTTGCCCGCCGGCAGGTGCCGGTCGATGCGGAGCCGTCCGTCCGGCCCGAACATCCCGGCGATCTCGTCGAGCGAGAACCCCGCGGCCCGTCCCAGGCCGATCAGCGCGAGGCGTTCCAGCACCTGCGGGTCGTACTGACGGCGCAGCCCGCGTCTGCCGCTGGAGGCGATCAGCCCCTTCTCCTCGTAGTACCGCAGCGTGGAGGGACGCACCCCGGCGCGCTGCGCCACCTCGGCGATGTCCAGTTCCGTCATCCTTGACCTCAAGTCGGCTTCAAGCAGCACGCTGGCATCCCGCCCCGGCGAAGGCAAGGAGAGGAGACGGTCATGGCTGTCACGCGCAGGACCGGCGAGGAGCAGTCGGCCCGCTGGAACGGGTCGGCCGGGCAGGCCTGGGTTGCGTCGCAGGCGGTGCTCGACCAGGTGCTGAGGCCCTACGAGGAGCTGCTCCTCGACGCCTTGGGCAGCGCCGTCGGCCCCGCGGGGCACCTGCTCGACGTCGGCTGCGGCACCGGCGGCACCACGCTCGCCCTCGCCCGTCGGCTCGGTCCGGGCGGCCGGTGCGTCGGCGTCGACATCTCCGAGCCGATGATCACGGCCGCCCAGCAGCGCGCCGACCGGGAGGGAGCGGGCCGGCGGGGCGCACCGGTGTCCTTCGTCCGCGCCGACGCACAGCGGTACGCGTTCGAACCGGCCTCCTTCGATGCCGTCGTCTCCCGTTTCGGGGTGATGTTCTTCGACGACCCCGTGGCGGCCTTCACCCGGCTCAGGCGGGCGGCGAAGGACACGGGCGTGCTCCGGTTCGTCGCCTGGCGCGGCCTCGCGGAGAACCCGTTCATGACGACGGCCGAGCGCGCCGCGGCCCCGCTCCTGCCGCACCTGCCCGTCCGCCGGCCCGACGAGCCGGGGCAGTTCGCCTTCGCCGACCCCGACCGGGTGCGGGGCATCCTGGCCGACAGCGGCTGGCACGGGATCGACCTCCGGGCGGTCGACGTGCCCTGCACGATGCCCGAGCCGGAGCTGATCCCCTACTTCAGCCGGCTCGGACCGGTCGGCCAGGCCCTGCGCGAGGTGGACGAGGACACGCGCGCGCAGGTCGTCGACCGGGTGCGGGCCGCGTTCGACGTCTACGTCCACGGCGCGGAGGTCCGCTTCACCGGGGCCTGCTGGCTGGTCGCCGCCCGGGCCACGCCCGGCGGGACGCCCACCTCCTGAGCCCGGCCCGGCAGTCGGCGTTCAGCGCCTGGCGCTCAGTGCTCGGCGAACTGGACCCTGGTCGGCTGCACGGCGTTCGGCCGGATCGTGATCCCGTCGACCGTGAGCCGCTGCCCGTAGATGTCGGTGACCCTGATCGGACCGCCGCAGCCGCCGCCGTCCCCGGAGAGGAAGTAGTTGTAGTCGGTGCGCGTCA
The DNA here is from genome assembly GCF_054850255.1 of Streptomyces sp. 7R007. NCBI lineage: Bacteria > Bacillati > Actinomycetota > Actinomycetes > Kitasatosporales > Streptomycetaceae > Streptomyces > Streptomyces sp. 7R007. The sequence goes on along the minus strand of NZ_JBTWMV010000002.1, from coordinate 241,422 downwards.
ACTGCCGCCAGGAGCCGCCGGCTTGCACTTCGAGCCGGGCCAGCGGATTGCGGTGGTCCAGTACCTGGATGCCGCACCAGTACCGGGTGGAGCCGGTCTTGTAGCGGATGGACAGCGTGCCGACCGCGCCGGGGCTGGCGAGCTGCCAGGTGATCGGGATGCGGCCGGCCGAGGGAGCGGCGAGTCTGGCGAACGCCTCGGCGCTGAGGTCGATCTGCCCGGGCGCGCACTCCCCGGGGCACTCGTTGGTGATACGGACCGTGATCGCGGCGCCGCTGGCCGCGCGGACCCGCACGTACGCGCCGCACGCCTTGGCCGACTCGTAGTCGGCGGTGTTCATCGCCCCGGTCATGACGTCGGAGCTCGCGTCGTACAGGCAGGCGCCGGTGCCGTCGGAGTCGTAGAAGGTGGCGACGCCCCGGTAGGTGACGCCGGGGCGGATGCGCCCCGCCAGCGGGGCGGTCCCGGAGGCCGCTTCGGCGGTGGCGGCCGTGGACGGCTTCGCCGGGGCGGTGCGCGCGGGGGCGTGCTGCCTGGGCGCGGCGGTCGCCCTGGCCTCCGCCGAGGGCCGCGCCGACGTGCTTCTCGCGGGGGCGGACGGGGTCGAGGAGCCGTCGGCGGCCGGGGCGTCCGCCTGCGTACGGGCGACGGGGCCGGCCCGGCCGGATCCGGCGTCGGCCTTGTGGCCGGGCAGCAGCACCACCGTCACGGCGACGGCGATGAGCGCCACGGCCGCCGAGACGAACAGCCATCGTCTGCCCACCGGACCTCCTCGACCGCCGCCGCCCGTTGCGTGGGAGGCGGGTGGGGCGATCGTGCCGGAGCCCGGAACACGGCGGCAAGCACGACCGGCCCGACCGCCCGCGCGCGGGAGTGCCCGTGTCCCGGAAGCGGAGCGGCGCTCAGTCGTCGTCCCGGAACTCGCCCGAGAACGCGGCGGCCATCCGCAGCCACGGCTCCGCCTCGGCCCCGCGTCCCTGGCGTTGCAGCGTGCGGCCCAGCATCAGATGGGCGTAGTGCTCCACCGGGTCACGCTCGACGATGCGCCGCAACTGCTCCTCGGCGCGCCGCAGCTGGGCCGAGTGGTAGTAGGCGCGGGCCAGCAGCAGCCGGGGGCCGGTCTGTTCCGGCGCCTCCTCCACCACGGCGGTGAGCAGGCGTGCGGCCCCGATGTAGTCCCTCGCCTCGAACAGCAGCCGGGCCCGCTCCCAGCGTTCCAGGGTGGTCTCCTCGTGCGGGACGCCGACGCCGTCGTCGAACAGGTGCAGGGCACTGGCCCAGCGGTCGGGCGCCACACCGTCGTTCGCCGGGTACTGGTTGAAGGTGTCGGTCATCGTGGCCCCTCCATCTGGTTGACACGTCAACGCTGTCCGTGCAACCCGACGCCGCGCCCCTCTATTCCCCCCTCGCGGCGGTCAGGACGGCGGCTCCTCGTCCAGCCTCCGCAGCACGCGCTCGGCGATCTCGGCCAGGGTCCGCAGCTCAGCCGGGGTGACGTGGTCGAGGAACAGCTCGCGCACCGCCTCCACGTGTCTCGGGGCGGCGGCCTCGATCATCTCCCGTCCGGCGTCCGTGATCACCACGAAGGCGCCGCGCCCGTCCTCGGGGCACTCGTCCCGCACCACCAGCCCGCGCCCGACCATACGGGAGACGTGGTGCGACATCCGGCTCTTCTCCCACTCCAGCGCCCTGGCGAGCTCCACGAACCGCCGCCGCCCGTCCGGTACGTCGGTCAGCTCCACCAGCACCGCGAAGTCCGCGGCGGACACATGGGACTCGGACTGCAGCAGGCGCGCCAGCCGGCCGCGCAGCCTGTCCTGCAGCCGCAGAATGCCCCGCCACGCCTGCTGCTCCTCCGGCGTCAGCCAGCGGACCGTCTCCTCCATGAGGTCAGTGTAGATCTGGTTGACACATCACCGAGCAGCCGGCACCGCGGGACGGGCGCAGGCCCGCGCCGCCGGCGCCTTCGCGAACCCGCCCCACCTGAGACGCCGCCCCACCTGAAGCACACCCCGCCTCAGACCGTCCGCCGCACCCGCGCGGTGACCGCCGCCAGGCAGGCCGCGTACGTCTCCCGCTGGTTCCAACTGAACATGACGGTGCGCGAGTTGTTCGCCACCCCCTGCTCGGGCTTCGCGCTCACGGTCCGCAGCTGGTAGCCGTCCTGCGCGGTGGCGAGCTGTACGTAACCGTTGCCGAGGAGGGTGGGCTCCTTGGACTGCACCTTGACGACGTCGGCGAAGGGGATCACACAGTCCCGGGCGCCGGTGGCCCTCCCCATGAGCGTGCGCCTGATCTCGGCCCGGTCCGAGTAGAGGGTCACGCTCGCGGTGTAACCCTTGAACACCACGGGCTCCTCCGCCCCTTGGGCGACCACGGCGGGGAGCTGCCCGGCCCGCCGGGCGGCTCGCGCGATGGGCACCCGGTATTCGAGCTCGGCCCACATCTGCGGACTCTGCTTCACCCCGGCGGCCAGGATCCGCTCGTAGACGTATCCGTACAGCTCGTGGACATCGACGAACCCGTCCCCGTCCCGGTCCGCCTCCCCGGTGCGCAGGCCCTCGATCACGGCTCCGGTGAACCGGGAGGGTTCGGGCGCCAGCCGCGTGAGAACGTCGCCCTCCCACGCGTACTCGGTACGGTTCGTGGCGGTGAGCACCGCCCGCCCGTGGCCCGCCAGTTCCTCCCTCACGTGCACCGCCGCGTCGCCCTTCGCCCCGGGCAGGAAGGCGCCGCTGTAGCAGCAGTCGAGGAGCACCACGATCGACCTCGCCCGGCAGCGGCGCATCTGCTCGTGGACGAACTCGGCGGAGGTCGCGGTGGACGCCAGGAGCCGGCGGTCGGTGTCCCGGGCGGCGAAGTAGAGCCTGCCGTCGTCGTCCTTCACGCCGTGGCACGAGACGTGCAGCAACAGCAGGTCGTCCCGGCTTCGGTCCAGGAAGAAGGCTTCGAGGGACCGGGCGACCTCCGGCTGCGGCCGGTCGACGACCCGCGTGACCTCGAACCCGCCGATGTCCGGATCCCCGAGGACCTCCGCGAGCCCGCCGGCGTCCCGGACCGGTGAGCGCAGCGTCCTCAGCGCCGGATCCGCGTACACGCCCGTCGCGATGAGCAGCGCACTGCGCCTACCCGGCATGACCACCGACCGCCATCGAGTCGGCCCCGGCCGCGACATCCCCCGACAACCGCATGCGCCGGAGCATATCGCCCGCGGCGGCGGACGTTCCGCGTAAGCCTTGCCCCGCGCCCGCACCCCACCTAGCCTTTATTTTGTGCCGCTGATAAACAAATCCCGTATGCACAGCGCCGTGCCGGGCACCGGCAGCGACCTCACCCGACTCCGTCTCGTCCTCACCGTCTTCTTCGCCCTCGACGGCTTCGTCTTCGCCGGCTGGGTCGTCCGCATCCCCGCCATCAAGGCCCAGACCGGCGCCTCCGCCAGCGCTCTCGGACTCGCCCTGCTCGGGGTCTCCGCCGGCGCGGTCGTCACGATGATGCTCACCGGCCGGCTCTGCCGCCGGTTCGGCAGCCACCTCATGACCGTGGTCTGCGGTGTCCTGCTGTCGCTGAGCGTCGCCCTGCCCCCGCTCACTCACTCGGCCCTCGCCCTCGGCGCCGTGCTCCTCGTCTTCGGCAGTGCCTACGGCGGCATCAACGTGGCCTTCAACAGCGCCGCCGTCGACCTGGTCACCGCGCTGGGCCGGCCGATCATGCCCAGTTTCCACGCCGCGTTCAGCCTCGGGGGCATGCTCGGCGCGGGCCTGGGCGGGCTGGTCGCCGGTCTCCTCTCCCCCACCCGGCATCTGCTGTGCCTGACGGTGATCGGCCTGGTCGTGACCGCCCTGGCCGGGCGCACCCTGCTGCGCATCCCCTCCCCCAGACCGCCGGAGAGCACACCGAAGGACGCCTCCGCGCGGCCCGCGCGGCGCCGCCTCGACCCCCGCACCCGCGGCCTGGTGATCACCTTCGGTCTGATCGCCCTGTGCACGGCCTACGGCGAGGGCGCGCTGGCCGACTGGAGCGCCCTGCACCTGGAGCAGGACCTGGACGCCGGCCCGGGCGCCGCGGCCGTCGGCTACTCCTGCTTCGCGCTGGCCATGACCGTCGGCCGGCTCACCGGCACCCGGCTGCTGGAGCGGCTCGGACGGACCAGCACTTTGGTGTACGGCGGCACGACGGCCGCCGCCGGCATGCTGCTCGGCGCGCTCGCCCCCGCCCTGTGGGCCGCGTTCCTCGGCTTCGTGATCACCGGGCTGGGCCTGGCCAACCTGTTCCCCGTCGCCGTCGAACGCGCCGGGCGCCTCGCCGGCCCCGACGGCGTCGCGATCGCCTCCACCCTCGGCTACGGCGGCATGCTCCTCGGACCGCCCGCCATCGGGTTCATGGCGGACTGGTTCTCGCTGCCCGTCGCGCTCACCAGCGTGGCGGCCCTGGCCGCGACGGCCGCGCTCATCGGTGCCGTGACCCGCCACACGGCAGGCCGTTGAGCAGGTGGTCCGCCCACCGGAAGGGAGCGCCACCGTGTCCGACGCAGGCCGCCCGGGCCCGCGGGTCCTGGTCTTCGACGTGAACGAGACCCTCAGCGACCTCACCCCGCTACGCACCCGCCTCGCCGAGGTCGGGGCGCCACCGGAACTGCTGCCGACCTGGTTCGCGGGGGTGCTGCGGGACGGTTTCGCGCTCACGGCGGCCGGGGCGTACGCCGGTTTCGCGGAGGTCGCCCTCGACGGGCTGCGCGGCCTGCTGCCCGCCGTCGAGGGGTGGACCGGCGACGTGGAGGCCGCGGCCCGGCACGTCGTGGACGGCTTCGCGCACCTGCCGGTGCACCCCGACGTCCCGGACGGCGTACGGCGGTTGAGCGAGGCCGGGTTCCGGCTGGTGACGATGACCAACGGCAGCGCGGAGCTGACCGAACGGCTGCTGTCCGGTGCCGGCCTGCTGGACCGTTTCGAGGCGGTCCTCGACGTGGGCGGACCGCGTCGCTGGAAACCCGCGCCGGCCGCCTACCACCACGCCGTCGAGCGGGCCGGCACCCGCCCCGACCAGGCCCTGCTGGTCGCCGTGCACCCCTGGGACGTGGACGGCGCCCGGCGGGCCGGGCTGCTGGGGGCCTGGGTGCGGCGCGGGGCGGCCGGTTACCCACGGACGATGAGCGAGCCGACGTACACGGTGGGCGATCTCGGGGAACTCGCGGACGTGCTCGGCCTATGCTGCGGGGAATGACGACACCCGCCACGACCGCGCTCGGCGACGCCGACTTCGCCGCCCCCATCGAGGACCGTTGCTTCGAGGACTACGTGCCGGGCTCGGTGTTCGCGTACGGCAGCATCACGGTGACCGAGGAGGAGATCCTCCGCTTCGCCGGCGCGTTCGACCCGCAGAGCATCCACACCGACCCCGCGGCGGCCGAACGCGGCCCCTTCAAGGGGCTGATCGCGAGCGGCTGGCACACCTGCGCCGTCATGATGCGCCTGTACGCCGACCACTACATCAGCAAGACGGCCGGCCTGGCCTCCCCGGGCATCGACGAACTGCGCTGGGTCCGGCCGGTGCGCCCCGGCGACAGCCTCTCCATCCGCACGACCGTCCGGCAGGCACGCGTCTCGCGCTCCAAGCCGGACCGCGGGCTCGTCCACACCGGTGTCGAGGTCCTCAACCAGCGCGGCGAGACGGTCCTCACCCTCACCGCCATGAACCTCCTGCTGCGCCGCACGCCTCGTGAGCAGGTGCATTCCTGACGTACCGTCAGTTCACCGACCCGGCAGGCACGAACACCGGCCCGACCATGTCAGCGGGCCGCTCGGCGGGTACACGGCGGCGACCAACTCCCCCGCCACACAAGGTACTTGGGCCTCCCGCTCGGTCGCGGGTCAGGCGGTGCGGAACCGGAAGGCACCGGTGCCGCCGCCGAGGGTCAGCCAGATGTGCTCGCCCTCCCTGACCAGTCTCAGGGCGATGTACGCGCATCCGGGGCAGCGGGCGGTCAGGCCCGGCTCGGGACCGTAGACGTGCAGCTGGGCGAGCGGACCGGAGCGCGCGCACTCCGGGCAGCGCCACCAGGCGGTCGTCGGCTCCGCGGAGAGGATCTCCGAGAGCGGGCCGGCCAGGCAGTTGCCGTCCAGGCGGGTGGTGTCGAGGCGGGCCGAGTCGGCGTCGGCGGTGTCCGGGTGGATGGGGCCGGGGTGGGTGGTGTCGTCGGGCATCGGGGCCTCCGGTCAGCCGAAGCGTTCGGTGCGGATGGTGGCGGGGTCCCGGCCCAGGCCGGTGAGCAGGTCGGCGGCCGTCTCGACGAAGGCGGTGGGGCCGCAGACGTAGACGGGACTGGCCGGATCGAGACGGCCCGCCCTTTTCTCCAGGTCCTCCTGGGCGAGGCGGCCCACCGCGCGCGGACTGCCGGGCGGCGCCTGGCGGGTGAAGAGCAGGTGGACGTCGAGGCTCGGGCCGCGGTCGGTCAGCTCGTCGCCGTACCAGACCTCGTCCGGGGTGCGCACCGAGTACAGCAGGTGGAACGGGGCGACCGACCGGGTCTCCCGGTGGGCCCGGACCATGGCCATCAGCGGCACGACCCCGGAGCCGCCGGCGACCAGCAGCACCGGCTCGGGCCGCTCCGGCCGCCAGACGAACCAGTTGCCGAGCGGACCGCGCACCTCCACCTCGGCGCCCTGCGGCAGCCCGTCGGCCAGGTAGGGCGAGACCTCCCCGTCGGCCACGGCCTGCACGCCCAGCTCGATGCGGTCGCCGTCGGCCGGCGCGGCGAGGGAGTAGCTGCGCACGGCCTGGTAGCCGTCGTCGGCCGTCAGCCGCACGTCGACGTGCTGGCCGGCGAGGTGGCCGGGCCAGCCCGGCACCGTGAGGACGAGGGCGCGGGCGGTGGCGGTCAGCGGGCGGCGCTCGACGAGCCGGGCCGGGCGCCAGGCGAGGGCCGCCATGTCAGTCCCCCCAGTTGCGCTGCTCGCGCCAGGGGTCGCCGTAGTTGTGGTAGCCGACCGACTCCCAGAAGCCGGGTTCGTCCTCGTGGGTGAGCCGCAGTCCGCGCACCCACTTGGCCGACTTCCAGAAGTACAGGTGCGGCACGAGGAGCCGGGCCGGTCCTCCGTGCTCCGGGGCGAGGGGCTCGTCGTCGTAGGTGTGGGCGAGCCAGGCACGGCCGTCGAGGAGGTCCTCCAGCGGCAGGTTGGTGGTGTAGCCGCCGTGGCTGTGCACGGTGACGAAGTCCGCGGCCGTCTCGACGTCCTCGAAGAAGGCGTCGAGGGGGACGCCGCGCCACCGGGTGTCGAACTTGGACCAGCGGGTCACGCAGTGGATGTCGGTGACGGTCTCCTGCTGCGGCAGGGCCATCATCTCCGCCCACGTCCAGGTGTGCGTCTCGCCGAGTTCCGTGGTGACGGTGAAGGTCCAGGTGTCGGTGGACACCCGGGGCGTGGGGCCGGCGGACAGCACGGGGAACTGTTCGGTCGGATACTGGCCGGGCGGCAGTCTGTCGGCGAGCGAGCGGGCGCGCCCGCGGAAGCCGGGTGAGAAGGAACTCATGGCGTCATCGGTCTCCCGGACTCGTCGGGCGGCACGGCCGTACGCCTCCATCATGTCCGGCTCATCCCCTCGACCGCACTCCAACCGGCACACTCTCCTCATGGAGACATCCGAGTTCGTGCGGGTCCTGGACCGGGAGGGACGGCTGCTGGCGGCGGCCGCGGAGGAGGCCGGGGTCGACGCCAAGGTGCCGACGTGTCCCGGCTGGCAGGTGCGTGACCTCGTACGGCACACGGGGATGGTGCACCGGTGGGCGGGCGCGTTCGTCGCCGAGGGGCACACCTCCCCCCGGCCCGAGGGCGGGCTGCCCGAGCTGGACGGCGCCGAGCTCATGGCCTGGTTCCGCGAGGGTCACCGGTGGCTCGTCGACACCCTGGCCTCCGCCTCGCCGGACGTGGAGTGCTGGCACTTCCTGCCCGCGCCGTCGCCGCTGGTGTTCTGGGCGCGGCGGCAGGCGCACGAGACCACGGTGCACCGCGTGGACGCGGAGTCGGCGCGGGGCGGCACGCCCTCCGGTATCGCCCCGGACTTCGCCGTCGACGGCATCGACGAGCTGCTGAGCGGCTTCCACGCCCGCCGCAGGAGCGCGGTCCGCTGCGCCGAGCCCCGGGTGCTGCGGGTGCGGGCGACGGACGTGGCGGGTGCCGTGTGGACCGTACGCCTGTCCGCGGAGCCGCCCGTGACCGTGCGGGACGACGCGGGGGACGCGGACTGCGAAGTGGCCGGGGATTCCCGGCAGTTGTACGTGGCGCTGTGGAACCGGGCGCCCTTCCCGAGCGTGACCGGGGACGCCTCGGTCGCGGGGCTGTGGCGGGAGAGGTCGGCGGTCGGGTGAAGCCGAGCGGCCGCGCGGCGACGTGGAGGTGAGCAACCGGCGTCAGGCGGAGCTGAGCATCCGCGTCAGCACCGCGCGCTGCACCGGCAGCACCTCGCCGTGCAGCGTGCGGCCCTTCGGGGTGAGAGCCACGCGGACGCCGCGGCGGTCCTCGGGGCACATCGCGCGCTCGACGAGGCCGTCCTTCTCCAGCCGGGCGATCAGCCGGGACAGCGCGCTCTGGCTCAGATGCACGCGCTCGGAGATCTCCTGCACGCGGTAGGCGCAGGCGTCGCCGGCCAGCACGTCCAGCACCTCGAAGTCGCTGGCGCACAGGCCGTGCCCGTGCAGCGCGCGGTCCAGTTCGCACTGGGTGCGCGCATGGAGCGCGAGGATGTCCCGCCACTGGTCCACGAGCGCCTGCTCGGCCTTCTTCGCCGCCATGGCCGGACCCTAGCAGAGAAACAAACTCGTTGCATCAGAATTAAATGCGCTTGCATCTCATGCACGTGCATGTAGTGTCTGGGGGCATGACCTCTCCGCTCACCACCACCGTTTCCGAGGGACGCTGGACGCCCAGGCTGTGGGGCACCCTGCTGGTGCTGTGCGCCGCGATGTTCCTGGACGCGCTGGACGTGTCGATGGTCGGCGTCGCCCTGCCGTCCATCGGTTCCGATCTCGATCTGTCCACCTCGGCGCTGCAATGGGTCGTCAGCGGCTACATCCTCGGCTACGGCGGTCTGCTGCTCCTCGGCGGCCGCACCGCCGACCTGCTCGGCCGGCGCCAGGTCTTTCTGGTCGCCCTGGGCGTCTTCGCCGTCGCCTCCCTGCTCGGCGGGCTCGTCGACTCCGGTCCGCTGCTGATCGCCAGCCGCTTCGTCAAGGGTCTGAGCGCGGCCTTCACCGCACCGGCCGGTCTGTCGATCATCACCACGACCTTCGCCGAGGGCCCGCTGCGCAACCGCGCCCTGTCCATCTACACCACCTGCGCGGCCACCGGCTTCTCGATGGGCCTGGTCCTCTCCGGCCTGCTCACCGAGGCCAGTTGGCGGCTGACCATGCTGCTGCCCGCGCCCATCGCCGTACTCGCCCTGCTGGCCGGACTGAAGCTGCTGCCGCGCAGCGAACGCGAGAAGGACCACAACGGCTACGACGTCCCGGGCGCGGTCCTCGGCACCGCCTCGATGCTCCTGCTCGTGTTCACCGTCGTCCAGGCACCGGAGGCCGGCTGGGGGTCGGCGCGCACCCTGCTGTCCTTCCTCGCCGTCGCCGTGCTGCTCACCGTGTTCGTCGCCGTCGAGCGCCGCTCGCCCGGCCCGCTGATCCGGCTGGGCGTGCTGCGCTCCGGCAACCAGATCCGGGCCCAGCTGGGCGCGATGGCGTTCTTCGGGTCGTACGTCGGCTTCCAGTTCCTGGCCACCCTGTACATGCAGACGCTGCTGGGCTGGTCCGCGCTGCACACGGCGCTGGCCTTCCTGCCGGCCGGCGCGCTGGTCGCGGTGTCCTCCACGAAGGTCGGCGCCGTCGTCGACCGGTTCGGCACACAGCGGCTGATCCTGGTGGGCTTCGCGCTGATGGCCGGCGCGTACGCGCTGTTCCTGCGCGTCGACCTCAGCCCGGCGTACGCCGCCGTCGTCCTGCCGTCGATGCTGCTGATCGGCGCGGCCTGCGCGCTGGTCTTCCCCTCGCTCAACATCCAGGCCACCACCGGGGTCGAGGACCACGAGCAGGGCATGGTCTCCGGGCTGCTCAACACCTCGGTCCAGGTCGGCGGCGCGATCTTCCTGGCCGTCGTGACGGCGGTGGTGACCGCGAACGCCCCCGCGCACGCCGACGCGCAGGCCGTCCTGGACAGTTACCGTCCCGGGCTGATCGTGGTGACCGGGATCGCCGTGGCCGGCCTGCTGATCACCCTCACGGGTCTGCGCACCCGCCGCCCGCAGCGGTCCCTCGTGGTCGCCAAGTCCACCTCCCTGGAGGCGGAGCGCGTCACCGTACGCGACTGAGGGGGACCGCCTCCCCCACGTGCGCCCGGCGAGGGCTGCTTGCCTCGCCGGGCGCACGGCTGCGGGGGATCAGCCGAGCCAGCCCGGGCGGACCAGGCCCGACTCGTAGGCCAAGACGACCAGTTGGGCCCGGTCCCGGGCGCCGAGCTTGACCATGGTGCGGCTGACGTGGGTCTTGGCGGTGAGCGGGCTGACCACCAGGCGGCGGGCGATCTCCTCGTTGGACAGGCCGATGCCGACCAGGGCCATCACCTCCCGTTCCCGGTCGGTGAGTCCGGCGAGGACGCCCTCGGCCGCGGGCTCCTTGGAGCGGGCGGCGAACTCGGCGATCAGCCGGCGCGTCACCCCCGGTGACAGCAGCGCGTCGCCGCCCACCACGGCCCGTACCGCGCGCAGGAGTTCGTCCGGTTCGGTGTCCTTGACCAGGAAGCCGGAGGCGCCCGAGCGGATCGCCTCGAAGACGTACTCGTCCAGCTCGAAGGTCGTCAGCATGACCACCCTCACCTCGCCGAGCGCCGCGTCCTCGGTGATACGGCGGGTCGCGGCCAGCCCGTCCAGGGTGGGCATGCGGATGTCCATCAGGACGACGTCCGGGCGCAGTTCGCGCACCTTGCGCAGGGCCTCCTCGCCGTCGGAGGCCTCGCCGGCCACCTCGATGTCGGGCTGCGCGTCGAGCAGCGCCCGGAAACCGGCCCGCACGAGCGACTGGTCGTCGGCGAGCAGTACGCGGATCACCGGTTGTCCTCCTTAGCGTTCTCGGGGGCGCCGCCCACCGCGCTCCCGTCGAGCGGCAGCACGGCGAGCACCCGGAACCCCCCGTCGGGGCGTGGGCCCGCCTCGATCGTGCCACCGAGCGCGGCGGCCCGCTCCCGCATTCCGGCCAGCCCGTTGCCGCTGCCGCCCGCGTCGGCGCCGGTGGCGGGCCCGTCGTCGTCGACGCGCAGGCTGAGCGCGCGGGCGTCGTGGTCGAGGCGCACCCGCGCATGCCGTGAGCCGGAGTGCCGTACGACGTTGGTGAGCGCCTCCTGGACGATACGGAAGGCGGCGAGGTCGGTGCCCGGGGCGAGCCGGGGCGGCCGGCCCTCGACGTCCACGGTGAGTCCGGCGCTCGCCGCCTGCGCCACCAGCTCGGGAAGCCGGTCGAGGCCGGGGGCCGGCGCACGCGGCGCCTCCCCTGGCGTACGCAGCGTGTCGAGCACCTGGCGCACCTCGCCGAGGGCCTCCTTGCTGGCGGCCTTGATGGTGGTCAGCGCGGTGCGGGCCTGTTCGGGGTCGGTGTCGAGGAGGGCGAGGCCGACGCCGGCCTGGACGTTGATGACGGAGATGCTGTGGGCGAGGACGTCGTGCAGCTCGCGGGCGATCCGCAGCCGTTCCTCGTCGGCCCGCCGCCGCGCCGCCTGCGCGCGCTCGGCCCGCTCGCGGGCCCACTGCTCGCGCCGGGTCCGGGTCAGCTCGGCGACCGCGACGATCGCCACCACCCAGGCGGCGATCACGAGTTCCTGCCCCCAGGAGGCCGCCGCGTCGCCGGCCGGTGGCAGGCGGCGATAGAGCCAGTGGGCGACCAGCGCGTGCCCGGCCCACAGCATCCCCACCGCCCCCCAGGCGGCCTTGCGATGGCCGGCGGCCACCGCGCTGAAGCAGGCCAGTGCCACGGTCAGGTACACCGGCCCGTACGGGTATCCGGCGCCCAGGTACACCATGGCCGCGGCGGCCGTGCCGTACACGACGAGCACCGGGTGGCGCCGCCGCCACAGCAGCAGACCCGAGCCGGCCAGCAGCAGCACCCGCGCGAAGACGTCGAGGTCGGCCCGCCTGCCCTCCTGCTGCTGCGCTGCGAAGTGGGAGCCGACCAGCACGAAGACGGTGAGGGCCACGGTCGACCGCCACGGCCACCGCCCCGCCTGCTCCTCCCCACCCCAACGCCCCGCCCACGGCGCCCCGCGCCACCGCCCCGGCGGCCCCCCTCCGCGTACGCCCTGCTCGTCCATGCCGCCACGCTAGACGCCCCCACACCCCCACGGCGTCCACCGGGCGTGGCGATCACCCGTACTCCCGGGGAAGTACGCCTACCGCAGGCCCACGCCGCGGCCCAGTCGCTCGGCCGCGTGGCGGAAGAATCTGTCCCGGTCCTCGATCACCCGGTTGAACTGTCCGAACAGTTCGAAACCCACCAGGCCGAACAGCTCGGCCCAGGCCGCGACCAGGGCCGTGGCCACCGCCGGGGGGAGGTCGGGGGCGATGTCGGCGCGGAGGCGTTCGGCTTCGGGGCGGAGGTCGGCGGGGAGCGGGGGGAAGGTCACGCCGGGGCCGTGGAGGGCGTCGCGGACGATCGTGATCAGGACGAGGCCGACGCGGGAGGCGGCGGGGACGGTGGTGTCGGGGGCGGTGTAGCCGGGGACCGGGGAGCCGTAGATCAGGGCGTACTCGTGGGGGTGGTTTAGGGCCCAGGCGCGTACGGCCTCGCAGACCGCGGTCCAGCGCTCGACGGGGGCGGCGTCGGCGGCGGCCTCGTGCGCCGCCTCGGCCGCGGCGCCGACGGAGTCGTAGGCGTCGATGATGAGCGCGGTCAGCAGGTCGTCGCGGCTGGGGAAGTAGCGGTAGAGCGCCGAGGAGACCATGCCGAGCTCGCGGGCCACCGCGCGCAGGGAGAGCTTGGCGGCGCCCTCGGCGGCGAGCTGTCTGCGCGCCGCGTCCTTGATGGCGGCGGTGATCTCGATCCGGGCTCGGGCGCGGGCGCTGTGTGCGGTGCTCATGGGTGGCAGTGTCCCATGAAACGAGAGCAGTGCACGCAGACGAGAGCAGTGCACGCAGACGAGAGCAGTGCAATAAAGCGAGAGCACTGCTCTTGCTTCGGAGCACCGTTTCATGCAGACTGTTCATCAAGCGAGAGCAGTGCTCACAAAAGAGAGCGCCACTCACTCACCCGGTACTCGATACCCGGCACTCCATGGGGGTCACCATGTCCACGCACGTCAAGAAGCCCGGCTGGTTCACGGTCAACGTCTTCAACCGCATGGTGGCGTGGATGACCCGCCGCGGGATCAGCGTCTGGGGCTCGCGAGTGCTCGCGGTCCGCGGCCGCAAGAGCGGCGAGTGGCGCACCACGCCGGTGAACCTGCTGGTCGTGGACGGGCAGCAGTACCTGGTGGCGCCGCGGGGTCACGTCCAGTGGACGCACAACATGCGGGCGGCCGGCGGCGGCGAGCTGCACCTCGGCAAGCACGTGGACGTCTTCACCGCCACGGAGGTCGGCGACGACGACAAGGTCCCGCTGCTGCGCGCCTACCTCAAGCGGTGGAAGGCGGAGGTCGGCGTGTTCTTCAACGGCGTCGGCCCCGACTCTCCCGACGCCGACCTGCGCCGCATCGCACCCGACCACCCGGTCTTCCGGATCACGGTCGCGAGCTGAACGCTCAGGAAGCGCCCTCGCGTCCCTCGCGCCCCTCCCCGCTCTCGCCGCCGGCGCGGCCCCCGGCGCCCTCCGCACCCCGGCCGCCCTCACCGGCGTCCACGCCCCCGGCGGCCCCGGCGCTCTCCGGACGTGGTCCGAGCGCCATCAGGGCCCGCTGGGCCATGGGGTGGGTGCGGACGATCTCGCCGAGCGAGGTCGACCCCTGGGTGATCTCCTTGAACGCGTTCCACGCGGGCCGGAAGCCCGTGAGCGCCGCGTGGAACAGGCCAGGCCGACGCTCGAAGACCGTCAGCATCCGCTTGCCGACGCTCATCTCGACGCCGAGGCCGGCCTTCACGGCGAACGCGTAGTTCAGCGCCTGGCGGCGGGTGTCCACCGCGTCGTGCGCCTCGGCGATCCGCACCGCCCACTCCCCCGCGAGCCGCCCCGAGCGCAGGGCGAAGGAGATGCCCTCCCGCGTCCACGGCTCCAGCAGCCCCGCCGCGTCACCGCACACCAGCACCCGCCCCCGCGACAGCGGGGAGTCGTCGGCCCGGCAGCGGGTGAGGTGGCCGGAGGAGATGCTCGGTTCGAAGCCGGACAGGCCGAGCCGGGCGACGAAGTCCTCCAGATACCGCTTGGTCGCCGCGCCCTCGCCGCGCGCCGAGATCACGCCGACCGTGAGGGTGTCCCCCTTCGGGAAGACCCAGCCGTAACTGCCGGGAATCGGGCCCCAGTCGATGAGGACCCGTCCCTTCCAGTCCTCGGCGACCGTCTCCGGCACCGGGATCTCGGCCTCCAGACCGAGGTCCACCTGGTCGAGCTTGACTCCGACGTGTGCTCCTATCCGGCTGGCGCTGCCGTCCGCGCCGACCACGGCCCGGGCGAGCAGTGTCTCGCCGCCCTGCAGCACCACGGCGACCGTGCGCCGGTCCGGCACCGCCGAGCCGTGCTGCTCGACGCGCTGGACGGTGGCGCCCGTCCGCAGCTCGGCGCCCGCCTTCTGCGCGTGCTCGACCAGCTGCTGGTCGAACTCGGGCCGGTTGATCAGGCCGAACAGCATCTGCTTGGAGCGGCGGGTGCGGGTGAAACGGCCGTTGTTGGAGAACGTGACCGCGTGCACCCGGTCGCGGAAGGGCAGCTCGAAGCCGGGCGGCAGCGCGTCGCGCGAGGGGCCGATGATGCCCCCGCCGCAGGTTTTGTACCGTGGCAGCTCGGCCTTCTCCAGCAGCAGCACGCGCCGCCCCGCGACCGCCGCCGCGTAGGCGGCCGAGGCCCCCGCGGGTCCCGCGCCCACCACGACGACGTCCCACACCCGCTGCACGTCGTCCGCCGAAGAGTTCTCGCTGCTCACGATGGTCTACTGCTCCCGATCAAGCCGCTGCCGCACTGTCCTACGCATCCTACGGCGGCCGTCGCCGCGGACCGCTGTGGGAGGATCTCTGCACTTCACTCGTACAACGTCGCACCCACAAGGAGCGTGCCCATGTCGTCGAATCCGGTCGCCGAGACCGTCGCCTCGCTGATGCCGAGGGCGCAGGCGGAGCTCGCCGAACTGGTGGCCTTCAAGTCGGTGGCGGACTTCGACCAGTTCCCGAAGAGCGAGAGCGAGGGCGCCGCCAACTGGGTCGCCGACGCCCTGCGCGCCGAGGGCTTCCAGGACGTGGCCCTGCTCGACACCCCCGACGGCACGCAGTCGGTCTACGGCTGCCTGCCCGGGCCCGAGGGCGCGAAGACGGTGCTGCTGTACGCCCACTACGACGTGCAGCCCCCGCTGGACGAGGCCGCCTGGACGACCCCGCCGTTCGAACTGACCGAGCGCGACGGACGCTGGTACGGGCGCGGCGCCGCCGACTGCAAGGGCGGCGTGATCATGCACCTGCTCGCGCTGCGCGCGCTGAAGGCGAACGGCGGCGTGCCCGTGCACGTCAAGGTCATCGCCGAGGGTTCGGAGGAGCAGGGCACGGGCGGTCTGGAGCGGTACGCCGAGCAGCACCCCGAGCTGCTGGCGGCCGACACCATCGTCATCGGCGACGCGGGCAACTTCCGCGTCGGACTGCCGACGGTGACCTCCACCCTGCGCGGCATGACCCTCGTGCGCGTGCGGATCGACACGCTCGAAGGCAACCTGCACTCGGGCCAGTTCGGCGGTGCGGCCCCCGACGCGCTGGCCGCGCTGATCCGCGTCCTGGACTCGCTGCGCGCCGAGGACGGCTCGACGACCGTCGACGGGCTCGCCCCCGGGACGCGGTGGGAGGGTCTGCAGTACGACGAGGAGCAGTTCCGGGCGGACGCCAAGGTGCTCGACGGCGTGCAGCTGATCGGCTCCGGCACGGTCGCCGACCGGATCTGGGCGCGCCCGGCGGTCACCGTCCTCGGCATCGACTGCCCGCCGGTCGTCGGCGCCACCCCGTCGGTGCAGGCGAGCGCCCGCGCGCTGGTCAGCCTGCGGGTGCCGCCGGGCGCGGACGCCGTCGAGGCGACCAAGCTGCTCCAGGCCCACCTGGAGGCGCACACGCCGTGGGGCGCCCGGGTGGCCGTCGAACAGGTCGGGCAGGGCCAGGCGTTCAGCGCCGACACCACCAGCCCGGCGTACGCGGCGATGGCCGAGGCGATGGCGGTCGCCTACCCGGGCCAGGAGATGCAGTACGCCGGCCAGGGCGGCTCGATCCCGCTGTGCAACACCCTCGCCTCGCTCTACCCGCAGGCCGAGATCCTGCTGATCGGCCTGAGCGAGCCGGAGGCCCAGATCCACGCCGTGAACGAGAGCGTGTCGCCCCAGGAGCTGGAGCGCCTGTCGGTGGCCGAGGCACTGTTCCTGCGCAACTACGCGGCCGGCTGACGACCGGCCTCTGCCGACAGCCGAGGGCGCCCCGCCGCACGGCGGGGCGCCCTTACGTTCGTGCCATGGACGTCGTCGAGATCCTCCCCCACCTGCACCTGCTGCGCTTCCCGGTCGGCCAGGCATACGTCTGGCGCGACGGCACCGAGACAACGCTGATCGACGCGGGCCCGCCGGGCTCGGGACCGCTGATCGCGCGGGCCTTTCCGGGCGTACGGCGCCTGGTTCTCACCCACTTCCACGAGGATCACGCGGGCGGCGCGGGCGAGTTGGCCGCGCTGACCGGCGCCGAGGTGCTGGTCCACCGCCTGGACGCGCCGGTCGTGCGCGGTGAGGTGCCGGGCCCGCCACCGGTGTTCGAGGAGTGGGAGCGCCCCCTCCACGACCAGGCGTACCGCCTGCTCCCCGACCGGGACTTCACACGCCCGGCCCACGTCACCGAGCTGTCCGACGCAGACGTGCTCGACTTCGGCGGCGGAGCGCGCGTGGTCCACGTCCCCGGCCACACCCACGGCAGCGTCGCCGTCCATCTCCCGTGCCACGGCGTGCTGTTCACCGGAGACACGGTCGCCGCCTCCCCGGTGGACGGACGGGTGATGCCCGGCGTCTTCAACCTCGACCGGCCCCGTCTGCTGGACTCCCTGCGCCGACTCGCCGCGCTGGACGCGGACCTGGCGTGTTTCGGCCACGGTGACCCGGTGATCGGCCGGGCCGCGGAAACGCTCCGCCATGCGGCCGGCACCGCCTGATGCTGGGGGCATGACCTCACCCTCGCGCCTCGCCGCCCATGCCGACGCCTCCACCGCTCTCGCGCTCCTGTCCGACCGGGAGATCGAGGACCTCGTGGCGTCGGGCACACCCGCCGGAACCGGCATCGGGGGGCGTTCGGTGGTGGTGGAGGTGGCCGGCAGGCAGGTGTTCGTGAAGCAGGTGCCGCTGACCGAGGAGGAGCTGCTCGCCGAGAACGTCCGCTCGACGGCGAACCTCTTCGACGTGCCGGCGTACGGCCACTACGGCATCGGCAGCCCCGGTTTCGGCACCTGGCGTGAGCTGGCCGTGCACACGATGACCACCGGCTGGGTGGTGTCCGGACGGTTCCCGGGCTTCCCGCTCACCCACCACTGGCGGGTCCTGCCCCATCCGCCCCGCCCCCTGCCCGAGGCGCTCGCCGACGTCGACCGGGTCGTGGCGTACTGGGGACCGGGACTGCGCCGCCGCGTCGAGGCGCTGGAGAAGGCGCCGGCGAGCCTGACGCTGTTTCTCGAGCACCTCCCCCACACCCTGCACGACTGGTTCGACGTCCAGCTCCGCACGGGCGGGGCCGATTCGGCGTGTGTCATGGTGGAGCGGGGGCTGCGGGCGGTCACCGACTTCCTGCACAGCCAGCAACTCGTGCACTTCGACGCCCACTTCCAGAACATCCTCACCGACGGCCGCCGGCTCTACCTGGCCGACTACGGCCTCTCGCTCTCCGCCCGGTTCCGACTCGCCCCGCAGGAACGGGAGTTCCTCCACCGGCACCGGTCGTATGACCGCGTCTACTGCTCCTGGTTCCTGGTCACCTGGCTGGTCACCGCCCTGTACGGGCATCGCGGACCCGAGCGGCAGGAGTTCGTGCGCGCCTGCGCCGAGGGCGGCGCACGGCTGGACGGCATCCCGCCCGCGGCCGCCGGCATCATCACCCGGCACGCCCCGCTCGCCGTGCGGATGACCGACTTCGCACGCCGGCTGCAGGAGGACAGCCGCCTGACGCCGTATCCGCACGAGGAGTTGCGGCGCGCCTACAGCAGCTCCAGGCTCTCGGCGTAGTGGCAGGCCACGGGGTTGCCGCCGCCCCGGTCGACCAGCGCCGGCACCTGCTCGACGCAGGCGGCGCGCTGGCTCTCCGTCAACTGCCGGGCGAACTTGGGGCAGCGGGTGCGGAAGCGGCAGCCGCTGGGCGGACGGACGGGGCTGGGGACGTCGCCCTGGACGAGGATGCGGGTGCGGGCCCGCTCCCTGCGCGGGTCGGGAAGCGGGATGGCGGAGACGAGGGCCTGCGTGTAGGGGTGGGCGGGAGCGGCGAACAGGCGGCGGGCCGGGGCGATCTCCACCAGCCGGCCCAGGTACATGACCGCCACCCGGCCCGCGACGTGCCGCATCACGGACAGGTCGTGCGCCACGAAGAGGAAGGACAGTCCGAGCTCGCTCTGCAGGTCCATGAGCAGGTTGAGCACGCCCGCCTGGATCGACACGTCGAGGGCGGACACCGGCTCGTCCAGCACGATCACCCGGGGACGCAGGGCCAACGCCCGGGCGATGCCGATGCGTTGGCGCTGACCGCCGGAGAACTCGTGGGCGAAGCGGTTGCCGTGCTCGGGGTTGAGGCCGACCAGACGCATCAGCTCCCGCACCTCGTCCTTGGCCTCGGGGCCGTACCTGCCGTGGATGCGCAGGGGTTCGGCGACGATCTCGTGGACGGACAGGCGCGGATCGAGGGAGGCGTACGGGTCCTGGAAGACGATCTGCAGCTCGCGGCGCAGTGGCCGCATCCGGCGTCTGCTGAGGCCGGTCAGCTCGGTGCCCCGGTAGCGGACCTGGCCGGAGGTGGCGGATTCCAGGCCCAGGAGGGTGCGGGCGATGGTGGTCTTGCCGGAGCCCGACTCGCCGACCAGGCCGAGCGTCTCGTTCTCGTACAGGTCGAAGGAGACCCCGCACACCGCGTGCACCTCGCCGACGCGGCGCCGTACCACTCCCCTGGACAGGACGGGGAAGTGCTTGACGAGGTCGCGGACCTGGAGGACCGGTTCGCCGGAGCCGCCGTGCCCGGGCAGCGGGGGCAGCGGGGTGGCGGCCTGCACGGGGGCACTCATACGGCGTC
Organism: Streptomyces sp. 7R007; assembly: GCF_054850255.1. Taxonomy (NCBI): domain Bacteria; kingdom Bacillati; phylum Actinomycetota; class Actinomycetes; order Kitasatosporales; family Streptomycetaceae; genus Streptomyces; species Streptomyces sp. 7R007. Next base: position 221,979 of record NZ_JBTWMV010000002.1, on the reverse strand, counting down.
CTCCTCGGAGCCCGACGTGGCCGAGCCGGACGTGGCCGAGCCGGACGTGGCGGAGCCCGACGCGAGGTTCTCGGACGCCGTCGTGTCGGCGAAGCGGGCCAGCGCCTCGGAGTCCGCGCCGGCGGTCTCGAACACCTCCCCGGCGCCTGTGTCGACGAGCTCCTCGGCGAAGTGGCAGGCGCTGAGGTGCAGATCGTGACCGGCCGTGCGCAGCGGCGGCTCCGCGCTGTCGCACACCTCCCGGCGCAGGGGGCAGCGCGGGGCGAAGGGGCAGCCGGGTGGCAGGTTCAGCAGCGAGGGCGGCGAGCCGGTGATGGGGGTGAGACGCTCCTCCTCGCGGTCCATGCGGGGCAGGGAGCCGAGCAGGCCGAGGGTGTAGGGCATCCGCGGGGTGTAGAAGATGTCCTCGACCGACCCCGTCTCCACGATCCGCCCCGCGTACATGACGGCGACCCGGTCGGTGTGGCCGGCGACCACGCCGAGGTCGTGGGTGATCAGGACGAGCGCGGCGCCGGTCTCGGCGCGGGCGGTCTCCAGCGCGTCGAGGATCTGCGCCTGGACGGTGACGTCGAGAGCGGTGGTCGGCTCGTCGGCGATGATCACGTCAGGGTCGTTGGCCATGGCGATGGCGATGACGACGCGCTGGCGCATACCGCCGGACAGTTCGTGCGGATAGCTGTCGACCCGGCGCTCGGGGCTCGGGATGCCGACCGTGCCGAGCAGGTCGACGGCCCGCTCGCGGGCGGCGCGGGCCTTCAGGCCGGGGTGGTGGCGGCGTAGCGTCTCGGCGATCTGGTAGCCCACGTTGTACACCGGGTTGAGGGATGTCATCGGGTCCTGGAAGATCATCGCGATTCCGCTGCCGCGCAGGTCCGACAGGCGCGCGTCGGACAGGCCGAGCAGTTCCGTGCCCTCGAAGCGCACCGAGCCGCGCACCCGCGCGCCGGGCGGCAGCAGACCCATCACGGCGAGGGCCGTGACGGACTTGCCGGACCCGGACTCGCCGACGATGCCCAGCGAGTCCCCGCGGTCGAGCCGGTAACCGACCCCGCGCACCGCGCGCACGATCCCGTCCTCCGTCGGGAACTCCACGCCGAGGTCCTCGACTTCGAGGACGGCGCCCGACTCCTCGCCCTGTGAGATGACCGTCACTGTCGCACCCTTTGCTGCCGGGGGTCGAAGGCGTCGCGCAGCCCGTCGCCGATGAAGTTGATGGTCAGCGCGATGGCGATGATGAACGCGCCGGGGATGTAGAACAGCCACGGCCGGGTGTCGACGGCGGTCTGCGCCTGCGAGACGAGCAACCCCAGCGAGGTGTCGGGGGGCTGGACGCCGAAGCCGACGAAGGACAGGGCCGTCTCGGTGAGGATGCCGGTGGCCACCAGCACGGTGGCGTTGACGATGATCGGGCCGAGGGAGTTCGGCAGCAGGTGCCGGAAGATGATCCGCGCGTCCGAGGCGCCGAGCGCCCTGGCCGCCTCCACGAACTCCTTCTCGCGCAGCGACAGTACGGTGGAGCGCACCACGCGGGAGACGTACGCCCAGGTCAGTCCGGCGATGACGACCGCGATCCAGTACCAGGAGCCGCCGCTGCGCGAGGAGATGACCAGCGCGATCGCGAACAGCGGCAGGGTGAGCACGAAATCGACGACGCGCATCATGACGGCGTCGACGATGCCCCGGTAGAAGCCGGCGATGGCGCCCCAGACCGCGCCGACGAAGGTGGAGCCGAGGGCGATCATGATGGCGATCTTCAGCGAGGTCTGGGTGCCGCGCATGACCTGCGCGTAGCCGTCGTAGCCGGAGGAGTCGGTGCCGAACGGGTGCTTCCAGGAGGGGGGCTGGGAGTTGTCCGGGGTGTACTTGCGGTACGAGTAGTGCCACAGGTGCGGGCCGATGAACGCCCACAGCAGGATCAGCACGAAGACGACCAGGCTGACCATGGCGGCCCGGTGCCGTACGAAGCGGCGCAGCACCAGTTGCGCCTGACTGCGCTGCTTGACCGTGAACTCGTGTTCGCTGGGCGGTAGTTGGGTGCCCGCGGACCCGGGTGCCTCGATGTCAGTCATAGCGGATCCTCGGGTCGAGTACGGCGTAGAGGAGATCGGCGACGAGGTTGAACCCGATGACGACGACGGCGGACAGCAGCAGCCACGCCATGGTGCGGTAGACGTCGACGGTCGACGCCGACTGGACCAGCATCTCGCCCATGCCGTGCCACTGGAAGATCGTCTCCGTGATCACCGCGCCGCCCAGGATGATCGCGATGTCCAGCGCGGTGACGGTGGCCAGCGGGATGAGGGCGGTGCGCAGCGCGTGCCGCAGCATGACCGTGTGCCGGCGCAGGCCCTTGGCGCGGGCGAGGCGGACGTAGTCGCTGCCCAGGACTTCGAGCATGGAGGCGCGCGTGTAGCGGGTCCAGGAGGCGAACGAGACCAGGGCGAGGGTGATGGTGGGCAGCACGAGGTGGCCGACGCGGTCGGTGAACTCGTTCCAGGTGGTGTCGGCTTCGAGGTACGGCGACTTCTCGCCGATGGTGCCGAGGAACTGGCTGCCGGTCTGCTCGTTGAACCAGATGCCCGCCTGCTTGAGCAGCACGGCGAACCAGAACACCGGCATGGCGAGGAAGAGGAAGCCGAAGAAGGTGATGGTGTAGTCGGCGACGGAGTACTGGCGGATCGCGCTGAAGACGCCGAAGAGCACGGCGAGGACGAGGGCGATGACCATCGCGGCGGCGACCAGGGTGACCGTCACCCTGAAGCGGGTGAACAGGTCGTGCCCGATGTCGAGGTTGGACTGTACGGACGGCCCCCAGTCGCCGTGCAGGACCCCGGTGATCCAGTTCCAGTAGCGCTGCACGGCGGGCTGGTCGGCGTGGATGTGCCGGGCGAAGGCGGCGACGGCGGCCTTGCTGGGCGGGGGCTGGCGGGAGGTGGCGAAGTTGGCGACCGGGTCGCCGGCGTTGACGACGACCAGGAACACGATGAACGTCGAGGCGATCAGCACGGGGATCGAGACGAGGATGCGGCGCACGGTGTAGGCGAGCATGCGGTCTTCTCTCGCGAGGCCGGTGGGCTGGTGTCGAGTCGGCGGGTCCGGTCCCGGGGTCGCCGGGACCGGACGGGTGCCGCGGGGGTTACTTCTTCAGGCCCCACTCGGCGACGTTGTACGGCGGGCCCACGTTGGTGGCGTTGTTGCGCATGTTCACGAACCGCGTCTGCACGGCGATGAACGTGGGCTTCTGGTACAGCGGCAGCACATAGGCGGCGTCGACCATGATCTTGTCCGCCTGGTTGAGCAGGGAGGCCGCCTTGGACGGGTCGGTCTGGCCGATGGCCTCGTTGATCAGCTGGTCGACCCTCTTGTCGCTGTAGCCGCCGTAGTTGCCGCCGCCTCCGGTGGACCAGTTCTGCTGGGCGCCGGAGGTGGGGAAGGGCGGTGCGACCCAGGCGAAGACGATGATGTCGTACTGGTGTCCGGCCAGCACCGTGCCGAGGTCGGCGGCGCCGATCGGCTTGATGGTGACCTTGATGCCGAGGTCGGCGAGGTCGCTCTGCAGGATCTGGCACTCGCTCTGCCGGATCTGGTTGCCGGTGGTGTAGCGGCAGTTGAACGGCCCGACCGCCTTGCCGTCGGGGGTCTTCAGCGCGCTGCCGACCCCGGTGAACTTCGCGTCGGTGAGGTACTTCCTCGCCTTGGCCAGGTCACCGGAGCCCTGTCCGGTGGCGGTGACCAGGTCCTGGTAACCGGCCTGTCCGGGGACGAAGTTGTGGTTGCCGAGCTGTTTGACGTCCGGGTCGAACTGGCCGACGGTCTTGGAGACGATGTCCTTGATGCTGATCGCCGTGAACATCGCCTGGCGCAGGGCGAGGTACTTGCCGAGCACCGGGTTGTGCAGGTTGAGGTCGAAGTGCTCCCACTGCAGGCCGTTGCCGACGGAGTAGGTGACGTTCGGGATGGCCTTGACCTGGTTGACCAGGTCCACCTCGGGCTGCGGGTAGATGCCCTGGACCTCGTTGTTGCGCAGGGCGGTCGGCTCCTGGGTGGCGTCGGAGATGACCTTGAAGATCAGCCGCTGCAGGCTGGGCTTGGTCGCGCCCCACCACTTCGGGTCCGGCACGTAGGTGGCGTGGTCGTTGTCCACCCACTGCGTCATCTTGTACGGGCCCGCGGTCGCGTACTGGGAGGGCGGGTTCTTCTGGAAGTACTGCCAGCCCTGGGTCATCTGGGCGGCCGTCATGTGGGCGGCGTCGCCGGCCCTGGCGCCGGAGATCTTCTCGGCGACGTGCGCGGGGAACATCGGGTAGCCGCCGCCGAAGAGGGACTTCCAGTCGGAGTACGGCTTGGCCATCACCATGGTGACGGTCTTGCCGCCGTCGGAGGCGGTGAGGGACTTGACGCGGTCGTAGCCGGCCGTGCTCTGCGGCAGACAGCCCTTGGTCTGGCCGGCGTCACTGGCAGGCGGCGGCGGGCAGTCCTTGCCGTTGTTGGTGCGCCAGTAGTAGACGAAGTCGTCGGCGGTGACGGGCGTGCCGTCGTTCCACGACGCCTTGGGGTTGATCTTGTAGACGATGGTCTGCGGGCTGGTGTTCGTCTGGGTCGCCGAGGTCACCAGGTCGGTGTTGAGCCTGACGCTGAAGTCCGGCTGCGGGACGAAGACCTGCGGCAGGACCACCTCCAGCGCCTCGCCGTTCTCGAAGGTGTTGCCGTTGATGTCCTGGGTGTTCCACTGCTGGATGTTCTTCTCCAGCACATAGGTGAACGTCCCTCCGGACTTGGTGGCACCGGAGTTGCAGGTGTTGGCCTTGCCCTGGGTGTTGCAGGACGTCAGCCCGGCCGAGCTGCCCTTGCCGGTACCGCCGCCCCCGCCGCCGTTGCCACTGCAGGCGGCGAGGACGAGGACGAACCCGGCGGCGAGAGTGAGTCCCCTTGTGAGGGCGGTCGATTGCGCGCGCATGTCCCTCCTCCGGCCGACGGAAGGCCCGCGGCCTTGTCGAGGCGGCCACCTGGCCGCGAGAGAACCGAGCTGCGCAACGACCGTAGAACTCGGGTGTACCTTCTTAAGGTTCCTGTTCATACCGGGACGGCGACAATTCACCCTCGCTTTCCTCTAGGAACCCTCTACGCCGGGCAAAGCGTCCTGACGGCCGCTCAGAGGCCGCGACGTCCGCGCCGGCACCACGAGAATTCGGCAGAAGTCAGCCGACCGGAACTCCCGCTTCGAGGTACAAGGCCGCCCCGCGTTCGCGCGCCCGCAGCGCCCAGCGCAGCCGCTCGTAGCGGACCGGGGGCAGCAGGTCGGCGGCCTCCTGTTCGGTGACGAAGCGCCACTCGCGCAGTTCCGGTCCGGGCAGCAGCAGCCGGCCGGTCTCGGCGGAGTCGAGCCGGCCTCCGTCGAAGAGCAGGCGCAGTCCGCCGAAGCCGGGCGGCGCGGGCGCCTCCCAGTCGACGACGAGCAGCCGCGGCACATGGCCGAGCTGGAGCCCGGTCTCCTCGGCGACCTCCCGCACCCCGGCCCGCGCGGGCGCCTCGCCGGGCTCGACGACACCGCCGGGGAACTCCCAGCCGGGCTTGTAGGTGGGGTCGACGAGCAGGAAGCGGTCCTCTTCGTCGAAGAGCAGCACGCCGGCCGCGAGGGTCTCCGCGGTGGGCTCGGGCGTCTGCACGATGTCACAGGCCGGCACCTCGCCGTTGCCGACGGCGTCGGCGATGCGGACGGCGGTCTCGTACGGGGTGAGGGCACTGGTGTCGACGGGGTGGGCGTCGGCGGTGAGCCAGGACGCGAGCGCACTGCGGTACGGCCCGATGTGGTCGTACGCCCATTGCCGTACCCGCATCTCGCCGTCGGGGAGGTCCTCGGGGACCTCCCGCCCGGCTATTCGCTCCCGCAGGATCGTTTCCGCCGGGGCGAGGAGGACATGCCGGACGGTGATGCGGCGCGCGGCGAGGCCGCCGAAGATCTCGTCGCGGTACTCCTGGCGCAGAAGGGTCATCGGCACCACGAGGGTCCCGCCCAGTTCGGCGAGCATGGCGGCCGCCGTGTCGATCACCAGACGTCGCCAAATCGGCAGGTCCTGGACGTCGGCGACCTCGGCAAGGCGCTTGGGCGGCAGCAGGTGTGTGAGCGCCGCGCCGATGACCTCGGGGTCGAAGAGCGTGCTGTTCGGGATCAGGTCGATCAGTTCCCGTGCGGTGGTGGTCTTGCCCGCACCGAACGCTCCGTTGATCCAGACGATCACGGACAGGTCCCCCTCTTCTCTTGGCCCCCTGTGGCTTGCCCGCTCCACCCTGCCACGGAAACCAGCCCCAGTTGAGGGCGCACAGGAGGGGGCGCCGGTGTCCCCCGTGGCAGGGACACCGGCGCCGCCCGGCGGGGAGAGGGCCCGCTCAGCCGTTCCGGCCGAGGGGCGTGTCGTCCACGGCCAGGCTGTCCTGGGCGGCGAGGTGGTCGACCGTGCTGAGGGTGTCCGGCAGGTTCAGCTCCCCGAGGACGTCGTGGTCGTGGGCGTGGGACGGGGTGACGGCGGCGACGACGAACCCGGTGGCGAGGGAGGCGATGGCGAGCATGCTGCGCTTCTTCATGACCGGATCAACTGCGCGCACGCCCCGGGAGTCACGCCCGCGCGCTCACCTCTCCTCGCGGCTCATCGGCCCCCAGGGGCCCTCCTGCTCGACGACGGCGGCCTCGGCCTGGGCGATCACCTCGTCGTCGATCCAGCCGACCGGTTCGATGTCGCCGACCAGCGGTTCGTTGTCGGGACCGCGCCCCCGCACCCGGCCGCGCAGGACCCAGGGCCGCACGCCCTCGCCCTTCTCGCGCGGCAGGTGGGAGTAGTCGTAGAGCCGTCGGGCCACCCACAGGTCCACCGGGCGCTCGCCCCACCACGGTTCGACGTCGAGGGGGTTGGCGGACAGCCCGGACATGCGGACGCCGGTCAGCGCGTCCCTGCTCTCGGCCTGCTTCTCGTCAGCCTCGGGGCCGAGTGACCAGCGCACGAACAGGTGCGGGGTGCCCTCCACCAGGCCGGCGAGTTCCTTGAGGGTGCGCAGGGTGGGCAGGGCGTCGGGGGAGGAAGTGCTCATCTGGGGGCAGCTCCTTACTGGCTGGTGAGCAGCTGCGGGGAGAGGATCTTGATCATGGTGTTGGTCCAGCGCATCTGCCGGAGGGTCTGCGGATGGCAGTCGGAGACCAGCCCCAGCAGCCGCGTGTCCTTGCTCGCCTGCGCGGCCTGGCCGAGCATCTCCCAGTGCAGGGAGTTCCCGGTCGCGGCCAGGTGGAGTTCGCGCAGGTCGCGCAGGAGCAGCAGGCCGGTTTCGGGGCGGCGCCCGAGGGCGTCGGCGGCCTTCTCCCGCAGGGTGGCGACCAGGCCGGGCGCGGCGTCGTCCGGCGGGCCGGACAGGTCGACGCCGTAGTCCTCGCCGGTCTCGGCGAGCCGGGCGGTGTGCTCGTGCGACCACCGGGCGAGATCGACGGCCACGTGATGGATCTCATGGTCGGCGTGGTGGCGTTCGGCGGCGGTCAACAGGGCTTTCTCCAGGTCGCGTTCGCCGTGGTGCAGGGCGCGCAGGGTGAGGGTGACGCCGCTCATGAGCCGTTCCTTCCGGCATCGGGTACGGGCGCGGAGGCCGTGTTGACCGGGGCCGGCGCGAGGGCGCCGTCGCCGGGGGCGACCAGGCTGATCCGGGCCGCGGCGGTCTTGAACAGCGGCTGTTTGGAGACCGGGTCCCAGTCCGTGATGGTGGTCTCGTTGGCGGCGCGGCCCGGCGCGGTCTTGGGCGGGCGCTCGTCCTCGGGGGCGTCCCAGTAGCCGTAGTGGAAGGGCAGGAACACCATGCCGTCCCGGATGCCGGTGACGCGCAGCCGGGCGCGGACCGCGCCGCGGGGGGTGGCGATCTCGACCAGGTCGCCCTCCGCGAGGCCGCGTGCGCCGGCCTCGGCCGCGGACAGCTCGGCCCACATCTCGGGTGCCGCGGCGTTCAGCTGGGGCACGCGGCCGGTCTTGGTACGGGTGTGGAAGTGGTAGAGCGTGCGTCCGGTGGTGAGCTGGAGGGGGTGCTCCTCGGTGGTGGTCTCGTGCGGGGGCACGTAGGCGGCGGCCTTGATGACCGCCTTGCCGTCGGGGTTGAGGGAGCGGTACTCGACGGGTTCCACGGTCGCGCCGGTGACCAGGTCCTTGCCGTAGCTCTCGCAGGCGTCGGGGTGGGCCCAGGTGATGCCGTCGGTGTAGAGGCGTTCGGTGCCCTCGGGGTGCTGCGCGGTACAGGGCCACTGGATGCCGGAGCCCTCGCGCAGGCGGGCGTGGGTCAGTCCGGTGTAGTCGCAGGGCCGGCCGGCGCTGCAGCGCTTCCACGCCTCGAACGCCGACTCCGGGTCGGACCAGTCGATCAGCGGGCCGCCGTCCTTATCGCGGAAGTCCATGCGGGCGGCGTAGTCGAGGAGGATGTCCAGGTCGGAGCGGGCCTCGCCGGGCGGTTCGACGGCCTTGTCGGAGAGGTGGACGGTGCGGTCGGCGTTGGTGAAGGTGCCGGTCTTCTCGCCCCAGCCGGCGGCCGGCAGCACCACGTCGGCCAGTTCCGTCGTCTCGGTCGGGTAGAGGTCCTGGACGACGGTGAACAGGCGGTCCTGGCCCAGGACGGAGCGGATGCGGGAGAGTTCGGGCAGGGAGACGGCCGGGTTGGTGCCGGTGATCCACAGCATGCGCAGGGTGCCCTGCTCGGCGTAGCGGAACATCTGCATCGCGTGGGTGGGCGGGGCGTAGTGCGGGATGGTCTCGGGCGTGACGTTCCAGATCCCGGCCAGTTCGGCGACATGGTCGTCGTTCTGCCAGTTGCGGAAGCCCGGCAGGTCGCCGTCGGCGCCGCACTCGCGCGTGTTCTGGGCGCTGGGCTGGCCGTTCATCTGCAGGACCCCGGCGCCGGGGCGGCCCAGCATGCCGCGGATCAGGTGCAGGTTGTTGACCTGGACGGCGGCGGCGGTGGCCTGGTGGGACTGGTAGACGCCCTGCAGGACGGTCGACAGCAGCCGCTCGGCGCCGCCGATGACCTCGGCGGCCTTCTCGATCGCCGCGGCCGGCACGTCGCAGATGCCGGCGGCCCAGCGCGGGGTGCACTCCGCGACCCGGGCGGCCAGTTCGTCGTAGCCGACGGTGTGGGCCCGCACGAAGTCGTGGTCGACGCGGTCGGTGCGGATGATCTCGTGCAGCAGGGCGTTGAGCAGGGCGACGTTGGTGCCCGCCCGGGGTGCCAGGTGGACGGCGGCCCGCCGGGCCGGGTGTGTGGGCCGCGGGTCGACGCAGACCAGGCGGGGCGCGTCGGCGCCGTCGAGGCGGTCCAGGACCCGCATCCACAGCACCGGCTGGGTCTCCGCCATGTTGTGGCCGAACAGGGCGATCACGTCGGCGTGGTCCACGTCCGTGTAGGAGCCGGGCTGGCCGTCGCAGCCGAAGGACTCCTTCAGCGCCTCGGCGGCGGTCGACGTGCACAGCCGGGTGTTGCCGTCCAGGTGGGCGGTGCCGATGCCGGCGCGGGCGATCACGGAGAGCGTGTAGTACTCCTCCAGGAACAGCTGCCCGGTGGTGTAGAAACCGATCGATCCCGGGCCGTGCTCGTCGAGGAGTTCCCTGGTGCGGGCCACGACCCGGCCCATGGCGTGCTCCCAGTCGCTCTCCACCAGCCGGCCGCCCTCCCGCACCAGCGGGCGGGTCAGCCGGTCCGGGGAGGCGGCCGCCTGCCAGCCGAACAGGTCCTTCGGGCCCAGCCGGCCGCGGTTGACGCGGTCCTGCGCGCGTCCGCGCACCCCGACGATCCGGCCACCGCGCACCGCGATGTCCATGGCGTCACCGTTGGAGTGCAGCATCGACGCCGACGGCACCCACCGCTCCACCTCGTCCTCGGCGACGCCCTCCGCCAGGTGCAGGTCGCCGCGTACGGGCCACGGGGTGCCCGGTGCGTAGGGGGTGCGCGCACCCCAGGGCCTCGCGATCCGATCCTCCGAAACCACTTCCGCCACCTCCACGACCAGCCGGGCAGGGCCGACGAGTACCCGGTTGGCCGCCAGGGCACGCAGAGCGGAGGACGACGATCCCAGAGGGTTTGTTCAGACGTCCTGACATAACCGTTGACATCCCTCGTGGGCCGCTTCGCAGTACGAGCGACCAGAGCGCGCGGATGACGCGCTCCAGGGACCTGTCGAGGCAGCCCGCAGACCGGGCACGAGCCGCTTCCTTTCCGTTCCGGGGCCGATTCTGCGCCACGTCCTCAACTCGCCCGGCACACTGCGCGAGCTGGACTTCGACGGCGTCGCGTGGCCCCGTCACCGGTGCGGCCCGCCCTCGCCGGGGGCGGGCCGCACTGGCATGCTCGACGGCAGACGGTCCGCCGAGGAGAGCGCATGGACGACGCTGACGGGCACATCCACGTGGACGCCAGGCTGCTGCACGACAACGCCGCCGTGCGCGGCCTGCTGGCGTCCGCCTTCGGTCTCGTCGGCGACGCGCCGAGCGTCGTGACCACGGGGTGCGGACTGCGGGTGCCGTACGCGATGACGTCACGGCGGCCGGAGAGCGTGACGTGTCTGCCGTGCCGTGACCACGCGGCCCGCGAGCACCTGCGCTCCGCGGAGAGGCTGGAGCGCCTGGGCGGTTCGCCCGGCGCGCACCTCCCCGCGGAGCAGGTACGGCAGGCCGCGGAGAGGCTTCGTGACCTCGCGCGCAGGTTCTCCCCGGAGTAGCCGTCTCCCCCGCAGTGGCTAGCCCTTGGTCGAGCCCAGCGTGAGTCCCGCGATGAAGTGCCGTTGCAGCAGCAGGAAGACCAGGACGGTCGGCAGCGCCACCAGGACGGAACCGGCCGCCAGGAGGTTGTAGTCGGTGAAGAACTGGCCGCGGAGGTTGTTGAGGGAGGAGGTGACGGGCAGCTTGTCGGGGTCGGAGATGAAGATCAGCGCCCAGAGGAAGTCGTTGTAGACCCAGGTGAATTCGAGGGTGGCCAGGGCGGCCAGGGCGGGGCGGCACAGCGGGAGCGTGATGCGCCAGAACTGGGTCCACACGCCGGCGCCGTCGACGATCGCCGCCTCCAGGATCTCCTGGGGCAGGGTGCGCATGAAATTCGACAGCACGAAGACGCAGAAGCCCATCTGGAAGCCGATGTTGACGACGATCACGGCCCAGTAGGAGTCGTACATCATCAGCGAGTCGGACATCCACCAGGGCAGCGGCACGTGGTTGAACAGGACGTACAGGGGCGTGACGATCACCTGTTGGGGCAGCAGGTTGCCCGCGGTGAAGAACATCAGCAGCACCAGTCCGCCGCGCAGCCGCAGCCGGGAGACCGCGAAGGCCACGAACGACGCCAGGAACAGGGTGACGATCACGGCGGGCACCGCGATCAGCAGGGTGTTGGTGAAGTACCTGCCCATGCCGGACTCGGTGTAGGCCCGGCGGTAGTAGGCGAAGGACAGGTGCCGCGGCCAGGACAGATAGCCGTGCTGCGCGGTGTCCTCGTACGGCCGCAGGCTCGCGTACACGGCGAGCAGCAGCGGCGCGAGGAACGCGAGCGAGACCGCGGTGAGGAAGATGTGCACGCCCCAGCGTCCGCGCCGGGGGCGGGGTTTGGCGGTGCGGGCGGGGGCCGCGGGCGGGCGGTGCACGGGCGCGGTGGTGCGGATGTCTGCCGTCATCGCTCGCGCGCACCTCGCAGCTCTTGGACCAGGAACGTCACGATGAATCCCAGCGAGACGACGAGCAGGACGACCGCGATGGCCGAGCCGAAACCGATGCGGCTGGCCTCGCCGATGATGTTGTCGGTGATGAGGACCGACAGCAGTTCCAGGCCGTTGCGGCCCTTGTTGACGGCGTAGACGATGTCGAAGGCGCGCAGGGCCTCGATGACGGTGATGACGCCGACGATGACGTTGACCGGTCGCAGGGTCGGGAAGACCACGCGGAAGAAGGTCTGGCGCTCGTTGGCACCGTCGATCGCGGCGGCCTCCTTGAGCGCGGGGTCGACGGACTTCAGCCCGGCCAGGTAGAGGATCATCACGTAGCCGACGTGCCGCCAGCCGGCCGCGATCATGATCATCCAGAGGTTGAGGTGGGAATCGCCCAGCCAGTCGACCGGGTCGTCGTGGTTGCCGAGGATGGTGTTGATCACGCCCTGGTCGGTGCCGAGGATCAGCTGGGCGATGAAGCCGACGATGGCGAGCGAGAGCACCACCGGCAGGTAGAGGACGGACTGGTAGAAGCGGCTGAAGCGGACGCCCCGGTCGATCAGGACCGCGAGGAACAGTCCGAAGGGAGTGGCGATCAGGCCGAGGAAGAGCAGCCACATGACGTTGTGGCGGACGGCCGGCCAGAACGGCGGGTAGTTGTCGGCGAGGTTCTTGTAGTTGTCCAGGCCGACCCAGTGGATGTCGCCGATGCCGTCCCAGGCGGTGAAGGACAGGGCGATGGAGGCGAGGGTCGGGCCCCAGACGATGGCGATGTCGAGCAGGACGGGTATGCCGAGCAGCACGCCGAGGACGACGGCGTCGCGGCGGGTGAACCGTCGCAGACGCCGTCGCCCGGCGCGCCGTGGGAAGGTGAGTGCCACGGACGTGTCCCCCGAGTGGTCAGCCGACCGGCTGCGAGAAGATGGTCTTCTTCTGCCGCTCGATGCTGTTGCACAGCCCGTCGACGTCCTTCGGGTTGCCGATGAAGTCCTGGATGGACTGGATCATCACCGTCGAGGCGAAGTCGGGCCGGGTGTCGCGGTCCAGGAACTGCGAGATCTGCTTGGCGCCCGAGACGAGCTGTGCGGACTTCTTCTGCAGGGCGCTGTACGCGGAGGTGTCGGCGCCCGAGTTGACGGCCACGTTGTTGGGGTCGTACTTCAGGTAGACGTCCTCGGCCTCGGGCTTGCCGAGCCACTTCAGCAGGTCCTTCGCGCCGGTGACGTTCTTCGACTTCCTGGCGATGAGGAACCCGTCGATGGGCGCCTCCACGGCGTCCTGGCCCCACTGCGGGTCGATCTCGGGGAAGGCGAAGAAATCGATGTCGTCGCGCTCGTTCTCGGGGAACTGGGTCCCGGGGTGCGGCATGCCGAACACCGCCATGCCGGTCTCGCGCTTCTGCAGGCTCTGCCCGGCCTCCTCCCAGGTCCGGCCGAGGGCGCCCTTCTGGTAGTAGGGCATGAGTTCGCGCCAGGTGTCGAAGACGTTCTTCACCTTGGTGTCCGTCCAGGATTCCTCGCCCGCCATCAGGGACTTGTGGAAGTCGTATCCGTTCAGGCGCAGATCGATGTAATCGAAAGTCCCCATCGCGGGCCACCCGTCCTTGTCGCAGAACGCGACCGGATTGCCGTCCTTCTGCATCTGTTTGGCGAGCGCGATGAAGTCGTCCCACTTGGTGGGCTGTTGGTAGCCCTTCTGCCGGAAGAGGCTCTTTCGGTGGAAGACGGCCCAGGGATAGTAGTAGTACGGCACGAAGTACTGCTTGCCGTCGTGCGTGGACTGCTCCTTGAGGGCGTCGGAGAAGCCCGAGAAGGTCTTCCAGACGTCGCTGATCTCGGTGAGCAGTCCCTTTGTCGCGAAATACTGCATGCGGTATCCGGCGAACCACATGAAGACGTCGTCGGGGGTGCCCTGCAGATAGCGGTTGATGTTCTCCTGGAAGTCGTTGTGGTCCTTGGTGTTGACCTTCACCTTCTTCCCGGACTTCTTCTCGTACGCCTGGAAGGCCGCCGCGTACGCCTTCTTCGGCACGGCGTCCGAGGCGTTGGAGCCGACCGTGACCTCCTTCTTGTTGCCACCGGGCCCCGCACCGCACCCCGCCAGCAGGGCGGGCAGCGTGACCGCACCCGCGCCGAGGGCCGCGCTGCGCAGAAGAGTCCGCCGGGACATCCGATGTCCTGACGCGCCTGCAGGTAGGTCGTTCCGGTTGAACGATGACTGTGCCATGTGCCCCTCCCAGAGGTGCCACCCCACACAACCGAACGCGAGGCTTGGATCTCACCTCCGTCTGGCCTTGCCGTCAAGGGTTCTGACGGGATATCGAACAACCGTTACGCATCTCTTCCACCAGAGTCCGACACGTCCTACCGTAAACGCGCATGGATGACGAGGACATGATGTCATCCAACCTTTCGCGTGTTCGGAGGAACGTAACGATGCGTCACCTTCACACCCGCACGACCCGCCGAAGAGTGGTCGGAGCGCTCACCGCAGGACTGCTGTGCGCGGCCGGGCTCGCCGCACCCGCCCTCGCGGCACCCGCCGGGCCCGTCTCACCCACCCTCGCGGACGGCCTCGCCCTCACCCCTCCGATGGGTTTCAACAACTGGAACTCCACCCACTGTCGTGCCGATTTCAACGAGTCGATGGTCAAGGGAATCGCGGACCTCTTCGTCGAGAAAGGACTCAAGGACGCCGGCTACCAGTACGTCAACCTCGACGACTGCTGGGCCCTGCCCAGCCGGGACGCAGACGGCAAACTGGTCCCCGATCCGGTGCGTTTCCCCAACGGGATCAAGGCGGTCGCGGACTACGTGCACGCCAAGGGCCTCAAGCTCGGGATCTACACCAGCGCGGGCACCAAGACCTGCAACAGCGCCGGATTCCCGGGCGCGCTCGGCCACGAGTACAGCGACGCCCGGCAGTTCGCGGACTGGGGCGTGGACTATCTCAAGTACGACAACTGCAACAACCAGGGTGTGGACGCCACGCTGCGTTACACGACCATGCGCGACGCCCTCAAGGCCACCGGCCGGCCCATCGTCTACAGCATCTGCGAATGGGGACAGAACAAACCCTGGGAATGGGCGGCGGACGTGGGCCACTTGTGGCGGACGACCGGTGACATCAGCGACAACTGGGGCTCGATGCTGGGGATCCTGAAGCAGAACCTGCCGCTCGCCCCGTACGCCGGCCCCGGGCACTGGAACGACCCCGACATGCTGGAGGTCGGCAACGGCGGCATGACGGACACCGAGTACCGCACGCACTTCTCCATGTGGTCGGTCATGGCCGCCCCGCTCCTCATCGGCTCCGACCTGCGCAAGGCGTCCCCGTCAACCCTCGACATCCTCGGCAACGAGGAGGTCATCGCCGTCGACCAGGACCCGCTGGGCAAGCAGGGCGTGGTGGTCTCCTCCGAGGGCGGGCGCTGGGTCGTCGCCAAGGAGATGAAGGACGGCAGCCGTGCGGTGGCCCTGTTCAACGAGACGAACACCGCCCAGCACATCGCCACCACCGCGGCGGCCGTCGGGCTGCCCTCGGCCCGCGCCTACACCCTGCGCGACCTGTGGCGGCACCGCGACAACAACACCGCCGGCGCCATCGCGGCGACCGTCCCGGCGCACGGCACGGTCCTGGTCCGGGTGGCCGCCGACCGGCGCTGGGCCGCGTATCCGCCGGCCGTCGAAGTCGGCCTCGACGGCAGCCAGTTGGTCGAGGCGGGCAAGGCCGCCACGCTGACGTCCGTCGTCACCGACCTGGGCCGTACGCCCGCCCTGCGCGTCTCCGCCGCGCTGACGGGGCCCGACGGGTGGGCGGTGAAGGCGACGTCCCCCACGAGGTCGCCCGCGTTGCCCACGGGCCGCTCCCTGCGCACCAGTTGGTCGGTCACCGCGCCGACGGGAACGCCGACGGGGACGTATCCCCTCACTCTCCGGGCGAGTTACCGGGGGCCGACCGGTGACCGCGTCGAGGAAACACTGCCCCTGACCGCGACGATCGTCACCGCGCCTCCCACCGGAACCTCCGAACTCGGCGACCTGCCCTGGCTGTCGGCCACCAACGGCTACGGTCCCGTCGAGCGTGACACCAGCAACGGCGAGAGCGCGGCGGGCGACGGTCATCCGATCACCATCGGCGGTGTCGTGTACGCCAAGGGGCTCGGCGTCCACGCCGAGAGCGAGGTGGCCTACTACACCGGACGGGCCTGCGAGACGGTCACCGCGGACGTCGGCGTCGACGACGAGAAGGGGGCGAACGGCACCGTCGCGTTCGAGATCTGGGCCGACGGGACGAGGGTCGCCGCCACGGGCGTCCTCACCAACGCGATGCCGGCCCAGCCGCTCACCGCGGACGTGACCGGCGCCGAGGTGGTCCGCCTGGTCGTCAGGGACGGAGGCGACGGCATCGACTCGGACCACGCGGACTGGGCAGCCCCCCACCTGACCTGCTGACCTCACACCGAGAACCCCCGCGGGGCCACCACCGGCCCGACCGAACCCCGCGGGACCACCACCGGGCCCGACCGAACCTCGCGAGGCCACCACCGATCCGATCAAGCCCCGCGAGGCCACCACCGGCCCCGACCAAGCCCCGCGAGACCGCCACCAGGCCGCCCGGCCAAGCCCCGCGAGGCCACCACCGGCCCCGACCAAGCCCCGCGAGACCGCCACCAGGCCGCCCGGCCAAGCCTCGCGAGGCCACCACCGGCCGACCAAGCCCCGCGAGGCCACCACCGACCCGACCAAGCCCCGCGAGACCACCACCCGCCCACCGGCACGACCAAGCCTCGCGGGGCCGCCACCAGGCCGCCCGGCCAAGCTTCGCGGGGCCGACGGCCACCATGCAGGCCGGCGACCGCACGGAGCCTCGCCGGGTCCACACGCGCAGGGCTGCCAGGGGTCGCGAGGGAGCGCTGCGGGACCACGGAGAGGCTCACGGACTGCGTGGTGCCGCGTGCGCCGCGACCACGGACACACGTGGACCACATGGAGCCGCACGGTACGGCGACAGACCACGAGGAGCGCCGCGCGGGACCACGTGGCCCCCGCGAAGGCCGCACGGCACTGCGGGAAACCGCGCACGGCTTCACCGAGCCACGTGCGCGTCCCGCGAGCCGCCAGCGATCAGGGGCACTTCACTCAATCACCCGGGCCGCCCCGCAAAGCCGCACGGGACCACGAGAATCCAGGGCACTTCGCGGGACGGCACCTCGCAAAGCCGCGTAGGCCCGCGTGGCGCCATGTGGCCCCGGTGCAGACCACTCTGGAGTGCACACGGCCCGGCCCCTGGCGGAGCCGCACGGGCCCTCGTCGCCGGTCGGATAGCACCTCACCCGGCCGCCAGGTACCGCCGAAAGCCGTCCCGCACCGCGTGAACGTTCCTGCCCTCGGCGCTGTCCTCGGCGTCACACCGTCGCCGCGTCCGTCCGCTTGGCCAGCGCCGCCGCGGCCGCGCCCACCAGGCCCGCGTCCGTGCCCATCTGGGCCGGCGTGACCTCCAGGCGCTGCACGAAGGACAGCGTGGCGTAGTCGCCGAGGGCCTTCCGCAGCGGCGTGAACAGCACGTCGCCCGCCTTGCCCACGCCCCCGCCGATCACGGCGATGTCGATCTCGACCAGCGTCGCCGTCGCCGCGATGCCGGCGGCCAGCGCCTGCGCGGCCCGCTCGAAGGACGCCACGGCCACCGGGTCGCCGCGACGGGCGGCGTCGGCCACCGCGGCGGCGGACGTGTCGCCGTCCGGCCCCGGCCGCCAGCCGTTCTCCAGCGCGCGGCGCGCGATGTTGGGCCCGCTCGCGATCCGCTCCACGCAGCCGCGCGACCCGCACGGGCACGCGTCACCGTCGAGGTCGACGCTGATGTGACCGATGTGACCGGCGTTCCCGGTGGGGCCCGGGTGCAGCTGGCCGCCCAGGACCAGGCCGCCGCCGACGCCGGTGGAGACCACCATGCACAGCGCGTTGGCGTGACCGCGGGCGGCGCCCTGCCAGTGCTCGGCGGCCGTGATCGCCACGCCGTCGCCGATCAGCTCGACGGGCAGTCCCCCGGCCGCCTCCCGCACCCGCCGCACCAGCGGGTAGTCACGCCAGCCCGGCACGTTCACCGGACTGACCGTGCCCGCGGAGGCGTCCACGGGCCCCGCGCTGCCGATGCCGAGGGCGGTGACGCCGGTCCACTGCGGGGCGGCGGTCAGCTCGCCGAGGACCTCCTCCACGGCCCCCATCACGGTCTCGCCGTCCTCCTGCGCGGGCGTCGCGCGCTGCGCGCGCACCAGGATCCGGCCGTGGCCGTCCACCAGGGCGCCGGCGATCTTGGTGCCGCCGATGTCGAGCGCGGCCACGAGGTCGGTGTGCATCAGTGTCGGATCTCCCCGTCAACCATCGGATCTCCCGTCAGCCGGGGGGACGTTCCCCCGTCAACCATCGAAGATGTACAAGCCGGTCTCGCGGTGGGGGCGCAGGCCGGAGATTGCGGTGGACAGTCTCTCGTGCATATGACAACGTTGTCCAGGCTCTATGCTCGACGCCACATCCTCATACAAACCCATGGTCCGACGCATCCCCGTGGACGAGACAGGACAGGAAAAGCGCATCGTGCCCGAGACCGCCCGTCGCACCGACCGCCATCCCGCCACCCGTTACGGCAACCGTCCGACCATGAAGGACGTCGCGGCGCGGGCCGGAGTGGGCCTGAAGACCGTCTCCCGCGTGGTCAACGGGGAGCCCGGAGTCACCCCGGAGACCGAGCGCCGCGTCCAGGAGGCCATCGACGCGCTGGGCTTCCGCCGCAACGACAGCGCACGCGTGCTGCGCAAGGGCCGCACGGCGAGCATCGGCCTGGTCCTGGAGGACCTCGCCGACCCGTTCTACGGCCCCCTCAGCCGCGCGGTCGAGGAGGTGGCCCGCGCGCACGGCGCCCTGCTGATCAACGGCTCCAGCGCGGAGGACCCGGACCGCGAGCAGGAACTGGCCCTCGCGCTGTGCGCGCGCCGGGTGGACGGGCTGGTGGTGATCCCGGCCGGCGACGACCACCGTTATCTGGAGCCCGAGATCAAGGCGGGCGTCGCCACGGTGTTCGTCGACCGTCCGGCGGGGAAGATCGACGCCGACGTGGTGCTGTCCGACAACTACGGCGGCGCCCGCGACGGCGTGGCACATCTGATCGCCCACGGTCACCGCCGGATCGGCTTCATCGGCGACATGCCCCGCATCCACACCGCCGCCGAGCGCCTGCGCGGCTACCGGGCCGCCATGGAGGACGCGGGCATCGAGGTGGCGGACTCCTGGATGTCCCTGGGCGTCACGGACCCGCAGCGGGTGCGCCGGGCGGCCGAGGAGATGCTCTCCGGCGCCTCGCCCGTCACGGCGATCTTCGCCGGCAACAACCGGGTGACGGTCACCGTGATCCGGGTCCTGGCCGAGCAGCCGCGGCCGGTGGCGTTCGTCGGCTTCGACGACATCGAGCTCGCCGACCTGCTCCAGCCGGGCGTCACGGTGGTCGCCCAGGACGCGGCGGCCCTCGGCCGGACGGCCGCCGAACGCCTCTTCCGCCAGCTGGACGGCGACCTGCTCACCCCGGAGCGCATCGAGCTGCCGACCCGGCTGATCACCCGCGGTTCGGGCGAACTGCCGCCGGCGAGCTGAGCGGCCCGTGGAGGACCGCACCCTGGAGGCGCTCGGCCTGGCCGAGGCGCCGCGCGACCATCCGCTGCTGTATCCCGGCGCCTGGCCCGCAGAGTCCGGGCTGCTCGACGGCGACCGGCTGCTGCCCCTGGACCGCCCGGTGCACGAGGACCGGGTGCCGGTCCTGGCGATCGGCTCCAACGCCTGCCCGGGTCAACTGCGCCACAAGATGGCCGGATCGGGGATCACTTCGCCCGTTCCGATGGTGAGGACGCGGGTCACCGGGATCGACGTCGGCGTCTCGGCGCACGTCAGCCGCATGGGGTACGTGTCCGCCTCGCCGGTCGAATCGCCGGGGACGGTGCGGGAGCTGTTCGTCGTCTGGCTCGACGCCGAGCAGCTGACGGTGATCGACGCGAGCGAGGGGGTGCCGCTGCCGCACGGCAACTACCGCCGCGCCTGGCTGCCCGCGTCCGAGGTGCGCGTCGAGGCGGCCGACGGGACGGTCCTGCCCGGCGCGTTCGCGTACGTCAACCGGCACGGGGTGCTGCACGACGGCACCGGCGTGCCGCGTGTGCACCCGGGGCAGCGGGAGCTGCTGACCGAACTCCTCGTCGGGCTGCCCCGGTTGAGGGAGCTGTTCGGGGTCACCCCGGAGGAGTTCTGCGCGCGGGCGCGGGCCGACCGGGCGCTGTGCGAGCAGGGGACGCGGTTGTTCGCGCGGGAGAAGCTGGTGACGGCGTCCGGCCTGGAGCGCTTCGTGCGGGATCAGCAGACGGGGAGTCCGGGGACCGGCTGATCGTTGTCGCCGCCCCTGATGTAGACGTCGCTGACGTAGACGTCCGTGTTGCCGCTGTCGTCGTCCGTCTTCGCCCACCAGACGTTGGTCCACTGGCCGTACGTCTCGCGGCGGCCCAGGTTCGCCTGGCAGTAGAAGTAGTTGGTGCCCGCGTGCAGGACGCCGGCCTCGGTGCCGTCGGCGGTGTAGGACTTGGCGTCCGTCCAGACGGAGCAGTCGTATCTGCCGCCGCCCCTGGAGGTGCAGGAGGGGGCCTGCGTCGTGGCGCCGGAGCCCGTCGTCGTACCGCCTCCGCTGCCGGAGCCGCTGGTGGCCGCGCCGCCGGACGTTCCCCTGGAGGTGCCCCCGCCCGACTTCGCCGGCGCGGACGAGGAGGCCCCGCCGGTGGGCTCGGCGCCCGGGGCGCTCCGCGTCGGCGTGGAGGTCTTCTGGTCGCCCTGTTCTGTGGGACGAGGGTTCTTGGAGTGGTCGGCGTCGGTACGGGCGGAGGCGGACGAGGCGACGGCCGTACGCACGCCGTCCGTGGCCGCACCGGCGCCGGCTTCGGCGTCGTCCGTGCCGTTGACCAGCGCGGCGGTCGCCCCGGCCGTGGCGAGCACGAGGGCGCCGGCCGCGACGGCGAGCAGGGCGCGGCGCCTGCGACGGGGCGGGGTGGCGGACAGGGGGCCCGTGACGGCCGAGGCCGCGCCGCCCGGTGCTCCCGCCGCGCCCGGTTCGGCGGCGGCGAAGCCCTCGGCGCCGGCTTGGGCCGGCCCCGGCGGCTCGGGCGGGCCGAACCCCGGCGGTATCACCGGCACGCTGGGCTCGGTGGGCTGGCGTGGGGGCGAGGTGGGGCGCAGGGTCGTCGTCGGTGTGTCCGTGACCACCGTCGTCGCCACCGTGCGCAGCAGGTCACGGGCCTGTTCCGCCTCCGGGCGGGACTCGGGCCGTTTGTCCATCAGCCGGCGCAGGACGGGGCCGAGGGGGCCCGCGCGGCGGGGCTCGGGGAGGGGCTCGGCGACGATGGCGGTGAGCGTCGAGTACGTGGACGTACGGCGGAAGGGCGAGGCGCCCTCCACGGCGGCGTACAGGGTGGCGCCCAGGGCCCAGACGTCGGAGGCCGGGCCCGGGTCGGCGCCCTGGGCACGCTCGGGGGCGAGGTAGTCCAGGGAGCCGACGAGTTCGCCGCTGCGGGTGAGGTGGGTGGCCGAACCGTCGCCGGGGTCCTCCATGGTCGCGATGCCGAAGTCGGTCAGGACGACGCGGCCGGAACGGTCGAGGAGGATGTTGCCGGGCTTCACGTCGCGGTGCAGGACGCCGGCGCGGTGGGCGGCGGCCAGCGCGTCCATGACCCCGGCGCCGATCTCGGCGGCCTCGCGCGGGTCGAGGGTGCGCTCGCGCAGCACGTCGTCGAGGGAGGGGCCGTCGATCAGCTCCATGACGATCAGCGGACGCCCGTCGACCTCCGCCACGTCGTGCACGGCGACCACGCCGGGATGGCGCACGCGGGCCGCCGCGCGGGCCTCGCGCTGCATCCGCAGCCGCAGATCGGCCAGTTCGGGCGCGTCGGCGTCGTTGTACGTGCGCAGTTCCTTGACGGCGACCTCGCGGCCGAGCACCTCGTCGACGGCTCTCCACACCACGCCCATGCCGCCGCGGCCGAGCTGGGCCACGACGCGATAGCGCCCGGCCAGCAGCCGGCCGGCCCCCTCCGTCTGTCCGTGCTCCCCCGAAGACACCGCCGCCCCGTTCTGTGCGTGACCCGTTCGTGCGTGACCGTCTGTGCGTGACCTGTCCGCGCGTGCCCAACAGACTACGGGCCGGGGGTGACAACGCCAGCCGCCCGTGACGGCTGTGACCTGCCTGCTACGTGGCCGACACCGTCAGGTCACCGCGCCGGGGCGCCGCGAAGCCCTCCAGACCGGCCCTGGTCAGACCGGTCGCGCGGGACACCTCGGCGAGGTCCAGCGCACCGCAGTCCAGTCCGCGCAGCAGGTAGCCGGCCAGGGCCTTGGCGGTGGCGGGCTCGTCCATGACGTCGCCGCCGGCGCGGTTCGCGTACCGGGCGAGACGGGCCGCGGCCGCCTCGAACCCCTCGCGGTAGAACGCGAAGACGGCCGCGTACCGGGTGGGGAGGTGGCCGGGGTGCATGTCCCAGCCCTGGTAGTAGGCGCGGGCGAGGGCACGGCGGGTGAGGCCGTAGTGCAGCCGCCAGGCGTCGTGGACGCGCTCGGCCGGGCCGACCGGCAGCACGTTGGTGGAGCCGTCCGAGACCCGCACGCCCGTGCCCGCCGCCGCGACCTGCATGACCGCCTTGGCGTGGTCGGCGGCCGGGTGGTCACTGGCCTGGTAGGCGGCGGAGACGCCGAGGCAGGCGCTGTAGTCGAAAGTGCCGTAGTGCAGCCCGGTGGCGCGGCCCTCGGCGGCCTGGATCATCCGGGCGACGGTGGCGGTGCCGTCGGTGGCGAGGATGGCCTGGTTGGTCTCGATCTGGATCTCGAACCCGATCCGCCCGGCGTCCAGGCCGTGCGCCTTCTCGAAGGCCTCCAGGAGCCGGACGAAGGCGCTCACCTGCTCGGCGTAGGTCACCTTGGGCAGTGTCAGCACCAGCCCCGCCGGCAGGCCCCCGGCCTCCATCAGCCCGGTGAGGAAGACGTCGAGGGTGCGGATGCCCCGGTCGCGTACCGGCGCCTCCATGCACTTCATCCGGATGCCCATGTACGGCGCCGCCGTCCCGTTCTCGTACGCCCGCGCGATCAGCCGCGCCGCGCGCGCCGCCGCCTCGTCCTCCTCGGCGTCCGGACGGGGGCCGTAGCCGTCCTCGAAGTCGACGCGCAGGTCCTCGATCGGCTCACGCTCCAACTTGGCCCGCACGCGCGCGTGGACGGGCCCGGCGAGGTCGTCGGCCAGACCGAGGACGGCGGCGAAAGCGGCGGCGTCCGGGGCGTGTTCGTCGAGGGCGGCGAGGGCCTGGTCGCCCCAGGAGCGGAGGGTGCCGGCGTCGAAGACGTCACCGGGGACGTACACGGTGTGCACGGGCTGGCGGGTGCCCGGGTCGCCGGGGTAGCGGCGCTCCAGTTCGGCGTCGACGGGGGCGAGGGAGGCGCTGATCTCCTCGCTGACGGCGCCCGCGAGGCTCGTCGTCACCTTCTCCTGCCGGCCCTGCCCCATCCCGCACCCTCCTGTTTTCCGCTGTACGGAATCAACAATCCGTAGAACGAAGGTATCCGCGGACCGGCGGGATGGTCAACAGCATGTCGCCTGCCGGCCGCGCCGTCACCTGCGCATGTTCACGCCCCACTCGCACCCGGGTATCACACTGCTCGACACATCTGCTCGACACACCACTCGCCTCCGCGCGACTCGTCCGGCCGTGCCACCGAAGGAGTCTGAGTGCCGAACCACAGCCGAGTCACCCGCCGTCTGGGCCTGCGGGCCTTGTTGGCCGCGGCGGTCACCGTGCCCCTCTCCAGCGCCGCGGTCTCCGCCTCGTCCGCCTCGTCCGCCTCGTCCACGGCTTCCGCCTCGGTCCCGGCACCCCGCGTGCGCCGCGCCCCGCTCCTGGCACACCAGGCACCCGCCCTGCAGGTGATGACCTTCAACCTGCGCTTCGCGAGCACCGCCGAACCCAACAGCTGGAGCGACCGCAGACCCGTGATGCGCGCCCTCCTGCGCCGCGCCCGCCCCCAGGTCGTCGGCACCCAGGAGGGTCTGTACCAGCAACTGCGGGACATCGAGTCCGACCTGGGGGCGCACTACGACTGGATCGGCACGGGCCGTGAGGGCGGCAGCCGCGACGAGTCCACCGCCGTCTACTACGACAACCGGCGCCTGTCCCCCGTCGAGCACTACACCTACTGGCTCTCCGACACCCCCGAGACCATCGCCTCCAACACCTGGGGCGCGGCCTTCCCCCGTGTCGTCACCTGGATCCGCTTCCGTGATCTCGCCGACGGCGGACGCGAGTTCTACGTGTGCAACACCCATTTCGACCATGCCAGCCAGTACGCGCGCGAACGCAGCGCCGACCTGATGACGCGTCGGACGGCCGGACTTCGGCCGTCCCTGCCCGTGGTGGTGACCGGCGACTTCAACGTGCCGGCCCACCAGAACCCGGTCTACGACCAGATGCTGGCGACGGGGCTCGTCGACACCTGGGACGCGGCGGCCGAGCGCGGCCCGCTGTACGGGACCTTCCACGGCTACCACGGCCTCAAGCAGGACGGTGAGCGCATCGACTGGATCCTCGCCACACCGGGGGTGACGGTGCACCGGGCGGCGGTCGACACCTTCTCCGCGCACGGCCAGTTCCCCAGCGACCACCTGCCCGTGCAGGCGTGGCTGAGCCTGGGATGAGACGAGGCCCCCGCGACCGTCAGCGCGGTCGCGGGGGCCTCGGACAGGCGGCGGAGGTCAGCCCTTGCGGGCCTTGATCTCCTCGGTGAGCTGCGGGACGACGTCGAAGAGGTCGCCGACCACGCCGTAGTCGACCAGGTCGAAGATCGGGGCCTCGGCGTCCTTGTTGACCGCCACGATCGTCTTCGAGGTCTGCATGCCGGCGCGGTGCTGGATGGCGCCGGAGATGCCGTTGGCGATGTACAGCTGCGGCGAGACGGACTTGCCGGTCTGGCCGACCTGGTTGGTGTGCGGGTACCAGCCGGCGTCCACCGCGGCACGCGAGGCGCCGACGGCCGCGCCGAGGGAGTCGGCGAGCGCCTCGATGATCGCGAAGTTCTCGGCGCCGTTGACGCCGCGGCCGCCGGAGACCACGATCGCGGCCTCGGTCAGCTCCGGGCGGCCGGTCGACTCGCGCGGGGTGCGGCCGGTGACCTTGGTGCCGGTGGCCTGCGCGGAGAACGTCACGTCCAGGGCCTCCACGGCACCGGCGGCCGGGGCGGCCTCGACGGCGGCGGAGTTGGGCTTGACGGTGATGACGGGGGTGCCCTTGGAGACGCGGGACTTGGTGGTGAAGGAGGCGGCGAACACCGACTGGGTGGCCACCGGGCCGTCCTCGCCGGCCTCCAGGTCGACGGCGTCGGTGATGATGCCGGAACCGATGCGCAGCGCCAGGCGGGCGGCGATCTCCTTGCCCTCGGCGGAGGACGGCACCAGCACGGCGGCCGGGGAGACGGCGGCGACGGCCGCCTGCAGCGCGTCGACCTTCGGTACGACCAGGTAGTCGGCGTACTCGGACGCCTCGTGGGTCAGCACCTTGACGGCGCCGTGCTCGGCGAGGGTGGCGGCGGTGTCGGCGGCGCCGTTGCCCAGCGCGACGGCGACGGGCTCGCCGACGCGGCGGGCCAGGGTCAGCAGCTCCAGGGTGGGCTTGCGGACGGCACCGTCCACGTGGTCGACGTAGACGAGAACTTCAGCCATGGGATTGCTCTCCTGCTTGCGAAAAGTGAGGGGCGGTCAGCGTGTCGAGCCCGAAAAGCCCTAGATGAACTTCTGGCTCGCGAGGAACTCAGCGAGCTGCTTGCCGCCCTCGCCCTCGTCCTTGACGATCGTGCCGGCGGTGCGGGCCGGGCGCGCGGCCGCGGACTCGACCGTGGTGTAGGAGCCCTCCAGACCGACCTGCTCCGCCTCCAGGTCCAGGTCCGACAGGTCCCAGGACTCCACCGGCTTCTTCTTGGCCGCCATGATGCCCTTGAAGGACGGGTACCGCGCCTCGCCCGACTGGTCGGTCACCGAGACCACGGCCGGCAGGGAGGCCTCCAGCTGCTCGCTGGCGGCGTCGCCGTCGCGGCGGCCCTTGACCGTGCCGTCCTCGACGCTCACCTCGGACAGCAGCGTCACCTGCGGCACGCCCAGCCGCTCCGCCAGCAGCGCCGGAACCACGCCCATGGTGCCGTCGGTGGAGGCCATGCCGGAGATCACGAGGTCGTAGCCGGCCTTCTCGATCGCCTTGGCCAGCACCAGCGAGGTGCCGATGGCGTCGGTGCCGTGCAGGTCATCGTCCTCGACGTGGATCGCCTTGTCCGCGCCCATCGACAGCGCCTTGCGCAGCGCGTCCTTGGCGTCCTCCGGACCCACGGTCAGGACGGTGATCTCCACGTCGTCGTCGGAGTTCTCGGAGATCTGCAGCGCCTGCTCGACCGCGTACTCGTCGAGCTCGGAGAGCAGACCGTCCACGTCGTCCCGGTCGACGGTCAGGTCATCGGCGAAGTGCCGGTCGCCAGTGGCGTCGGGCACGTACTTCACAGTGACAACGATCCTCAAGCTCACGCCGGCTCTCCTACTGCATCGTCTTTTCAGTGCTGCCTGCTTGCAGGCAGCATAGGCGCCTCAAGCGGCCGATCCCGATCGGGGCGACCCGCGCTCCGAGCGAAATATTACTCGTCAGTACACCTAGTTCGTTCCCGCTAAGCAAGCGCTTTGAACTGTGACCTTCGCAACGCAGCGTAATCGGAACTCGACCGGTTCGCAGGCCGGGAGGAAAGCCGGTCAGTCCCGCAGGCCGTTGAAGCGTCCCTGGTGGTAGAGGAGGGGCCGGCCGGGGCCCGTGGGGTCGCCGAGGACGACCTCGGCGACGACGATGCGGTGATCGCCGGCGGGCACGCGCGCGACGACCCGGCACACCAGCCAGGCGAGCACGTCGTCGAGGACGGGGACGCCCTCGGGGCCCTCGCGCCAGGCGGTCGGCGCGCCGAAGCGGTCGGCCCCGCTGCGGGCGAAGGTGGCGGCCAGGTCCTGCTGGTGCTCGCCGAGTATGTGGACGCCGAGATGCCCGGTCTCGGATATCGCCGGCCAGCTGGAGGCGCCGGTGCTGATGCCGAAGGAGAGCAGCGGGGGCTCGGCGGAGACGGAGGTGAGGGAGGTGGCGGTGAAGCCGACCGGGCCCGCGTCGCCGCGGGCGGTGATCACGGCGACTCCGGCCGCGTGCCGGCGGAAGACGGAGCGCAGCAGATCGGGAGAGGCGAGCTGAGGGGTGCCGAGCTCGGACGAGGCCGTCAAGGGAATGTCCTTCTGCGAGGAGTGGCGTCGGGGTCCGTGGCTGCTCAACAGCCCGGACAGCACGCGCTCGCGGTGCGGGCCAGGTCGACGTGGACCCGCCCGTGGAGAAGGAGTTCCGTAGGCATACGGTCAGGCTGACGATAGGTGGCATGCACAGTCAAGTGCGTCCCGGCATCTGGGAGATGCCTCACCTCTGCGCGCACAGCCGTCAAACCGCCTCTCCCAGCGCCGCGATGACGTCGGCCTTGCGCGGCTGGCCGGTGGCGCGCCGCACGACGCGGCCGTCGGCGTCGAGCACCAGCACGGTCGGCGTCTTGAGGATGTCGAGCTCGCGGACGAGCTCCAGCCGGGCCTCGGCGTCGATCTCGACATGCCGCACGCCCGGGACCATGCCCGCGACCTCGCCGAGGATGCGCCGGGTGGCCCGGCAGGGCGCGCAGAACGCGCTGGAGAACTGCACCAGCGTGGCCCGCTCCCCGAGCCGTTCGCCCAGCTCGGCCGCGCCGAGCCGCTTGCCGTCGTCGCGTCCGCGCACCCGTACCCTCCCGCTCCGCTTCCGATGAAGCACTCCATAGGCGCTCGCCGCCGCGAGCACCGCCACGCACACCACAAGTCCGGTCACAACCTGCAGAAGCATTCACGAGACTGCAAAGATTCCCGGCTCCCCGGATCGTTTCCGCTGCGGAATGCTTGATTCATGGACATCGATGTGAGGGGGCCCCGCTTCGGGGCCGCCGTGACGACCGTCGTCCTGGCGGTCGTGCTGATCACCGGCAACGCGTGGCTGCTGGCCTGGCAGACACTCGCCTTCGCGCTGGGCGCGGCGGGCGGGGTGGCCCGCTCGCCGTACGGCTGGCTCTTCCGTGCGGCCGTACGGCCCCGGCTCGGGCCGCCGACCGGGTTCGAGGCACCGGAGCCGCCGCGGTTCGCACAGGCGGTCGGGCTGCTCTTCGCCGGTCTCGGCCTCGTCGGCTACACACTGGGGCCCGGCTGGCTGGGGCTCGCCGCGACCGGCGCCGCGCTCGCGGCGGCCTTCCTCAACGCAGCCTTCGGGTACTGCCTGGGATGCGAGATGTACCTGGTCGTACGGCGGGTGACGTGACGAGGATCTCGCCGTTCACAGGCACGCGGACTGGCCACCGGTTCGTTCTTCGGGCACGATCTGCGAGATGCCGTAAACCTACGGCTGCGTAACTTTCCCGCCGGGAGCTCCCTTCCCAGGCAGAGAGAAGGGCCCACCCCGTCCATGGCAGAGCTTGTCTACCGTCCCGTCATCGGCCTCGCGCTCACGATGTTCAAGGCGTGGGACCTGAAGATCGACTGCAAGGGGTCGGAGAACATCCCGCGCTCGGGCGGTGCGGTCCTGGTGAGCAACCACATCAGCTACCTGGACTTCATCTTCAACGGACTGGCGGCGCTGCCGCAGAAACGTCTCGTGCGCTTCATGGCCAAGGAGTCCGTCTTCCGCCACCGGATCTCCGGCCCGCTGATGCGCGGGATGAAGCACATCCCCGTGGACCGCGAGCAGGGTGAGGCCGCCTACGAGCACGCGCTGAGCTCGCTGCGCTCCGGCGAGATCGTGGGCGTCTTCCCCGAGGCCACGATCTCGCAGTCGTTCACCCTGAAGAGCTTCAAGTCGGGCGCCGCCCGCCTCGCCCAGGAGGCGGGCGTCCCGCTGATCCCCATGGCGGTGTGGGGCACGCAGCGCCTGTGGACCAAGGGCCACCCGCGCAACTTCAAGCGCAGCCACATCCCGATCACCATCCGCGTCGGCGAGGCGATCGAGGCATCCAAGGACAAGTACGCCGGCGCGATCACCCGCCAGCTGCGCGAGCGGGTCAACGAGCTGCTGGAGGCGGCCCAGCGCGCCTATCCGGTACGTCCCAAGGGCCCGGACGACACCTGGTGGATGCCGGCGCACCTGGGCGGTACGGCGCCCACGCCGGAGCAGGTGCGGGAGGCCGAGGCGGGCTGAGGCCCGCTCCCCCAGCCCACGTCCTCTGGACGCCCGGGCGCGCCCTGGCTACCGTCGCCCTACCGGGCCGGCGCCCGGGAAGGGGGGATCGCAGCGCGTGTTCGCCGAGGTCGCGGCCGGTGTGCTCGTCGAGGCCGTCACCGGCACCGCCCGTTGGCTGCGCCGCGAGTCCGCGCGGGGTTCCGGCGCCGAACAGGCCCTGATCCGCTGGTTCGACACCTATCAGCTGGCCCTGGCCCCGGAGGGCGGCCCGGAACTCCCGGACGGCGTACCGCTGCAGCCGGTGGAGGAGTTCTTCCGCGGCGACGACAGCCAGGCCCTGCTGCACGAGTTGCTGGCGGCGCGGCTGACGGACGCGCCCGAGTCGGTGATCACCCGGCTCCGGGAGGCGTACGCCGCGTGCGGCCGCGCGACGCTCGCCGCCCTCTTCCCTTCCGCCGACCACCAGGACCCCGGCTCGGCGGCGGCCGGTCTCGCGACGGAGTTCTTCGACCACTGCGACCTCGAAATCGCCTCCCTGGTGGGCCCGTTGGCCGACATGGACGCCACCGTGCTCGGCCGGGTCCGCCAGGACGCCTTCTCGGCCCGCGTCACCGCCGTCCTCGGCGCGATCGAGCGGCACACCCGCGCCCTGACCCTGCGTGACTCCGCCAGCCTGGCGGCGGACCAGGAATTCGTCGCCGCGTACCGGCGCCAGGCCGCCTTCGCGCACGGTTCACTGGAGCCGCCCGACTTCGAGCGGCGCCGGCGGGTGCCGATCGAAGCGCTGCACGTGAGCCCCGAGTTCAAGCGGCTCGCCGAGGACCGCGCCGGCCAGGACGACGGACCCGCCCTCGACATCGGCGACTTCGAGCGCGCGCTGGACCGCACGGTGCTCCTGGGCGACCCCGGCGGCGGCAAGTCCACCACCTGCCAGGTCCTCGTGCACGCCCGGGCGACGGACCCGGCCGCCGCGGTGCCCTTCCTCGTCGTCCTGCGCGACTTCGCCGTCGGCGACGGGGAGCGCCGCTCGGTCGTCGACCACATCGAGCATCGCCTGGAGACCCACTACCAGTGCCCCGCGCCGCCGGGCGCCGTCGACCGGCTGCTGCTGAGCGGCGCCGCGGCGGTGTTCTTCGACGGCCTGGACGAACTGCTCGACGCCGGCCGCCGGCGCGAGGTGACCGAGGTCGTGGAACTCTTCTGCGCCAAGTACCCTTTGGCGCAGGTCCTGGTGACCTCCCGGTTCGTCGGCTACGACGAGGCCCGCCTGGACGACCGCTTCTTCGAGTGCTTCCGGCTCGGCTCGTTCGGGGCGCCGCAGACGGAGGAGTACGTCGAGAAGTGGTTCGCCCAGGAGGAGACGACCGCCGAGGAGGCCCGTCGCAGTGCCCACGACTTCCTCGCCGAGAGCGCGGGCCTGACCGACCTGCGCGCCAACCCCCTGATGCTGGCGCTGATGTGCATCCTCTACCGCGGCACCGGCTTCATGCCGCGCAGCCGCCCCGAGGTCTACGAGCAGTGCGCCGCGCTGCTGTTCCAGAAGTGGGACGTACGACGGCGCATCCACGTCGAACTCGCGATGTCCCGCATGGTCGAGCCCGCGCTGCGGCACGTCGCGTACTGGCTGCTGCTGCGCGAGGGCGACGCCCAGGCGGTGACGGAAGGCGAACTCGTCGGCCAGGTCGTGGAGTTCCTGGACGGCCGGGGTTACGAGGAGCGCGCGGACGCGGAGGTGGCGGCACGGCAGTTCGTCGACTTCTGCCGCGGGCGGGCCTGGGTCTTCACGGAGGTCGGCACCACCGCGCGCGGCGAGGGCCTGTACACCTTCACGCACCGCACGTTCCTGGAGTACTTCGCCGCGGCCCAGCTCGCCGGCCTCAGCGACACCCCGGAGGCCCTGGCCCGACGGCTCGCTCCGCGGGTGGCGCGCCAGGAGTGGGACATCGTGGGCCAGTTGGCGGTCCAGATCAAGGACCGTACGACGGTCGACGGGGCGGCACGCTTCTTCACGGCCCTGCTCGGTGAACGGCGACACCGGTCGGCGGCGGGGCGGGGCAACGTGCTGGCGTTCCTGGGGCGTTGCCTGAGCTGCGTGGATCCGCCGCCGAGGGTCGTGCGGCGGTTGACGAGGGCGGCGTTCGAGCATGTGTTGCCGGGGGATCCGGCGACGGAGGAGTTCAGCGGGGCGGTGGCCGCGGTGCTGGGCAACTGCCGGGAGAGCCCTGAGGTGGTGGCCGACGAACTGGCAGCGGCGATCCGGGAAGCGGTGGGGTCGGATGACGGGAGCCGCCGGCGTACGGGACTCCTTCTGGCGGGGTATGCCGCGTGGGGACCCGACTCGGGCGCGTCCGACTACTGGTGGTCGTTCGTCAGGGAACAGGTCGCCGAGCACGCGGCACGGTTCCGGGCCATGGCTCGCGGCGACGACATCGGTCTCCTGGACGTCTGCCTGGGGCATGGGCTGACCGACCTCGGCACCCATCTGCGCAATGGCGACCTGGATCTGGAGTCGCTCTTCCACCGATGGCGGCCGGGAATCTTCGACGCGGAGTATTTCTGGTCCCCGTTCGCCACCCGCTGCCTCTTCGTGTTCCTGGGACAGGAGGAGGATTCCAGACCGCCGTGGGACAGCACGCCACCCGCCTGTTCAGCCGTGGGCGCCTGGGTGCGAGAGCACCCCGGCCCACCCTGGGCGCGGCAGCCGACCGACGAGTCGCGCTTCCTGGAGACCATCGTCCAGAGCCTGGAGTCAAGGTCGCCGCAGCCCATGCCTCCCGACGTCCTCGACCCCGACGGCTACCTCGGCGCCGCGGTTCTGCTCCTCACCTCCCTGGAGGCGAGCACCAACCCCCCACCCCCCGCCCGTCTCACCGCCGTCCTCGGCCCCCTCGCCCCCCTCGGCGCCTACGTCGAAGCCCGGCGCGCCGGCGCCGCCGACGCAGCCCTGCCCGACCTCCCCGTCCCACCCGGCTGCGACGACCTACTGCGCGCCTGGGCCCGCCGCGAGGTCGACTTCGTCAGTCCCCCGTCCGCACCTCGATCCGCGCCCCGGGGCTGAACTTCTCCAGCAGCTCCGCGAGTTCGGCCCCCGCCGCCTCCACCTCGGCGACCGGCATCGGCGTCAGGCTCTCCAGCAGGAAGATGCCGGACACCGTGTCCTCGGTGAGCCGGGTGCGCGGGCCCTGGCGCCAGTTCCAGCGGCGGCAGGTCACGCCCGTGTCGTCGCGCCAGACGACTTCCCCCGCGTCGGGATGTTCGACGACCTGCTCGCCACCGGCCACGGTCGCGAACTCCTCGTCGCCGGTGGCACGGACGAGCCGCATGCCGCCCTGGATGTGGTCGATGTCCTCGCCGCCGACGGGGATCAGATGGGCGACGCTGATGGCGTTGTAGAGGTCGACCAGGAGGTTGATGCGGGGCAGACCGGCGTCCGACAGGGCTCGCTTGGCCAGCGCCTCCGCGGAGTTGCGGGTGCGGGACGGCTTCGAGCCGAACGCCGTGTAGACCTCGCGCCAGGCGGCCATGTGCGGGTCCTCGTGCGGCGCGCGTCCGTCCAGGCGTACGGCGAGACGGCGGGCCGCGTCGTCGAGGAGGGCCGAACTCGCCTCCGTGCTGGGCCCGTTGACGAGGCCGTGCGCCTCGATCGCGACGTGGGTGAAGCCGGGCGCGAGGGCGCGTACCTCGTCGGACACGGTCAGGGAGAGGGTCATGGCCTGCCTCAGAGTGCGGT
Organism: Streptomyces sp. 7R007; assembly: GCF_054850255.1. Classification (NCBI taxonomy): domain Bacteria; kingdom Bacillati; phylum Actinomycetota; class Actinomycetes; order Kitasatosporales; family Streptomycetaceae; genus Streptomyces; species Streptomyces sp. 7R007. The sequence goes on along the minus strand of NZ_JBTWMV010000002.1, from coordinate 189,234 downwards.
GGGGAGCGAGTTCCAGAGGGTCGGACGGTCGGGGGCGGCCTTGAGGACGCCCAGGACGGCCGGGTGCGGTTCAGCATACAAGACTGGATAGTCCAGCTCATTGGACTGGGGGTCGGGCGTGAAGGCCAGCCGTTCGCCGTCGAGGGAGAACTGCGCGTCCACGCCGGGTTTGTTGCCGCGCGGGTCCTGCCGGTGCCAGGCTCCGTTGAAGCGGACGGCGACCAGGCCGTGGACCACGTCGAACTTCTGATAGCACAGGGCGGTCGGGATGTCCTCGGCCCGCAGCAGGGCCGTCAGCGCGTGCGCCTTCGCGTAGCAGATGCCGGTGCCCTGCTCCAGCACGTCGGAGGCCCGCCAGGTCACCCGCGGGTCACCGGAGTCCTGGGAGTGCGGGATCGTGTCGCGCACGAACTCGAACGCCAGACGTGCATAGGCATACGAGTCCTCGGCGTCCCGAGCGAGCCGGGCGGCCGTTTCGCGGACCACCGGATGGTGATGGTCGATGACCTCGTCGGCGGCCAAGTATGCGGACAGGTCGGGGGTGTTCTGGATCAGCTCCATGCCCGCAGAGCATAGGAAAGCGATCACCCGTCAGTCAATGACTTTACGGGTGACCGCATACCTATGCACTAGGCGGGTTTACGACCGCGCCATCTCCTCCTTCAGCGCCGCCACGAACGCGTCCACGTCGTCCTCGGTCGTGTCGAACGCGCACATCCAGCGGACCACGCCCGCCGCCTCGTCCCAGAAGTAGAACCGGAACCGCTTCTGCAGGCGCTCGCTCACCGCGTGCGGGAGCCGGGCGAAGACGCCGTTGGCCTGCACCGGGTAGAGGATCTCCACGCCGTGGACGGCCCGGACGCCCTCCGCCAGGCGCTGCGCCATCTCGTTGGCGTGCCGGGCGTTGCGCAGCCACAGGTCCTTGGCGAGCAGGGCCTCCAGCTGCACCGAGACGAAGCGCATCTTGGAGGCGAGCTGCATGGACAGCTTGCGCAGGTGCTTCATGTGGCGGACGGCGTCCGGGTTGAGCACGACGACCGCCTCGCCGAACAGGGCGCCGTTCTTCGTCCCGCCGAGCGAGAGGAGGTCGACGCCGACCGCGTCGGTGAACGTCCGCATGGGGACGTCCAGCGAGGCGGCCGCGTTGGCTATGCGGGAGCCGTCGAGATGGACCCTCATGCCGTGCGTGTGCGCGTGGTCGCAGATGGCGCGGATCTCGTCGGGCGTGTAGAGCGTGCCCAGTTCCGTGCTCTGCGTGATCGAGACGACCTGCGGCATCGCGCGGTGCTCGTCGTCCCAGCCGTACGCCTGCCGGTCGATCAGCTCCGGCGTGAGCTTGCCGTCCGGCGTGGGTACGGTGAGCAGCTTCAGGCCGCCGACCCGTTCGGGCGCCCCGCACTCGTCGACGTTGATGTGCGCGCTCTCGGCGCAGATCACCGCGCCCCAGCGGTCGGTGACCGCCTGCAGCGCGACGACGTTGGCGCCGGTGCCGTTGAAGACCGGGAACGCCTCGGCGGTGGCGCCGAAGTGGCTGCGGATGATCCGCTGGAGGTTCTCCGTGTAGTCGTCCTCGCCGTAGGCCACCTGGTGGCCGCCGTTGGCCAGGGCCAGCGCGGCGAGCACCTCCGGGTGGGCCCCGGCGTAGTTGTCACTGGCGAAACCGCGGACGCCCGGGTCGTGGTGGCGGCGGGCGTCGGTCTTCGGTGGGTTCACGGCTTCTCGGTCAGCCACAGACGCTTTCCGTTCACTTCGGCGGCGGGCTTGCCCCAGACGTCGACGATGGCCTCGGCGAGGTCCTTGACGTCCGTGAAGCCCGCGAACTTCGCGTTGGGCCGCTCGGCGCGCATCGCCTCGTGCACCAACGCCTTCACCACCAGGATCGCAGCCGCCGAGGTCGGCCCCCCGGCGCCCCCGGCCTTGCGGAAGGCGTCGGCCAGCGCGAGCGTCCAGGCCTCCGCGGCGGCCTTGGCGGCGGCGTACGAGGCGTTGCCGGCGGTGGGCTTGGTCGCGCCGGCGGCGCTGATGAGCACGTACCGTCCGCGGTCGCTGCGCTGCAGGCCCTCGTAGAAGGCGAGGGAGGTGTGCTGCACGGTGCGGATGAGCAGCAGCTCCAGGAAGTCCCAGTCGTCCAGGCTGGTCTTGATGAAGGTCTCGCTGCCGCGCCAGCCGCCGACCAGGTGGACCAGGCCGTCGACGCGCCCGAACTCCTTCTCGATGTGCGTGGCCCAGTCCCGTGTGGAGTCCAGGTCCAGCAGGTCGACGGGCTCGCCGGTCACCGTGGCCCCGCCCGAGGCGTAGCGGGCCGCGTCCACGGCCTCCGCCAGCCGCTCCGGGTCGTTGTCCGCGCCGACGACGGTCGCCCCGGCCTCGGCCAGCCGCAGCAGCGTCGCGCGCCCCGCGGGCCCGCCCGCACCGGCCACCGCGATCACCGCACCGCTGAGCGCTCCGTTCCCCGCCATGATCTTCGCCTCCTGCTGAGCAGTGTTCTCGGTCTCGCGCACGACAGCGCCGCTCACGCGGCGATCCGCGCGGCGCTCTCCGCCGTGATGCCCTTGGTGGAGGCGATCACGTTCTTCAGCTTCTTGGAGAGGGCCTCATAGAACATGCTCAGGGGAAACTCGTCCGGAAGCACGTCATCGACGAGTTTCCGCGGCGGCTGGCTCAGGTCCAGGGCGTCGGGGCCCTTGGCCCACTTGGAGCCGGGGTGCGGGGCGAGGTAGGTGGAGACCAGTTCGTAGCCGGCGAACCAGTGGACGAGCTTGGGGCGGTCGATGCCGTCGCGGTAGAGCTTCTCGATCTCGGCGCACAGCTGGTTGGTCACCTGGGGGGCGCGCTCCCAGTCGATGTGCAGCTTGTTGTCGGTCCAGCGGACGACGTCGTGCTTGTGCAGGTAGGCGAAGAGCAGCTGGCCGCCGAGGCCGTCGTAGTTGCGCACGCGCTCGCCGGTGACCGGGAAGCGGAACATGCGGTCGAACAGGACCGCGTACTGCACGTCACGGCCCTGCGGGACGCCGTCCGCCTGGAGCTTGACGGCCTCCTTGAAGGCGGTGAGGTCGCAGCGCAGCTCTTCGAGGCCGTACATCCAGAACGGCTGGCGCTGCTTGATCATGAACGGGTCGAAGGGCAGGTCGCCGTGGCTGTGGGTGCGGTCGTGGACCATGTCCCACAGCACGAAGGCCTCCTCGCAGCGCTTCTGGTCGTGGACCATGGCGGCGATGTCCTCGGGCAGCTCCAGGCCGAGGATGTCGACGGCGGCCTCGGTCACCCGGCGGAAGCGGGCGGCCTCGCGGTCGCAGAAGATGCCACCCCAGGAGAATCGTTCCGGCGCCTCGCGCACGGCGATCGTCTCCGGGAACAGCACGGCGGAGTTGGTGTCGTAACCCGACGTGAAGTCCTCGAACGTGATGCCGCAGAACAGCGGGTTGTCGTACCGGGTGCGCTCCAGCTCGGCCAGCCAGTCGGGCCACACCATGCGCAGCACGACCGCTTCGAGGTTGCGGTCGGGGTTGCCGTTCTGCGTGTACATCGGGAAGACGACCAGGTGCTGCAGGCCGTCCGCGCGGTGGGCGGCGGGCTGGAAGGCGAGCAGCGAGTCCAGGAAGTCGGGCACCTGGAAGCCGTCGACGGCCCACCGGTCCAGGTCCTTGACCAGGGCCTCGTGGTAGGCGCGGTCGTGCGGCAGCAGCGGGGACAGCTCCTCCACCGCCTCGGCGACACGCCGTACGGCGGCCTCGGCCTCCGCGCGCCCGGGCGCCCCCTCGGCGTCGAAGTCGATCGAGCCGTCCTTGGTCTGCCAGGGCCTGATGCGCTCCACGGCATCCTTGAGCACCGGCCACGCCGGGTGCTCCACCACCCTGGTCGCGGGAGACACCGCATCCCCCTCAGCCGCCTGCACAAGAATTTCCGTCATGTCCCATCCTCCACGGGAGAACCTCGCGTAAGGCGACCGTATACACAGGGCCTTCCTCCCAGCAAGAGGAGCCTCGGGAAATCCTCCTGCTCACCCCGGGTGGTCACAGAACTTTTTCCTGCCGGATACGCTGGATGCCGCCGTTCCGGGTATACGTGCGCGCCAGTCGGCCCCGGCCGGCCCCGCCGGTCAATCGCCGCGGGACTCGCCCACCCCCGGGTGACCGTGTGCGGGGGCACGGGCCGGACGTGCCCCGTCCACCACCCCGACGGCCCCGTGCAGGCGCGGGTTCATCGCGAGGCGGGGCCGTTAGGCTGCGGCTCTGCCCGCGCGGCCGTCCGCTCCGGTCGCGCGCGGACCGAGCCGCCGTCGACGGAAGCGAGTTGAACCTTGAACTTCCTTACCATCGGTCACCGCGGAGTCATGGGACTCGAACCCGAGAACACCCTCCGTTCCTTCGTCGCCGCCGAGAAGGCCGGCCTCGACGTCATCGAACTCGATCTCCACCTCAGCAAGGACGGCGCCCTCGTCGTCATGCACGACACCGACGTGGACCGCACGACCGACGGCACCGGCCCGATCGCCGAGAAGACCCTCGCCGAGCTGCGCGCCCTGGACGCGGGCGACGGCGAGCGCGTCCCCGTCTTCGAGGAGGTCCTGGAGGCCGTGAAGACGCCGCTGCAGGCCGAGATCAAGGACGTGCAGGCGGCTCGGGCACTGGCCGAGGTGATGGACAAGCGGGACCTGGTCTCGCGGGTCGAGGTCTCCTCCTTCCACGACGAGGCGATCGCCGAGGTCGCCCGCCTGCTGCCGGGCGTCCGCACCGCCCTGATCGGCAGCCGGTATGGCACCGACATCGTCGAGCGCGCCGTGACCGCCGGCGCCAGGACCCTCTGCCTCAACATCCGCCGGCTCACGCTGGAGGTCGTGGAGCACGCGCGCGAGGCGGACCTCAGGGTGATCGGCTGGGTGGTCAACACGCAGGACCACCTGCGGCTGGTGCGGGCCCTCGGGCTGGACGGCGCGACCACCGACTTCCCGGAGATCAAGCGCACCGCCCGCTTCACCGCATGAACGTCACACCAGCGGCTTGACCAGCAGCTCGAACTCCAGGTCGGCGCGCTGCGGGATACCGAAGCGCTCGTCGCCGTACGGGAAGGGCGTCGTCTTTCCCGTACGGCGGTAGCCGCGCCGCTCGTACCAGGCGATCAGGTCCTCGCGTACGGAGATCACGGTCATGTGCATCTCGCGCACGCCCCAGGTCTCGCGCGCCGCGCGCTCCGCCTCGGCGATGATCACCTTGCCCAGGCCGCCGCCCTGGAGCTTCGGACTGACCGCGAACATCCCGAAGTAGGCGTGGTCGCCCCGGTGTTCGAGCTGGCAGCAGGCGATGACGGCGCCGTCCCGCTCGACGGCCAGCAGCCGGCTGTCCGGCGACTTGATGACCGCGAGCACGCCCTCGGGATCGGTCCGCTGCCCTTCCAGGATGTCCGCCTCGGTGGTCCAGCCGGCCCGGCTGGCGTCCCCGCGGTACGCCGACTCGATCAGCGCGACCAGCGCGTCCACGTCGGCGTCGGTGGCGTCACGGAAGGTCAGTCCGTCGGCGGCGGTCTCCATGCGGGCTCTCTCCACTTCTCGGGCGCGGCTCGGCCAGGGACGAGGGTAACGCGCCACTACGCTCCTGGTGCATGGTGCATGTACTGAGCAGTCGCGTCCTGCTGCGGCCCACGGACCCCGAACGCGCGCGCCGCTTCTACGGCGAGCAGCTGGGCCTGTCCGTCTACCGGGAGTTCGGCACCGGCCCGGACCGGGGCGTCGTCTACTTCCTGGGCGGCGGTTTCCTGGAGGTCTCCGGCCGCTCCGCCACCCCGCCCTCCCCGGCCGTCCAGCTGTGGCTCCAGGTCGAGGACCTCACGGCGGCGCACGAGGAGCTGCGCGGCCGGGGCGTCGAGATCGTGCGGCCGCCGGTGAAGGAGCCGTGGGGCCTGCTGGAGATGTGGATCACCGACCCGGACGGCACCCGGATCGTCCTGGTGGAAGTGCCGGCCGACCACCCGATCCGGTACCGCCCGGGCATCTGAGCCCCGCTCAGCGGGCCCGGTGTTCCCAGCGGCGGTCGGTGCGGGTCAGTTCCCGGAAGCCCGCGCCGAGCAGCAAGTCGATCGCCGCCGGGTCGTCGGCCGGTTCGTAGGCGCACAGCCGGTCCGCGCCGCACAGGCGCAGCCAGTCGGCTGCCTGGGCGAGGAGCGTGTGCGCCAGGGCCGTGCGCTGCGCGGACGGGCCGAGGTGGAGGTTGCCGACGTCGGCGAGGCCCTCACCGCGGGCGTGGCGCTCGGGGCGGGCCAGGGACGTGTCGACCTCGACGAAGCCGAGGGCGGCGCCCGTGTCGTCGTAGGCCGTGAAGCGGGTGCCGCACTCCCCCAGGGTGCGTTCGAGGCTGACGTCCGGCCGGGACGGGGCCGTCGGCAGGTCCTCCACCCGGGCGATCAGGATGACCTCCGTGTCGCCGACGTGCCGGAAGCCCGCGCGTTCGTAGGCGGCGCGGATGTGCGGCCAGGTGCGGGGCAGACCGTAGACGACGGGGGCGGGCAGGGCGCCGTCGGCGTAGCGCGCGCGGACGTTCCAGCGGGCGAGCTGGGCCAGGCACGCGGTCATGAGCAGGTCGGCCGCGGCGTCGGAGTCGGGCCAGAAGGACGCCGGCGGCCGGCACACGAACCAGTCGATCTCACCGGCGTCCCGGTAGTTCTCGCCGACCTCGGCGTCGGCGCGGTAGCGCAGCAGGTGGGCGGCGGCCACGACGGCACGGCGCTGCTCGGCCACGAGGGTCGCACGGGCGGCCACCCAGGGGTCGGTGATGAACTCGCCGGGCTGTCGTTCCAGGTCGCTCAGGACGGTGTTGACGGAGACGGAGACGCCGGGGACGACGGCGGCGACGTGCGCGTTGACCAGGTCGGTGAGCTGGTCGCGGTCGTCGCGGCGGAAGGGGCGCACCGTGAGCGCGGACATGCGGGAACCTCCGGGCGTACGGGGTGGGCTGGAGGCCGCCATGCGGTGCGGTACCCGGTCGAGGGTAGGCGGGTCGGGGCGGTACCGGCCAGGGGTTTTCGCCGACTGGCCCGGTGGCCGGGGCGGGGCTAGCGTGCTGGAGGGGGTGAGACCCGGGCGGCCGGTGGAGGCGACCTCATGAAGCTCGACGAGCCGGTGACCGGCGGGCCCTGCTGGGCCGAGTTGGGGACCAGTGACGTGGAGGCGGCGAAGCGGTTCTACGCGGAGCTGTTCGGCTGGCGGCCGGAGACGGACACGCGGCAGGAGGCGGGCGGCTACACGGTGGCGCACGTCGGGGACGCGGCGGTGGCCGGGATCAGTCCGCTGTACCAGGAGTCGCAGCCGGTCGCGTGGAACGTGGCGTTCACGGTGACGGACGCGGACGAGGCCGTGCGGACGGTGACGGCGGCCGGCGGGACGGTCCTCATGGGACCGGTGGACGTGTTCGACGCGGGCCGCTTCACCGTCGCCCTGGACCCCGGCGGCGCGGCCTTCCAGCTCTGGCAGCCCCGGACCTTTCCCGGCGCGGGGCTGTTCAACGCCCCCGGCTCGCTGGGCTGGGTGGAGCTGCTGACCCGGGCGCCCGAGCGGGCCGTCACGTTCTACACGACCGTGTTCGGCTGGAGCGTCCGCGCCTCCGAGCACTACACGCAGTGGGGCGTCGAGGGCGCCGACTTCGGCGGCATGATGCGCATGGACGACAAGTTCCCGCAGGCCGTGCCCCCGCACTGGCTGCCGTACTTCGCGGTGGCGGACGCCGACACCACGGCCGCGACGGCGACGGACGCCGGCGGCACCGTCCTGATGGAGCCCACGTCCCTGGCCGACGTCCGGCGGATCGCGGTGCTGCGGGACCCGCAGGGGGCGATGTTCGGGGTGTACGCGGCGGGCGCGGAGGGCTGAGGCGCCGTCTCAGGGGAGGGCGAGCGGGGTCACCGTGACGCTGTCGAGGACCGGGGCGTACGCGGAGCGCTGGCCGTACGGGTTGCGGGTGCGGCCGTCGAAGTCGGGGAGCTCGTCGGCCGTGAACGTGAGGGTGTTCCGGCCCTCGTCGAGGGTGACCGGCAGGGAGAGGTTCCAGAAGTTGCCGAAGTGGAAGGTCGTGGGGAACAGCACGCGCCGCGGCGGGGCGCCGTTGACGGACAGGTCGGCGTGGCGGCAGACCGGGTCCGGGTTGTAGTGCGTGGCGGGCGCCTGCTCGCCGTTGGAGTAGCGGATGGTCAGCGCGTGGCGGCCGGGGCGGTCGGCCGTGACGGTGACGGTGAGGGCGTTGCGCGGACCGGCTCCGATGCCGTCGACCGCCTTGCCGCCGGTGGCGTACGGGTAGGCGGTCACCTTCGCCGTGCCGGTGAGGATGCCGTCCGCGGCGGCGTAGGCCCTGGCCGGCAGCAGCCCGCGGGAGGGGCCGACGCGCAGCCGGTCGACGATCAGGCGTTCCGAGGTCCCGGTGACCGTCAGCTTGTTGACGCCGCCGGACAGGAACACCGGGAGGGCGCCCCGGTGCAGGCGCCCGATCTCCTCGCCGTTGACCGTGAGCAGGCCCTCGCCGGGGCCGAGCACATCAACGGTGACCGTCGCCTCGCCGTCGTCGTCGGCGTGCACCCAGAAGGTGACCGTGCCGCCGCGCGGGAGCACGGCGGTGCCGGGCCCGGACGCGCCGATGTTGGCGTGGCTGACCCGCGCCCCGCCGCCGAGGACGGCGAACTCGGCGTCGTACAGCGCCACTTCCCCGGTGCGCAGGACGAGGTCGAGCCGATCGACCGTCGCCTCGCCCCTCGTCGCGCCGAGGTCGGGGTCCCGGGCGGCGAGGGTGATCCGGTGCGGGCCCGCGGTCAGGTGGAACGCGGTGTCGGTGTGGCCCCACACAGCCGGCTTGTAGCCGAGCGGCAGTACGAGCTCGCGCGCGTCGGTGCCGTCGACGCGCAGGAAGACGTTGGTGGGCCCCTGTTCGCGCACGAGGGCGGCCAGGTTGTGGGAGCCCGCGAAGACCCGCAGGTCGTACGTGCCCTCCTGCGGGACCTCGACGTCGAAGGCGAGGACGAGGTCGGAGCCGGTGCGCAGGCCGCCGACGTGGTGGCCGCCGGAAGTGGCGAACCGGTCCACGGCGGCCGGTGATCCCTCGGGCCCGAGCTTCTCGTAGCCGCTGCCCGTGTGCGCCGCGTCCTCGGCCTCGTAGGTGCGCCGCCAGCCGACCGAGGGCGGCAGCAGCACGGCTCCGTTGCCGCCGGGCGACAGGGTCACCTGGTAGGCGGACATCTCGTCGAGGCCGGTCAGGGGCAGGGTCACCCGCCCGTCGACGACGGGCAGTTCGATGTCCCGCAGCCGCTCCGGGCCCGCGCACGCGCCGACCTGGCCGGTCCAGCAGATCTCCTCCAGCCGCAGGTGCACCCGCGCGCCGAAGACCTCCGCGTCCACGCCCTCGACGGCGAGGTCGGCGCGCCCGCCCGCACCGCCGAACAGCACCCGGGCCTGCCGCTTGTCCCGGTCCAGCGTGGCGAGGCCCTGGAGCGTGTACTGCGCGTTCGGGTGCGGGGCGGTGACCCGCACGGTGTGCCCGGTCAGCCGCCCGTAGGCGTTGAACAGCCACCACTGGCCGTTGCCCTTGACGGCCTCCACCGCGGAGTCGTCGAGGTTGCCGGCGATGTTCCAGTACGCCATGTCGGCGTCGACCTTGCACTCCTCGATCGCGGCGATCCACTGGATCATCTGCCCGGGGACGGACAGGTGGTAGTTGTGCGCGTACTCGTTGAGGTTGACGGGCAGCGGCCCGATGCCCAACTCGCGTTCCAGAGCGCGGTACTGGGCGACGTTCGTGCGGACCTCGTCCGGTGACGACAGCTCGTGCCAGGTGATCACGTCGGGCAGGACGCCGTGGTCGCGGGCGAACTCCAGGAAGCCGCGCACCTCGGGGTAGAGGACACAGGTGTTCGGTCCGGCGATGCGCGCGTCGGGGTCCAGCCCCTTGATCAGTTCGTACGCCCGCTGCCAGGCGGCGAAGAAGTGACGCGGGTCGTCCCGCCAGGACACCCCGTCGTAGCTCCACTCCCCCGTGCCGAACATGTTGCCCTCGGCTTCGTTGAACGGCACGTACACGACGTGGGACCTGAGCGGGCCCGTCGTCCGCACCAGGCCCACCTGGCGCCGGATGCCGTCCAGGTGGGCGGCGAGGCGTTCCTCGCCGGTGGCGCCGGGCCACTCGTAGGGGAAGCCGCGGTGCAGGTCGGGCAGGTAGACGTAGACGTCCCGGCCGCCGGCCGCGACGAAGCCCGGCAGGATCTCCAGGGCGTCGGCGCCGGGGTGCTGGACGCCGTCCTGGGCCTTGGTGGCGACCGTGCGGACGTACATGCCCTCGACGACGTTGCGGGCGGGCACCCCGTCTCCGTACAGGCCGTAGAGGGTGCCGCTCGCGCCGCCGTGGAAGGGGCCGGTGGCGGTGCCCAGGTCGACGGTGAGGGTCTCGGCTTCCACGGCATCCCCTTCGTTCGGCATGTCGCACGCCAGTCGGCGTTCCGAACCGGCCTGGTCGAACGTAGGGAGCGGGTGCCGATCGCGTCAACGCCCCGGCGGACACCGAAAGTTCCGCTCAGGCGCGCGGAATCCCGGGATGCCCCTCCAGCCGGCCGAGCAACTCGCCGAGCAGTACGGCCAGTTCGCCCTGCCCCTGCGGGTCGAGCACGGACAGTACGGCGGTCTCGTAGGCGAGTTGGTGCGGCAGGATCTCGTCCACCAGGTCGCGTCCGGCGTCGGTGAGCCGGAGGTGGGCGACGCGCCGGTCGCGGGTGTCGCCGCGCCGCTCGACCAGACCGCGCTCGGTGAGCTGCTTGAGGCGCTTGGTGACGGCGGCGCCGGAGGAGAAGGTCTCGCGCGCCAGCTCCCCGGGCGTCAGCTCGTGGCCGGTGCGGCGCAGGGCGCCCAGCAGGTCGAACTCGGCGCGGCTCAGGCCCGCCCGGCGCAGCGGGGCGTCCTCGGCCTGCTGGAGGAGGGCGGCGCAGCGGTTGATCCGGCCGATGATCTCCATCGGGCCGGTGTCGAGCGCCGGGTGGACGGCCTGCCACTGCCGGACGACCGCGGAGACGGTGTCGCCCCTCGTCGCGCTCGTCTGCCGTCCGTTCGGTGCCGTCATGGCTGTACGCCCTCCGCTCTCGCGTCCTGGTTGCGGACCGTCGCGGCGAGCGTACGGTGTCCGGCCTGTTCGGCGCGCACCACCCGCTCCTCGGGCAGCGCGCGCCGCCACCACTCGCCGGACGCGGCGTCGACGGTGGCGCGCAGGTCGGCCAGGGCGGCGACGAGGCCGCGGCGGGCGGATTCCAGGGCCGCGGGCGCGGGCTGCGGCCCGGCGAGCAGGCGGGCGGCGTGTTCGCGGGCGCGTTCGACGGCCGCCAGCGCGTCCTCGACGCGGTCGCCCGCGCGCCGGTTGGTGACGGCGACGGCGGCGAGGAGGCCGACCAGGGCCCCGACGAGGGTGTCCACCACGCGCTCGGTGATCAGCAGGCCGGGCTCCTGGAATCCGGCGAACTCCGTGATGAGCAGCGCCATCGGGGTCACGCAGACCGTGCCGAGCCAGTAGTTGCGGCTGATCAGCGCCTCTGCGCCGAAGTTGAAGGCCAGGCAGCACAGCACCAGGGCCGCCTGCCCGAGGTGCGCGAGCGGGGCGACGGCGGCGAACAGCAGCACGCCGGCCAGGTTGCCGACGACCCGCTGGACGCCCCGGCTCCAGGTCAGGGCGAGGTTGGCCTGGTAGAGGGAGGCCGCGGTGACCAGGGCCCAGTAGGGGCGGCCGACGCCGAGGGCGAGGGAGGCGTAGCCGGCGAGGGCGCAGCCGAGGGCGGTGCGTGCGGCGATGGGGGCGAGCGGTGCCAGGCGGTGGCGCAACGGGCGGGCGGGGGTGGCGCGTTCGGCCTCCGCGCCGAGTACCTCGTCGTCGTACGGGCCCTGCGCCCGCGGGATCGGGCCGGTGCCGCACAGCTCGCGCGCCCAGGTGCGCAGGCGTCGCGGGTCGGCGTCGGCCGGAGCGGCGAGGGTGACCTCGGCACGGACGACGAGGCGTTCGAGGGCGCGGCGGGTGTCCGCGTCGCCCGCGGCCGGCAGCACGTGCCAGGCGGCCTGGACGGCGGCGGCCGCGGCGGCCCGGGCGCGCGGGTGGCCGTCGCCGGTGCCGCGCGTGGCGGCGTACGCGGCGGCGGCGTCGAGGGCCTGGGCGGTGGCCCGGCGCTCCGGGCCGTGCGGGCGCACCAGCCCCGGTGCCATGCCGACGGTCCAGGCCCAGGCGCCGGCCGCGACGGCGAGGGCGAGGTGGCCGGGGATCCGGCCGGGGGTCTGCGGGGCGAACAGGGCGGCGGAGCTGATGAAGGTGAGGACGACGTTGCCGGGCGGGCCGACGCGGGTCGCGTCGCACAGGGCCTTCTGGGCGGCGGCCAGCAGGGCGCCGACGGTGACCAGGACCACGGCGTTGGCGGTGAGGGACGCGGTGGTCAGGGCGACGGCGAGGCCGGCGGTCATGCCGAGCACGACCCAGGCCAGAACCCGGGCGCGGGCGGCGTAGGGGCGGTTGTGGGCGTACAGCGCGCACAGGGACCCCGCCATCGTGTACATCGCCAGGTCGAGGCGGCCCAGCGCCAGGAGGGTGAGGTTGGGCGGGGCGACCGAGGCGACGACGCTGAGGGCCGGCTTGAACCAGATGTCGGAGGGGCGGCCGAGGCGGAGCACTCCGGCGAGGGGGAGACGGGGACGCGGAGTTCTCATGCGAAGGAGTTTAACAGGTGTTTTACCAGTAAACGAATCTCTGCGGGGGCGACACCGGCGGCCGGACCAGGCGCTCACCGCCCGTGCTCCCTCAAGTGCTCCCCGTGTACACCCTTGCGCTTGCGTGCGCGCCGCGCGGCTCGGGCATCGACGGACTGACGGCACGTCGAGCGGGGAGGTGTGCGGTGCACGGACCGGCTTCGCCCGGCTGGCTGCTGGTCGCGCTCTGTGCGGCGACCGGGGCCTACTGCCTGCTGCGGATGCGCAGCACGGTCGAGGAGCAGCGCCGGTCGGCGGGCGGCGAGGCGCTGATGGGCTTCGGCATGGCCGCGATGGCCGTGCCGGCGGCGGTGTTCAGCCCGCCGTCGTGGACCTGGCCCGCCTACGCGGCCGTCTTCGGCGCCGCCGCGCTGCGCGCCCTGTGGGCGGCGCGCACCGGCCCGCACCATCTGCACCATCTGGTGGGCACCGCGGCCATGGTCTACATGGCGGTCGTGATGGCCGCCTCCCCCGGCCACCACGCCGGGCACGGCACACCGTCCGGCGTCCCGCCGGTGACGGGAGCGCTGCTGCTGTACTTCACCGGGTACGTGCTGCTGGCGGGCGCGCGGCTGCTCCCCGCGGCCGCAAGCGGCGGCGCCGTGCGGTGGGGCGACCGGCCGGAACTGGCGCGGGCGTGCCGGCTGTCCATGGGGATCGCGATGGTGGCGATGCTGATCACGCTGTGAGCGGGAGGCGGGAGGCGGCCGTGCGCGGAGCGGCTCCGCGTCAAGCGCGTGCGGCCGGGTACCCGTACGACCGCAGCCGTACCGGCGTTCGCCCCGCACCCCACCGGTCGGCGAGGATCACCGTATGCACACCCCGTCCGTCGAGTCCCCGCCCCACCCGCCGCGCCCCCGCACCGCCCCCCGCGCGGCGGGCGCGCTCGCCCTGTGCTCCGCGCTGCTGCTGACCCTGGTCGCGACCCGCTGGCACCCGCTGACCGGCCTCGACGGCGACGTCTCCCGCACCACGCACCGCTGGGCGGTCGACGAGCCCGGTGTCACCCATGTGTTCCGCATCCTGACGGACTGGGTGTGGGACCCCACGACGATGCGCCTGCTGTGCGCCGCCGTCGCGGTGTGGCTGGTGTGGCGCCGGGCGGCCTGGTGGACGGCGGTGTGGCTGGCGCTGACGTGCGCGCTGGGCACGCTGCTCCAGCAGTTCCTCAAGGCGGCGGTCGGCCGCCCGCGTCCGGTCTGGCCCGACCCCGTCGACTCGGCCCACTACGCGGCCTTCCCGTCGGGCCACGCCCTGACCGCCACCCTCGTCTGCGGCCTCCTGCTGTGGCTGTGCCACCGCTACGGAGCCGGCGGCGCGGTGTGGCGTACGGCGGTGACGGTGGCCGTGGTCTCGGTCGCCGGTGTCGGGCTCACCCGGGTGTGGCTGGGCGTCCACTGGCCCTCGGACGTGCTGGGCGGCTGGCTGATCGGGGCGACGCTGGTGGCGCTGGCGGTGACGGCGCACGAGCGGTGGGGGCCGTAGGATCCCCGCATGCTCGCTGTCCTGTTCGACTTCTCCGGCACCCTCTTCCGCATCGAGTCCACCGAGTCCTGGCTGCGCGCCGGGCTCGCGGAGGCCGGGATCCCGCTGCCGGAGCCGGAGGTGACGCAGGCGGCGAAGGCGCTGGAGGCGGCCGGAGCGCTGCCGGGCGGACCTGCTCCCGAGCAGGTGCCCGAGGACCTCGTCGAGCTGTGGGAGGTCCGCGACCAGAGCGCCGCGCTGCACCGCGCCGCCTACACGGGACTCTCCCGCCGGGTGCCGCTGCCCGACCCGGCACTGCACGACCTGCTGTACGACCGGCACATGAGGCCGGCCGCCTGGCGCCCGTACCCGGACGCCGCCGAGGTGCTGTACGGGCTGTGCGAGCGCGGCCTCGGCATCGGCGTGGTCAGCAACATCGGCTGGGACCTGCGCCCGGTCTTCGAGCAGCACGGGCTGGACCGCTTCGTGGACGCGTACGTCCTGTCGTACGAGCACGGGGTCCAGAAACCCGACCCGCGCCTGTTCGCCGCCGCCTGCGAGGCGCTGGAGGTCGAGCCGCACGAGGCGCTGATGGTCGGGGACGACCGCCGCGCCGACGGCGGCGCGGCGGAGCTGGGGTGCCGGGTGCACTTCGTGGACCATCTGCCGGCCCACGAGCGGCCCGACGCGCTGCGCGCGGTGCTGGACCTGGTGGACTGACCGCGCTCCGGCCCCCGTCGGCCCCTATTCCAGGTAGCCCTCCACCTGGGAGGAGGGCCGGACCCGCGCCTCGTCCGGGTTCTCGCCGAACTCGGCCTTCGCGCGCCGCTGGCGCAGCAGGTCCCAGCACTGGTCGAGCTCGCGCTCCAGCTCGCCGAGCCGCTGGTGTTCCGTCGCGCTGTCGATCTCACCGGAGGCGACGGCCTCGCGCAGCTTGCGCTCGTCCTCGACCATCTCCGTGATCCGGGCCAGGATCCGTTGGTCCTGTTCCATTCCGTACGCCTCCTCGCTTCGGCAGACTGGTGCCCACTCTAGGACGGGTGGCGTGGAGGCGGTGGCCGACATCGTCGCCTGAGGCCACTACCGGGGCGAAGGGCACGTCCGCCCTGGACGATCCCCCGCGTCGCCCAGGGCGGACGGCAGCCCTGACCAGGCCCCGCGGGGCGCCGGTCCGGACTCGCTTAGTATAGTTGGCTGGCAGCCAGTCAACACGGGAGTTACAGCATGTCCCCGCGCAGCGCCTCGGTCAATGAAGAGTTGCGCAGGCGTTCCCGGGAGCGGCTGCTGCAGGCGGCCGTGGAGCTGGTGGGCGAGCACGGGTACGAGGCGACGACGCTCGGTGCGATCGCGGACCGGGCGGGCTCGGCGCGCGGCCTGGTGTCGTACTACTTCCCGGGCAAGCGCCAGCTGGTGCAGTCCGCCGTGCACCGGCTGATGCACCGCACCCTGGAGGAGGGGCTGGAGCGGGAGCCGAGGACGGAGGACGGCCGGGAGCGGATGGCGCGGGCCATCGACGCGATCCTGGGCCTGGCCCGGGACCGGCCGGTGCTCATGCGCCAGCACATGGCCGGGTTGCTACAGGCGGAAGGCTTCGTGCAGTGCCCGGAGCAGCAGCGGCTGGCGGAGCTGCTGCGGGACACCAGCGTCCGGCACGGGTCGGCCGACCCCGACACGGACTACCCGATGCTGCGGTCGCTGCTCATGGGCGCCGTCTACGCCATGGTGCTGCCGAACGTGCCGATGCCGATCACGACCGTGCGCGCCGAGTTGTTCAAGCGCTACCGGCTGGACTGGACGATGGGCTTCCCCCCGCAGGCCGGTGCGGCGCCCGGGGACACGTCCGAGACGGACGTGTCCCGTTTCTTCGCCACGGGTGACACAGCGGCCGGGGAAACCGGTCGGTCGGCCCGGTGACGGACCCGTGGCGGCGCCCGGCTGCCGGGCCGGGCGCCGCCCACGGGCCGGGTCAGGCCGTCCGGCCGAGGTGCCGGACGAAGAACCGGACCGCGCTGTCGGCCTCGAACCGCGGCAGCTCCTTGTGCCGGCCCGCGTTGGCGTGCAGCGTCTTCTCCGGCGAGGCGAAGGCGTCGAACAGGGCGAGGCCGGCCTCGCGCGGGATGTGCTCGTCGCCCCACTGCAGGGCGAACTCGACCGGGACGGTGATCCGCTGCGCCCACTCGGCCAGGGCGTCGGGCCAGTGCAGCCCGAAGACCGCCACGGTGATCCTCGGTTCGAGCGCCACGAACGGCACGCCGATCGCGGTGCCCATGGTGAGGCCGAAGTAGCCCACCGGCCCGTCGGGGCCGATCTCCGGGAGTTCCTGGAGGGCGTCCAGGGTCGCCCGCCACTCCGGTACGGCGCGTTGGGCGAGGTGGGCGTTGTAGCGGACGACGACCGGGCCTTCCGGCTCGCCCGCCGCCCGCGCCCGGTACAGCTCGGCGATCTCGCGTTCGTCGTGCGCCGTGCGCGGCCGGTCGCCGTGGCCGGGGGCGTCGATGACGGCGACATGGAAGCCGCCGCCGGTCACCAGCCGGTGGGCGCGGCCCGTCATCGCCGGCCAGCGCTTGTGCGTACCGCCGCCGTGACCCATCAGGACCAGGGGCGCCCGGTCGGCGGCGGAGACGGGCGACCACAGGACGCCGGGGACGTCGCCCACGGTGAAGTCGCGTTCGAGGACGCCGTTCGACGTCGTGGTGGTGGTGAAGTGCGGAGCGTGCATGGCTGGTGCCTTTCGGGAGTGCCTGGTGGTCGAGGCGCTCCCGGCGACACCTGCGTTCAGTCGCCAGACCGTGGAGAAGAGGGGAGCACCCACGTCGATACAGCGTTCACGGGTCTCACCTCCTCGGACGGCGTCACGGCGACGACCAGCCAACAGCCCCGGCCCCGCTCCGCGCAACGGCTTTTCACAGCGCGTCAGCGGCGCGCGTGACGAGGCGTCAGGAAGCCCGCGTCGCGCGCCTGGGAGATCAGCCGGAGCGACTTGCGCCGGCTGTGACCGGTCGCCGACATCACCGCGAGCACCGGGTCGGCGCCCTCCTCCTGGGCCGCCCGGTACTCCTGCGCGACCAGCCACCGCCCCTCGATCCCCCGGGGCCACGTCGGCCGCGCCCGCCGCGCGCCGGACGGCACCTGCTCGCCCTCCGCCCCGCACGCCTCGGACAGCGGCCCCTCGATCCAGTCCGCGAGGACCGCGAGGTCGTCCAGGGACAGCGCGGGCCGGGCCCGTACGTCCTCCAGGGACACGCACCCTTCCGACACGACGGCGAGCGTGTCGACCCGGGCGCCGTCGGCGAAGGTGAGCCGGACGTTGTACCAGGTCGTCGTCACCGCGCCCGCGTCCTCCCGCACTTCCCACGCGGGCCATACGGACACCGCGCCGTCCGTCGGACAACGATCAGAAAGATTAAGAAAGGATGCTTCTAGCACACACGCAACGTAACCGCATGATCACTTTCCATACGAACGGACACGCGCAGACCCGTTCCGTCTGGCCCCTGTCAGCGGAGCGCCGCAAGTGCGATGCTGGAGGCGTCAGTAAATTCAACAGGTAAGGAGTTCTGCCGTGCTGCATGTCGCCGTCGTCGGCTCCGGGCCGAGCGGGGTCTACACCGCCCAGAGCCTCGTCCAGCAGGACTCCGGGGTCCTCGTCGACGTCCTGGACCGGCTGCCGTGCCCCTACGGTCTGGTGCGGTACGGGGTGGCGCCGGACCACGAGAAGATCAAGTCCCTCCAGGGCAACCTGCGCAAGGTCCTGGAACACGAGCGGGTGCGCTTCCTCGGCGGCGTCCAGATCGGCCCGGGCGGGCTGCCGGTCGCGCGGCTGCGGGAGCTGTACCACGCGGTGGTGTACTGCGTGGGCGCCGCCACCGACCGCCACCTCGGCATCCCCGGCGAGGACCTGCCGGGCAGCTGGTCGGCGACGCAGTTCGTGTCCTGGTACAGCGCCCATCCGGACGCGGCCGACGACGGTTTCGTACGGGACGCCCGGTCGGCGGTGGTCATCGGCGTCGGGAACGTCGCGGTGGACGTGGCGCGCATGCTGGCGCGCGGCACGGCGGAGCTGAGCGCCACCGACGTACCGCAGGCGGCGCTGGCCGCGCTCGCCGCCAGCAAGGTGGCCGACATCCACATGGTCGGCCGGCGCGGCCCGTCGCAGGCCCGCTTCACCACCAAGGAGCTGCGCGAGCTGGGCACGCTGCCGGACACCGAAGTGGTCGTCGACCCGCGGGAGTTGGAGCTGGACCCGGGCTACCTGGACCCGTCGGAGCTGCCCGGCACCCAGCGCCGCAACGTGGAGGTGCTGCACACCTGGGCCGAGACGCCCTCGCGGGGAGCCGGGCGCCGGATCCACCCGCGGTTCTTCCTGCGGCCCGTCGAACTGCTCGCCGAGGGCGGGCGCGTGGGCGCGGTCCGCTTCGAGCGGACGGTGCCGGACGAGCGGGGCGGAGTGACGGGCACGGGCCGGTACGAGGAGATCGAGGCGCAGTTGGTGCTGCGGTCGGTCGGCTACCGCGGAGTGCCGCTGGAGGGGCTGCCGTTCGATCCGGCGAGCGGGACGGTGCCGAACACGGCCGGGCGCGTGGTGCGCGAAGACGGCGCCGGGACCGGCGAGTACGTGGCCGGCTGGATCAAGCGGGGCCCGAACGGGGTGATCGGCACCAACCGGCCCGACGGCAAGGAGACGGCCACCTCGCTGCTGGAGGACGCCCCCGAACTGGCCCGGCGGAGCGTGCCGGAGGACGTGGTGCCGGTGCTGCGGGCGGCGGGCATCGAGCCGGTGCCGTGGGCCGGATGGCTGGCGATCGAGCAGGCGGAGGCGGCTCTCGGGGCCTCGCTCGGGCGGAACGTGGTCAAGCTGGCCGACTGGGACTCGCTGATGACGGCGGCGCGGATGGCCTCGTAGCGGAGTCGGGCGCGTCCGGGTGGGCAGGACACCCAGCGGAAACACCGCGGACATCAACAAACTGTTCAAGACCCTTACGGTCTCGTGCTGTTCGGATGTCACCCCCGTCCCCGCTCTGGAGTGCCCATGACGACCGCGCCCGTCCATCCCGTCGACGAGGTCCCGCCCGTCCGACACCTGGCCGCCTTCGGTCTGCAGCACGTGCTCGCGATGTACGCGGGCGCGGTCGCGGTTCCGCTCATCGTCGGCGGCGCGATGAAGCTGTCCCCCGCGGACCTGGCGTATCTGATCACCGCCGACCTGCTGGTGTGCGGCATCGCCACGCTCATCCAGTGCGTGGGCTTCTGGCGGTTCGGCGTACGGCTGCCGATCATGCAGGGCTGTACGTTCGCGGCCGTGTCGCCGATGGTGCTGATCGGGACGACGGGCGGCGGACTGCCCGCTATCTACGGCTCGGTGATCGTCGCCGGGCTGGCGATCATGCTGCTGGCACCGGTGTTCGGGAAGCTGCTGCGGTTCTTCCCGCCGCTGGTGACCGGGACCGTCATCCTCGTCATCGGCGTCTCGCTGCTGCCGGTCGCCGGCAACTGGGCCGCCGGCGGCGCCGGTGCGAAGGACTTCGGGGAGCCGAGGAACCTGGCGCTGGCCCTCTTCGTGCTGCTGGTGGTGCTCGGCGTGCAGCGGTTCGCGCCGCCGTTCCTGAGCCGGATCGCGGTGCTGGTGGGCATCGCGGTGGGCCTCGCCGTGGCCGTGCCGTTCGGCTTCACGGACTTCGGCGGCGTCGGGGACGCCGACTGGGTCGGCATCAGCACGCCGTTCCACTTCGGGGCGCCCACCTTCGAGGCGTCGGCGATCATCTCGATGCTGGTGGTGGCGCTGGTGACGATGACCGAGACGACCGGCGACCTGATCGCGGTCGGCGAGATGACCGGCCGCAGGGTGCGGCCGCGGTCCCTCTCCGACGGCCTGCGCGCGGACGGTCTGTCCACCGTCCTGGGCGGCGTCTTCAACACCTTCCCCTACACGGCGTACGCGCAGAACGTGGGCCTCGTCGGCATGACCCGGGTGCGCAGCCGCTGGGTCGTCGCCGCGGCGGGCGGCATCCTCGTGCTGCTCGGCCTGCTGCCCAAGCTGGGCGCGGTGGTCGCGGCGATACCGGCGCCGGTGCTGGGCGGCGCCGGGCTGGTGATGTTCGGGACCGTGGCCGCCAGCGGCCTGCGGACCCTGGCCGAGGTGGACTTCCGGGGCAACGACAACCTGACGGTGGTGGCGGTGTCGGTGGCCATGGGGCTGCTGCCGGTGGGGGTGCCGACGGTCTACGCGAAGTTCCCGGACTGGTTCCAGACGGTCATGAACAGCGGCATCAGCGCGGGCTGCCTGACGGCGATCGTGCTGAACCTGCTCTTCAACCACCTGCCGTCCAGGGCGGGTTCGGACGCCGCCGCCCACGCGGACGGCGGCGTCGCGGACGTCGGTCAGCGCACCCGGATGAACAGCACGTCGTAACTGCTCGCCGTGGTCCGGGTCTTGACGAACACCCCGTCGGACGACCCGCCGTTGGGATCGGAGGTGTTGCCCTCGACGGTGGTGAAGCTGGAGCCGCCGCTCACCGTTCTGACGATGCCGATGTGCTCGTTGCCGCCGGTGTAGTCGTTGCCGCCGTCCCAGTCGAAGGCCACGATGTCGCCCGGCTGCGGGTTCGTCGTCACCGAGAGGTGGTAGTTGCCGGCCCGGGCCTGGTTGACCCAGTGCGAGACCCACGTGCTGCGGTAGGAGGTGGCCCCGGTCTGCTGGGCCACCCAGCTCACGAAGGTCGCGCACCAGGCGTAGTTGCGGGTGGACAGGGACACGCCCACGGCCGCCCCGTAGCTGTTCGCCCGGGCGCTGCCCTCCAGCGTGCCCGCCTCGGCGGAGGCCACGTCGACGATCTTGCCGTATCCCCCGCCGGGCGGGGGCGAGGTCGGCGGGGTGACCGCACCGTACAGGGCGGCCTTGGTGTTCGGCCCGACCTGGCCGTCGACCGACAGGCCCTTCTCGGCCTGGAAGTCCCGCACCGCGCTGTAGGTCAGCGGTCCGAAGTCGCCGTCGACGGCGAGGTCGGCTCCGTGGTGGTTGAGCAGGCTCTGCAGCTCGGTGACACAGCCGCCGCGCTGGCCCTGCACGATGTTGGCCGGACACGAGGAGGAGTTCAGGTTGACGGGCGCCGGTGCGCCGCTGCCGCCGCCGGTGCTGATGTTCGAGTACAGCGCGGCCTTGGTGTTCGGGCCGACCTGGCCGTCGACCGACAGGCCCGCCGAGGACTGGAAGGACTTCACGGCCGCCAGGGTCAGCGGGCCGAAGTCGCCGTCCACGCTGAGGTGTTGTCCCTTGCCGTTGAGCAGGGCCTGCAGCGTCGCGACGCAGCCGCCGCTCTGTCCCTCCACGATGTTCGACGGGCAGGACGCCGAGCGCAGGTCCAGTGCGGTGGAGGCCGACTCGTCGGTGTCGTAGAGCGTCCGCTTGGTGTTGGTGCCGACCTGGCCGTCGACCGTGAGGCCGTGCGCGGACTGGAAGCCGCGGACCGCGCTGTCCGTCGCGGGCCCGAAATCGCCGTCCACGACGATCGAGTAACCGAAGTGACGCAGCAGCCGCTGCAGTTCGCTGACGCAGCCGCCCTTGTCGCCCTGGACGATGTTCGCCGGGCACGAGGAGGAGGTGAGGTTGACCGGCGCGGGGGCCGAACCGCCGGTCGCGTACAGCTTGGCCTTGGTCTGGGGGCCGACCTGTCCGTCCACCGCGATCGCGACGGAGGACTGGTACTCGCGCACCGCGTAGAGCGTCCTGGCCCCGAACTCGCCGTCCACCACCAGGCCGGCGCCGTGGGCGTTGAGCAGGTTCTGCAACTCCGTGACGCAGCCGCTCGTCTGACCCTGCTCGATCACGCCGGGGCAGGACGAGGAGGTCAGTCTGATCGGCGCGGGCGCGGCCGACGCCGGCCCCGCACCGACCAGCACGCCCGCGGCCAGAAGCCCTGCCGTGGCGGCGAGAACGCCGGCTCTGGCTCTCCAGCCCGGTCTTTCACGGTGCGCACGCGTCGAACTCGTCTTCATAATCCGGTCCCCCCGTAACGGAGTTGATGTCGTACCTCGTGATCGCACTGGTGTTCCGCGCACGACGGTGACAGTTCCCGCTCGGGCGCACAATGCGGACCGCGCGACTGGCTTGATTTCCCCTAGGAGGACGCGGACGGGGACGGGCGGGCGTCCGGCCGTATCGTGCGGGCCACCCGGACCACCGTCTCCTCCAGCCGGGGCAGGGCCCGTTGACCGGTGAGCGCGAGGGTGATCGCGCCGGCCACGCCCGCCCAGGCGAACGGGCCCAGCGGAGTGCAGCCGAACAGGTGGCTGGGACCGGGCAGTTGGATCAGCAGGACGAGGGCCGCCGCGGAGCCGAGGGCGGTGGCGCGGACCAGCGGGCTGTCGCGCCGGTCCGCCAGGGTCTGGGCGAGCTGGGTGCCGACGACCGCGCACAGGGCCATGGTGGTGGAGCGGCGCGCGGTGCCGGGGGTGAAGCGGCCGAAGAGCCAGGCCGCCGTCGCGCCCAGGCAGGTGGTCAGGGCGCGGTGGCGGATCTGTTCCAGCAGCGGGGTGCCCAGCAGGGACGTGCCCAGCGGCCCGTCCTCGTGCTCCTCGCCCTCGGCGTCCTTCTTCGGGGTGACGGCCACGGCCATGGCCGGGAACAGGTCGGTGAACAGGTTCACCAGCAGCATCTGCCGGGTGGACAGCGGCGCGCGTCCGCCCAGCAGCGTGCCCAGGATGCCGAAGCCGACCTCGCCCGCGTTGCCGCCGATCAGGATCGCGATCGCGTCGGCGACGCTGTGCCACAGGGCACGCCCCTCGTGCACCGCCTCGACGAGCACGGTGAGGTCGTCGTCGGTCAGGACGATGTCGGCGGCGTTGCGGGCGGCGGCCGAGCCGCGGGCGCTGATGCCGACGCCGACGTCCGCGGTACGGATGGCGGCGGCGTCGTTGGCGCCGTCGCCGACCATGCCGACCACCCGGCCCGCCTCCCGCAGGGCCTCCACCACCTGGAGCTTCTGCTCCGGCGCGACCCGGGCCACCACGTCCGCGTCCCGCAGGATGCGCACCCGCTCGGACCGGTCGGCGGCGGCCAGTTCGTCGCCGGTGACCACCTCGGTGTCCTCGGGCCAGCCCAGTTCGAGGGCGATCGCCCGCGCGGTCTGCGGGTGGTCGCCGGTCAGCATCACCGGACGCACACCCGCCTCGCGCAGCCCGTGCACGAGGTCGGTGGCCGTCTCGCGCGGCGCGTCGGCGAGCGCGACCAGGCCGGTGAACCGCAGTCCCTCCAGGGGCCGTTCGAGGACGTCGGCACCCTTCTCGCCGTCGTCCAGGACGCGTTCGGCGACCGCCAGCACGCGCAGTCCGTCGCGGGCCAGTTCATGGGCGGCGGCGGAGGCCGCCTCGGGCAGGTCGGCGCAGGCGGGCAGGATGGTCTCCGGCGCGCCCTTGGCCACGAACCGCCGTGTGCCGTCGGCCTCCTGGCCCACCGCGGCGGCGTAACCGCGGGCGGCCTCGAAGGGCCGCGCCTCGGTCTGCTCCCACTCCGGGTCCTCGCCGGCGGCGGCCAGCACGGCCTCGTCGGTGGCGTGCACGGGCTTGTCGGAGTCCCCGTTCAGCTGCGGGCAGGCCCGCGCCGCGATCCGCAGCGTCGTCGTGTCGGCGGCCTCCTCCCGGGACCGGGCGGTGCCGTCGGCGTCGGTGACGCGGACCAGGCGCAGCCGGTTCTCCGTGAGGGTGCCCGTCTTGTCGAAGCAGACCGTGTCCATGCGGCCCAGCGCCTCCAGCGTGCGCGGGGCGCGGACCAGGACGCCACGGTGGCTGAGCCGGCGGGCGGCCGCCAGCTGCGCCACGGTGGCCACCAGGGGCAGCCCTTCGGGTACGGCGGCCACGGCCAGGGCGACGCCGCCGCTGACGGCCTCCCGGATGGGCGTGCCGCGCAGCAGCGACAGACCGGTCACCGCGGCGCCGCCGGCCAGGGTCAGCGGCAGGGCCTTGCGGGTGATCTCCTGCAGCCGCGCTTGGACTCCCGCGGCCGGCGGGCGGCGGGCGGCGAGATGGACGGCCCGGGCCGCCTCCGTGCGCTCGCCGGTCTCCACCACGACCGCGCGGGCGTTCCCGGCGACCACGGTCGTGCCCTCGAAGACCATGCAGCGCCGCTCGGCGACGGGGGCGCGCGGGGTCGGCTCGGTCTGCTTGTCGACGGGCAACGACTCGCCGGTCAGCGCGGACTCGTCGACCTCCAGGCCGTCGGCCCACAGCAGCCGTGCGTCGGCCGGTACGACGTCGTCGGCCTTGAGCTCGATCACGTCCCCCGGGTGCAGCTTGGCGGCGTCCACCGTGCGCGGCTCCCGGCCCTCGTCCTCGGGCACCCTACGGGCCTTCTGCTTCTGTTCGGCGAGCAGTCCGGCCAGCGCGCGCTCGGCCCGCAGCCGCTGGATGCCCCCGACCAGGGCGTTGAGATCGAGCGCGCCGACGACCAGCAGGGCGTCCGCCGCGGAGCCGAGGATGGCCTCGGCGGCCGAGCCGACGGCGAGGACGGGCGTGAGCGGGTCGTCGAGTTCGTGGCGTACGGCGAGGGCGAGCTGGACCGCCCAGCGCACCGGCGCCAGGGCGGGGACGCGACTTGCGGAGTCGGCGGCGCGGCGCACCCGGGTGAGCGCCTGGTCGAGGGCGCCGGGACGTTCCTGCGGCCGGTCCGCCAGCCGTGTGCGCGCCTCACGCGGGTGGAGGGCGTGCCAGGCCACGCGGGGCCGGGGGTGCGGAGGCCGGGCCGCCGCCACGGCGAGGGCCGTACGGGCACCGCCGAACAGGGCGACGGCGGCGCTGACGTCGACGGGCGCGTGCCGTCGCCCGGGAATCGGGGCGCGCCGGCCGCCGCGGGCCTCGCCGACCGCGACCAGCAGTCCGGACAGGGCGGCGCCGGACTTGGCGAGCGTCTGCGACCTGCGGCTGACGTCGCGGGCGGCCGGGACGGCGGTCAGCAGCCGCCACACGTCCTCCAGCCCGCCCGGAGCGAGCACGTCCGCGCTCCACACCACCGGGGCGTCGCCGTCCGCGAGGGCCACGGCCACATCGCCGGCCAGCAGCCCGGACAGCACCTCGCCGGAGTCGGCCGCGTCGGGGCGGGCGACCGTCAGGACACCGCCGCGCTCGCGCAGGGCGTCCACGGCCTCGCGCAGCGGCCGGTCGGCTGCGATCACGTGGTCGGCGAGGCTGGTGAAGTCCGCCAGGGCCGGGTCGTCGACCAGCACGACGCGCAGTCCGGCGCTGCGGGCCGCGTCCAGCAGCGGCTCGGCCCACGGATCGGCGCCGTCGCCCGGACAGCGCAGGGCGCTGGGGTGCAGCAGCACCGACTCGACCGTCTCCAGCTGCCGCAGCCGCTCGGTGTCGCGTACGAGGATGCCGGTGCGGGACAGGGCGCAGGCCAGGACGGCGTTGTAGGTGGCGGGGCCGTAGCGCGCGGCCTTGGGCGAGCCGGCGAGGACGGCCTCGGCCGCTTCGGCCACGTTGTGCTTGACCAGCAGCGCGGCGGCGGCGCCCAGGACGCTGCCGGTGCCCGCGGAGGTGGCGTACTCCTGGGCCGGGGAGCTGCGCAGCGGGGGTCGCTCGCCGGTGTGGGCCGGGGCGTCGGGGCGGCCGGGGACGCACAGCCGATCGTGCACGGCGTCGAAGGCCGCGGCGCGTGCCACGGTCTCCGCCAGCTGGCCGGCGCGCAGGGCGCCGTCCAGCAGCAGGGCGGTGGGGGTCTGTCCCGAGCCGTGGGCGACCGCGTTCGCGGCGGCGAGCAGCAGGTCCGTACGGGAGCGGCCGTAGCGCTCGGTCAGCAGGCGGCGGAAACGCGGGTTCTCGCGCAGCAAGGTCACCAGTGCCGTCACCAGGCGCGGTGAGGGCGGGATGCGCAGGGCGTATCCCGCCAGCGCGGCCGTGACGCCGAAGGCGTCGGCGAGCAGGGCCGCCGTGGCCGTGCGGACGCCGGCCGGGTCGGCCGGGTGCGGGAACTCCTCGATCGCCTGGTCGGCGGCGCCCAGACCGTGCTCCTGCGCGAGGGTGGTCGCGCGCTCGTAGACGCGGTCGGTGACGGCGTCCTCGGTCGCGGCGACCACCAGCCGGGCCAGTCCGCCGTCCCAGTAGGCGTAGGCGACGTCCGGGCGTTCGGCCAGGGCCTTCGCCACCCGCCGTGCCACCTGCTCCAGCCCACCCGCCCGCCGTACGCGGTCCGTCTCGGCGGGCCGCAGCGCGAGATGCGCCCGCCGGCCGGAACGCCAGTCGCGGGGGCCGCCCGGCAGCGCGTGCCGGGCGACCCGCGCGACCCTGACCGCGGCGTCCGCTCCGCGTACACCGGCCCTCGCGGTGCCGACCGCCGCACCGGCGGCCATCCCCACGGCGGGCGCGGCGCCGCGCGCCAGCAACCGGGGCCCGGCCAGCGCGAGACCGGCCGCGGCCGCGGGTACCTTCAGCAGTCCCAGTGCCATGGCCGACCTCAGAGGGTCCCGCGGCCACGCCGCGAGCTCGAACCGGTCGCGCCACCCGGCGACGCCACCACCGACGCCTCACTCCGCGAGGGCATGTCCGTGGGCTTGGCCTGCACATGCTCGTGCGCCGCGCTGCCACCACCCGCCGTGCCCCGGGACGCCGCGCCAGCAGCCTCGGCACCGGATCCGGCGCCGGCCGCCTTGCCGTGGGCCGCCGAGTCAGCGGCCTTCACGCCGGATCCAGCACCGGTCGCCTTGCCGTGGGCCGCCGACTCAGCAGCCTTCGCACCGGGTTCCGCATCGGTCGCCTTGCCGTGGGACGAGCCAGCGATCTTCGCACCGGGTCCCGCGTCGGTCACCCTGCTGTGGGACGAGCCAGCGGCCTTCGCGCCGGACGCCGTGCCGGTCGCCCTCGTGCCGGACCCCGCGTCCGTCGCCTCGGCCTGCGACGCCGTGTCTGCCGCCTTCGCGCCGGACTCTGCGCCGCCGGCCTTGGCACCGGGCCCGGTCTCCGCGGCCTTCGCGCCGGGTCCGGCCTCGGTCGCCTTGGCCTGTGACGCCGTGTCGGCCGCCTTCGCGCGGGCCCCTGTGCCGCCGGCCTTCGTGCCGGACCCCGCGTCCGTAACAGCCTGCGCACCCGATTCCGTGTCCGCCGCCTTGGTCTGTGCACCCGGGTGCGTGGTCTTCGCGCCGGATGCCGTGTCCATCCCCTCGGTCTGCGACCCCACGTCCTGGGCCTTCGCGCCGGGCCCCTTGTCGGTGGCCCTCGCGCGCGTCCCCGTCCCGCCGGTCCTCGTCCGGGACCCCGTGGTCTTGGTCGGTGACGTCGCCGACTCCGTCGGCTTGCTCTGGCCCGCGCGGGTCGTGACGGTCCTGGTCTTCGCCGTGGCCCTCTTCGCCTCGGCCGCGTCGTCCGGGCCGTCCGTTCGCTCACCGGGCTTCGGCTGGGTCAGCCACGCCACGGCCGCCCCCGTGATCGCGACCGGCCACTCCACGACGCCCGCGACACCGAGGACGCCCGCCCCGGTGTACACGGCCAGCCGCCGGCCGCGCGGCGACAGCGCTCCGACCTTGTCGAGCGTGCTCCCGGCCGCCCTGCCGACGAGTCCCGCGCCGGGCACCCTGCGCAGGACCGACACGGTGCTGCGCAGCGGCTCCGGCAGGTCGGATGTGGACTTCTGCCCTGCCATGACGTGCTCGCCTCCCGAGCTGATCCGGATTCCGGGTCAGCCGGGTTCCCGGGAAGCGGGGTGTCAACCGGTCGAACAGGCGGTTCCGTTGAGGGTGAAGCCGGACGGGGGTCCGCTGTCGCCCGTGTGGGTGGCCTGGTAGCCGATGCTGACGCTCGCGTTCGGTGCCAGCGTGGCGTTGTACGAGGCGTTGGTGGCCGTCACCGTGCCGGAGGACGGGGTGTACGCGGCGTTCCAGCCGTTGGTGAGGGTCTGCCCGGCGGGCAGGGTGAAGGCGAGCTGCCAGCCGTTGACCTGTGCCGTTCCGGTGTTGGTGATCGTGAGGGTGGCGGTCAGTCCGGTGTTCCAGGCGTTGGTGGTGGCCGTCACCCTGCAGGCGCCGGCCGGCGGCGGGGGCGCGGTGCCGCCCGCGTCCAGGCCGAAGAAGGTGAGGGCGCGGGAGGCCATGCCCCAGCTGTACAGGTTGTGGCCGACGCCCTGGAGGCTGATCGCCTCGACGGGGGCCTGGTCACCGGTGGAGCCGTAGCGGGTGCGGGTCCAGCCGGAGGCGGGCGAGTCCGTGGCGGCCGGGGTCTGGCCGACCCCCAGGACGTTCGTCCACTGTTTGATCTCCTCGCCGAAGTTCACGTAGCTCAGCGTGGTGTCCGCGGTGCCGTGCCACAGCTGCATGCGCGGCCGGTGCCCGGTGTAGCCGGGGTAGGCGGCGCGGACCAGGTCACCCCATTGCTGCGGCGTGTGGGTGACGGTGCCGGTCGCGCAGGCGGTGTTCCACTCGGAGCCGTCGGCGGTGGCGAAGCAGCCGAACGGCACGCCGGAGAAGGCGGCGCCCGCGGCGAACACGTCGGGGTAGTCGCCGAGCAGGACGTTCGTCATCATCGCGCCGGAGGAGATGCCGGTGGCGAAGATCTTCGTGGTGTCGGCGTCGTAGGTGCGCACCACCCAGTCGACCATCGACTTGATGCCGACCGGGTCGCTGCCGCCGTCCCGTTTGAGGGCCTGCGGCGAGGAGACGTCGAAGCACTTGCTGGCGCGGGTGACGGACGGGTAGACCACGACGAACCCGTACTGGTCGGCGAGCGAGGCCCACTCGGTGCCCGAGTACATGGCCGGCCCTGAGCCGGTGCAGTAGTGCACGGCGACCACGACCGGCGGGTGGGCGACGACGCTGTCCGGCACGTACAGGTACATCTGCAGGTTGCTGGGGTTGGTGCCGAAGCCGGTGACCTCGGTGAGCGTGGCGGTGGGCACCTCGGCGCGGGCGGCGGCGGCCGGTGCGGTGAGGACGGTGGCCGCGAGCAACGGCACCAGGGCCGCGAGGAGCGCCACGAGGACCGAGCGCAGCGGTCTCCGCGAGGTGGTGCGGGTGGGGGTGGACACGTGTGTGCTCCCTTCTCGGAGTTGAGCGGGTCAACGGGCCGAGCTGACCGCATCGTGGCATGGACACGACGCCCATGGAAGCGCTCCCACGACTCGTTCGAGAAAGCCCTTGCCGTTGAGCAGGACAGACGAATGTGTTTTGCGCAAAGCGTTGACTAGAAAGCGCTTGCCCCCTACCTTCCGTTCAGCGGAGTGACCGACAGAACTCGGAGATCCCCCAGATCCCCCAATCCGCCGCTTCGGCATCGGCACGACGTACAGCATCACGCACAACGTTCACGTACCTGATCGGACAGCCCTCCGAAGGGACGCACCCCACATGCGCCTGCACCCCCCACGTACACACGCGCAAAGATCCACACTGGCGGCGGTCGCCACCGCCGCGCTCACCGCGGCGGCCCTCCTCGCCCTCCCCCACCAGGCCGGCGCCGCCGAGTCCTCGCCGGTCGGGTTCGGCGCCGGGACGATCGGCGGCGGCAGCGCCACCGCCGTCACCGTCTCGACGCTGGACGCCTTCAAGGCGGCCGTGACGGGAGACACGGCGAAGGTGGTCAAGGTCAACGGCCTGATCCCGCTGAGCGGTCAGGTCGACGTCGGGTCCAACACCACCGTCCTGGGCGTCGGTCCGTCGTCCGGGTTCACCGGTGGCGGCCTGCGGCTGAAGAAGGTCACGAACGTCGTCGTCCGCAACCTGAACATCAGCAAGCCGGTCGCACCGGCCGACGGCATCGAGGTGCAGGCCGCCACGAAGGTGTGGATCGACCACAACTCCTTCTCGGCCGACCGGGACCACGACAAGGACTACTACGACGGTCTGCTCGACATCAACCACGGGTCGGACCACGTCACGGTGTCCTGGAACACCTTCAAGGACCACTACAAGGGCTCGCTCGTCGGCCACAGCGACAACAACGCCGCGCAGGACACGGGCCATCTGCGGGTGACGTACCACCACAACTGGTTCGACAACGTCTACTCGCGCATCCCCAGCCTGCGCTTCGGCACCGGGCACTTCTACGACAACTACGTCGTCGGCGCCGAGACCGCCGTGCACTCGCGCATGGGCGCCCAGATGCTCGTCGAGAACAACGTGTTCCGCTCGACGAAGGTCGCCGTCACCACCAACCGGGACAGCGACGAGGACGGCTACGCCAACCTGACCGGCAACGACCTCGGCGGAGCCGCCACCGAGATCTCGCAGGTCGGGACGTTCACCAAGCCGCCCTACGGCTACACCGCCGAGCCCGCCTCGTCCGTCGTCGCCTCGGTGACGTCCGGCGCGGGCGCCGGAAAGATCTGACCAGTCCCCCAACTGGAAGAAGGCATCGGGACATGACTTCACCAGCACTTCCGCGCGCCCGCGGGCGCGCACTGACCGGCAGCCTGGCCGCACTCGGCCTCAGCTCTGTCATGATCATGACGCTCGGGGCCCCGCCGGCCGGCGCCGCGACCTGGCCGACGGCGAGCGGCAGCCAGGCCGTGACGGCGACCATCAAGCTGTCGGGCACCAAGGACTACGGAATGCTGCGCCTGTACGGCAGTGGCGACCTCGGCACCGGCGGCCAGAGCGAGGACCAGGACCCGATCCTCGACCTCGCGGCCGGCACCGTCCTGAAGAACGTCATCATCGGCGCCCCGGCGGCGGACGGCATCCACTGCGAGGGCAGCTGCACCCTGCAGAACGTGTGGTGGGAGGACGTCGGCGAGGACGCGGCCACCTTCCGCGGCTCCTCGTCGTCGAACGTCTACACCGTCTCCGGCGGCGGGGCGAAGGAAGCCAGCGACAAGGTGTTCCAGTTCAACGGCGCCGGGACGCTCAACGTCTCCAACTTCGCGGTGCAGAACTTCGGCAAGCTGGTGCGCAGTTGCGGCAACTGCTCGACGCAGTACAAGCGCACCATCAACCTCAACACCATCGAGGCGACCTACAAGGGCACCGCGCTGGTCGGGATCAACACCAACTACGGTGACAGCGCGACCCTGAAGAACATCACGATCGTCGGGGACAGCAGCAAGAAGATCGTCCCGTGCCAGAAGTACATCGGCAACAACACGGGCGCGGAGCCGACGACGAACGGCAGCGGCCCGGACGGGACGTACTGCAAGTACTCCTCCTCGGACATCACCTACAAGTAGGCCCCCCACGGAGGATCCGGCCGTACGAAGCGCACCCGCACGGCGCTTCGTACGGCCGCCGTGTTCACGGGGCGAGCGATCCGGCGATCTCCCGCTGGTACCCGGTGTAGGCGGCGCGCAGGGCCTCGCCCGGCCAGTCGGCGGGCAGCAGTTCCGCCGGCAGGACGGGATCGGCGAGCAGATGGCGCACGACCGCCGCGAAGGCGGTGAAGCGGTCGGCCGGGCGGTCCGCCCGGGCCAGGTGGGCCAGCAGGGCGCGGGCGGTGGCGGCCCAGGCGTCGAGCGGCCACAGGTGCGCCGCGAGGTCACGGGCGGGACGCCCGGGGCGGGCGCTGTAGGTCTGGGCGACCGCCTCCAGGTCGTCCGGGACGGGCCGGCTGAGGTTGGCGGGGCGCAGCCAGACGCCCTCGCGGAGTTCGGCCAGCCGCAGGGCGGTCAACCGGGCGCGCAGGTCCGCCCGTTCGGCGGGGCCGCGGCCGGTGGCCGTGACGACCACCATCTCCCAGTCGCCCTCCCACGCGCGCGTGGCGGGCTCCACCGCGTCGTCCTGACGGCGCTGACGGGCCAGCAGGCGGTCGCTGAGCCCGTAGACGGTGTCCGTGCGGCGCAGGTCGCCGGCGGCGACCATCCGACTGAGCGCGGCCCTGAGGGTGGAGCCGCCGACCCCGAAGGGCTCCACCGCGCGGACCAGCTCCCTGACCGGGAGCTCCGGCGGGTGCACGCCCAGCAGCAGGCTCAGCACGACCGACCGCGCGGACAGCGGGCGCAGGTCCACCTCGCCGGGCTGCACTGACACGTTCATCCGCATGGGCACGTACTGTACGTGCGCCACGGTATTGCATCATTGCTGCGACCGCAGAAAAGGTGCAACATGGCGGCATGGTCCCGACACCCGCGCCGCCGCAGCCGCCGTACGCCACGCACGACGTCACCAACCAGCCCCCTCCCCTGGCGCCGTACGACGCCGCCGAGGACACCGCCCTGCTGGAGGGCGTGCGCCGGGAGGGCGCGGGCTGGGCAGAGGAGGGGCTCAGGCGGCTCGGCCTGCGGGCCGGCAGCGCGGAGGCGCAGGAGTGGGCCGAACTGGCCAACGCGCACGAGCCGGTGCTGCGCACGCACGACCGCTACGGCCACCGCGTGGACGAGGTGGACTTCCACCCCAGCTGGCATCACCTGATGCGGGCCGCGGTCGCCGAGGGACTGGCCGGCACGCCGTGGGCCGAGGACCGGCCGGGCGCCCATGTGGCCCGCACCGCCGGCGGGTTGGTGTGGGGGCACACGGAGGCCGGGCACGGCTGTCCGACGTCGATGACGTACGCGGCCGTCCCCGCGCTGCGCGCCCAGCCGGAGTTGGCGAAGGTCTACGAACCGCTGCTGACCAGCCGGGAGTACGAGCCGGGCCTGCGCGTGCCGACCGAGAAGCCCGGGCTGCTCGCCGGCATGGGGATGACGGAGAAGCAGGGCGGCTCCGACGTCCGCGCCAACACCACCGCCGCGACCCCGACCGCCGAGCCCGGCGTGTACACGCTGCGGGGGCACAAGTGGTTCACGTCGGCGCCGATGTGCGACGTGTTCCTGGTGCTGGCGCAGGCTCCGGGCGGGCTGTCCTGCTTCCTGGTGCCGCGGATCCTGCCGGACGGCACCCGCAACACCTTCCGCATCCAGCGCCTGAAGGACAAGCTGGGCAACCGCTCCAACGCCTCCTCCGAGCCGGAGTTCGACGGCACGGTGGCCTGGCTCGTCGGGCCCGAGGGCCGGGGCGTCAAGACGATCATCGAGATGGTCAACTGCACCCGGCTGGACTGCGTGATGATGTCGGCGGCGCTGATGCGCAAGACGCTCGTCGAGGCGGGCCATCACGTGCGTCACCGCAGCGCGTTCGGGGCACGCCTGATCGACCAGCCGCTGATGCGCAACGTCCTGGCCGACCTGGCGCTGGAGTCCGAGGCCGCGACGACGCTCACGCTGCGGCTGGCGGGGGCGGCCGACCGGGCGGTGCGCGGGGACACCGGGGAGGCGGCCTTCCGGCGGATCGCGACGGCCGTCGGCAAGTACTGGGTCACCAAGCGCGGCCCGGCCTTCACCGCGGAGGCCCTGGAGTGCCTCGGCGGCAACGGCTACGTGGAGGAGTCGGGCATGCCCCGGCACTACCGCGAGGCTCCCCTGCTGTCGATCTGGGAGGGCTCGGGCAACGTCAACGCCCTCGACGTGCTGCGGGCGCTGCGGCGCGAACCGGCCACCGCGCACGCCCTGTTCGACGAACTCGCCCTCGCCCGCGGCGCGGACGCCCGCCTGGACGCCGCCGTGGCCCGCCTGGAGAACCTGCTGGCCGCCGGGTCCGAGGCCGGTGCCCGCCGTCTGGTGGAGCTGATGGCGCTGGCCCTGCAGGGCTCCCTGCTGGTCCGGCACGCCCCGCCCGCCGTCGCCGACGCCTTCTGCGCCACCCGGCTGGGCGGCGACTGGGGGCACGCCTTCGGCACGCTGCCGGACGGCGCCGGCCTGGAGGCGATCCTGGAGCGCGCGCTGCCCGGCGCCGGGTGAATCGCACGCGCACAGACTCCGCACAGTAACGCCCCGGTTCCGCATCGTTGTCAGTGGCGTGGTGCAGACTCACCAGCAGTAGGCACTTCGTCTGGGGGAGGACAACGTGTTCACGGGGATCGACGCGGTCGACTGGGCCTCGCTGCGGCACGCGTACGGCAGCGCGGAGGACGTGCCCGGCCTGCTGCGCGGACTGGCCTCCGCGGACCCCGCCGAGCGGGAGGTCGCGCTCGACGGTATGTACGGCGCGGTGCACCACCAGGGCGACGTGTACGACTCGACGCTCGCCTGTCTTCCGTTCCTGTTCGCGCTGGTGGAGCACGAGGAGGTGCCGGACCGGGGCTGCATCGTGGAACTGCTGGTCAGCATCGGCAGCGAGGGCGAGCGTAGACGGGACGCGGACGGGGCGGGCGCCCGGGCCCACGCGGCGGTGCGGGCGGGCGGCGAGGTGTTCGTACGGCTGACGGGCGACGCGGACCACGGGGTGCGGCGGGCGTCCGCGGGCGCGCTGGTGCGGTTCGTGGACGAACCCGCGCGCGTGCTGGTGCTGTTACAGGAGCGGATCACCGTCGAGCGGGACGACCGGGTCCTGCTCGCGCTGACCGAGAGCCTGGGCCTGTTCGTACGGCGTCACCCCGCGCAGGCGTCGCGGGCGGTGGACCTCCTGGCGGCGCTGAGCGCGCGGCCGTACGAGCCGGGGCTGCGGCTGGCCGCGCTCGGCCAGCTCGCACAGTGTGCGCCCGACCGCCTCCCGGCCGGCCTGGTGCCCACCGTGGTGGAGCTGCTGCGGGACCGGTCCGAGCGGCGCCGCTCCTGCGGGCCGGGACGTCCCGGCCGCCCCGGCACGGACACGCTGGTCGGACGGCTGCGCCGCCTGCGGCCCTCGGACGAGGAGGGCTCGCAGCTGCTGCGCACCCTGCACGGCGGGCTCGGCGGCCGGGTGACCGACCGGATCGCCCTGCTGGTCGGGCAGTTGACGAGCCCGGACCCGACGGACCGGTGCAACGCGGTGTGGATGTCGGCGGGACTGTTTCGCGAGTGGCGGGCCGACTACCGCGAGCCCGTGGCGCTGATCGGCGCGCAACTGGCCGAGGACCAGGACCGGTTGCGGGACGCGGCGGTGTCGGTGCTGGGCGACCTGTTCGGCCTGGCCGCTCCGGCCGCCGACCACCTCGCCGCCTTGGTCTCGGCACGCCCGGATCTGTGGGTACGGCAGTGGGAGCGCGGGGCGCCGACGCTGGGCGGGCCGCTCAGGGCGCTGGCCCGGTGCGGGGACGCGCGGGCGACGCCGGTGCTGGCACAGGTCCTGGCCGGTGCGGTGGTCCCGGACGACCTCGCCCGGGTGGTCGCCCATCTGGGCCGGTCTGCGGCCCCGCTGGCGCCCGCCCTGCGCCGCCGGCTCGGTGCCGTGCCCCTCGACGCGCCCGAGCTGTTCGAGCGGTGCGTGCCGCTGCTGTCCGCACTGGCGGCACTGGGCGACGCCGAGGCGGTGCCGGAGGTGCTGCGGCTGGTGCGGGGGGTGCCGGACGGCCTTCGGCTGCGGGAGTCGGTCGTGGAGGCGGCGGTGCGGACGCTGGGTGCGCTCGGGTCGGCGGCGAGGGAGGCGGTACCGGCGCTGCGGGGACTGCTGGACGGCGAGTGCGGGGTCGCGGCGGCGGGGGCCCTGTGGGCGGTGGAGGGGGACGCTGCTGCCGTACTGCCCACCCTGACACGGCAGTTGGCGCACGGCGGCGCACAGGCCCGGCGATCGGCCGCCGACACACTGGCGCCGCTCGGCCCGGCCGCCGCCTCCGCCCTGCCCGGGCTGCGCCGCATGGCCGAGTCGGAGGACCTGTGGGAGCGGACGTCGGCCGCGTGCGCCCTGTGGCGGATCGGCGGGGAGCCCGATCCCGCGGTACGGCTGCTGCGGGCGGCCTGGGCGGCCAACCCGCACACGCGCCACCCCATCGCCGCGTGCGCCGCCGCCCTGGGCCCGGCGGGAACCCCCGTACACGATCTGCTGCGCGCGGAGCTCACCGCACCACGCCGTCATCTGGCCGCCACCGGTGGGCACGGCAGCCATGACGTGCTGCACGACGAGGAGCTGCTGCGAGCGTGCGGGGAGGCGGTGGCGGGCGGGTAGGCCCCCGCCGGACGGGCGGACACGCGCCTGGCCGCCGCTTCGACGGTCGCCGGCACGGCCGTCACGACATGGCCGTCACGTCAGCCTGCCAACCGGCCCCCTCAGCCCCGTCAGCTCGTCTTGCGCCCCCACAGCGGCCCGAAGCGGGCCCACTCGGCGTCCCACTGGGCCATCCGGCGGCGTTCCAGGCGACCGCACAGGACGCGTCCGCCGACGAAGGGGACCGCGGCGGCGGTCACGCCCACCAGGCCGCCGATCAGCGAGGCGCGCAGGCGGGCCTGGGAGGCGCTGGCGGGCTTGGTGACCAGGCGGCCCTGCGGGTCCGTCCACACGCCGACCGTCGTCCCGGCGGCGCTGCCGGGCCGCACCCGGACCTGGCCGGTGTGCGCG
The DNA here is from genome assembly GCF_054850255.1 of Streptomyces sp. 7R007. Taxonomy (NCBI): domain Bacteria; kingdom Bacillati; phylum Actinomycetota; class Actinomycetes; order Kitasatosporales; family Streptomycetaceae; genus Streptomyces; species Streptomyces sp. 7R007. The sequence continues at coordinate 152,844 of NZ_JBTWMV010000002.1, read as the reverse complement.
GAGCCGTCCGGGGCGGTCCAGCGCACCCTGCCCCACACCCGGTCGCCGCTCGCGTTCCCGGAGTGCGCGGAGGCGGTGCCGGGCGCCTTCTCGACCAGCCGGGCCGCCACCTGGCGCCACTCGACGCGTTCCCTGGCCAGTCCGTGCTCGACGGACCGGGTCGCCGCCACCCCGGCGAGCACTCCGGCCAGGACGGTGACCACCCAGGCACCGAGCACGACCCAGGCCTCCACCGCGTCGGCGCGACGCCTGAGCGGGTTGCGCCGCCAGCGCCACAGCCACACCTTCGGACCACGGAACGCCATCGAAGGCATCCTCCTCATGAGCGCACGACCATCCCCGATCGTCCTCCCATACGGGCGAAGTCCCCCGGATGCTCAGGTCCAATCGCCCGCGGGCGGAATCCCCCGGTCTCGACGGTCGCACGCGTACCCCCGCCCGCGCAGGTCTCCGCCCGAACGCGGCTGTGCACCGTGTCACGTCAAACCGCCTTAACCGCCCTGACCTGCGATGACGGCGTGTACGGAGGTGACTGTCAGTGGTGGGGTGCAGACTGGCCGGTGTCTGGGACGAAGACGTCACGGAGGTGATCGGCATGACCGAGGTACTGCTGGCCGTGGGCACCCGAAAAGGCCTGTTCATCGGGCGGCGGCGAGGTGGCTCCTGGGAGTTCGACGACAGCCCGTACTTCAACGCGCAGGCCGTGTACTCGGTCGCGATCGACACCCGCGGCGAGCGTCCGCGGCTGCTGGCCGGCGGTGACAGCTCGCACTGGGGGCCGTCGGTGTTCCACTCCGACGACCTGGGCCGCACCTGGACCGAGCCATCGCGTCCGGCCGTGAAGTTCCCCAAGGACACGGGCGCCTCCCTGGAGCGGGTGTGGCAGCTGCACCCGGCGGCGGCGGAGCCGGACGTGGTGTACGCGGGCACGGAACCGGCCGCCCTGTACCGCTCGGAGGACCGCGGGGAGAGCTTCGAGCTGGTCAGGCCGCTGTGGGAACACCCCACCCGCTCCAAGTGGGTGCCGGGCGGCGGCGGTGAGGGCCTGCACACCGTGCTCACCGACCGGCGCGACCCCCGGGCGGTGACGGTCGCGGTCTCCACGGCCGGGGTGTTCAAGACCACGGACGGCGGCGAGAGCTGGACGCCCGCCAACTCCGGTGTCTCGGCGGTGTTCCTGCCGGACCCGAACCCGGAGTTCGGGCAGTGCGTGCACAAGGTCACCCGGGACGCGGCCAACCCGGACCGCCTGTACCTGCAGAACCACTGGGGCGTGTACAGAAGCGACGACGCGGGCGGGCACTGGACGGACATCGGCGAGGGCCTTCCGTCCACGTTCGGTTTCGCGGCGGCCGCCCACCCGCACCGCGGGGACACGGCGTACGTGTATCCGATCAACGCCGACTCCGACCGGGTGCCCGCCGACCACCGCTGCCGGGTCTTCCGCACGGCGGACGCCGGCAAGAGCTGGGAGCCGCTGTCGGCGGGCCTGCCGCAGGAGGACCACTACGGCACGGTGCTGCGGGACGCGATGTGCACCGACGACGCCGACCCGGCGGGCGTGTACTTCGGCAACCGCAACGGCGAGGTGTTCGCCTCGGCCGACGACGGCGACAGTTGGCGGCAGCTGGCCTCCCACCTGCCGGACGTGCTGTGCGTGCGGGCCGCGGTGGTGGGATGAACCGGGCGGGGGGACCGAGCGGTCCTGGCCACCGGTTGATGGGCGCCACCCGTACGGCAGTAGGGTGACGCCCGTGGCACCACGACCGTTGCATGAAATCGTCGAAGAGGGCTGGGCGAAGGCCCTGGAGCCCGTGGCCGGGCGGATCGCCGAGATGGGTGACTTCCTGCGGGCGGAGATCGCCGCGGGACGCACCTATCTCCCGGCCGGGCCGAACGTTCTGCGGGCCTTCCAGCAACCCTTCGACGACGTACGGGTGCTGATCGTCGGTCAGGACCCGTATCCGACGCCGGGGCACGCGGTGGGGCTGTCGTTCTCGGTGTCGCCGGAGGTGCGTCCGCTGCCCGGCAGCCTCGTCAACATCTTCCGCGAGCTCCACACCGACCTGGGTCTGCCCCAGCCCTCGAACGGCGATCTCACCCCGTGGACCCGGCAGGGGGTGCTGCTGCTCAACAGGGCGCTGACCACCGCCCCGCGCAAGCCCGGAGCGCACCGCGGCAAGGGCTGGGAGGAGGTCACCGAGCAGGCGATACGCGCCCTGGCGGCCCGCGGCAAGCCGCTGGTGTCGATCCTGTGGGGCCGCGACGCCCGCAACCTGCGTCCGCTCCTCGGCAACCTCCCGTCGGTGGAGTCGGCGCACCCCTCCCCCATGTCGGCCGACCGCGGGTTCTTCGGCTCACGCCCCTTCAGCCGGGCCAACGACCTGCTGATCGGGATGGGCGGGCAGCCGGTGGACTGGCGCCTGCCGTGAACCACGCGGCGGACGTGCCGGGCGTCCTCGCCGTGGACTCGGGCGGCTCGGGCCTGCGGGTCGTGCTCGCGGCCGCGGGCCGGGGCCCGCGGGCGCAGCGGGAGACCCGGGAGCCGGTGCGGACGGCGGAGCGGGGCATCGACCCGGGCCACCTGATGGAGCAACTGGTGCCGCTGGTGCGCCTGTTGCTCGCCGAGACGGGGGTCACGAAGCTGGTCGCCGCCGCCGTCGGGGCCGCCGGGATGACGACCCTCGGGGACGGTCTGCGCGCCGAACTGCCGGGCGCGCTCCGGCGGGAGTTCGCCGTGCCCGCGGTCGCGCTCGCCGCCGACGCCGTCACCGCCTACGCGGGCGCGCTCGGGTCGCGGCCGGGCGCCGTGGTCGCCGCCGGCACCGGACTGATCGCCGTCGGCACGGATCTGACGGCCTGGCGGCGCGCGGACGGCTGGGGGCATCTGCTGGGCGACTGCGGCGGCGGCGCCTGGATCGGACGGGCCGGGCTGGAGGCCGCGCTGCGCGCCCACGACGGCCGGCCCGGCGGCTCCGCCGCGCTGCGGGCCCGCGCCGAGGAGCTGTTCGGGCCGCTGCCGGGACTGCCCGGCCTGCTCTACCCGCGCACCGACCGGGCCGCCGTCCTCGCCTCCTTCGCACCCCGGGTCGCCGACTGCGCCGCGACCGACCCGGTGGCCGCCGGCATCCTGCGCGCGGCCGCCCGGCACATGGCCGAGTCCGCCGCCGCCGTCTGCCCGGCCGACGGTGAGCCCCGAGTAGCCGTCACCGGTGGCCTGTTGAAAATGGGCGAGCCGCTCCTCGTACCGCTGGAGGAGGAGCTGTCGAAGGCGCTGTCGCACGCGCGGCGGGTGCCCGCCGAGGGCGATCCGCTCCAGGGCGCGCTGCGCGTCGCGGCCGACCTGGCAGCCGGGACGCTCACCCTGCCGGGTGGCGAGGGCATGCTGACGGTGGTGGCCACAAAGACGGTGGTGACCACAAAGGGGGACTGACCGCCCGTCCCCCGCAAAACACCCGGTTCGCCCGTGGATCACTTCCGATCCGTACGTAACTCATCAGACAAAACCGGACGGATACCGCTCACCTGCACCCTCCCCGAACAGGGAAGCCCTGGAAGCCAGTAACATGCGGCGCCATGAGCTCCCCCACTGGGCCCGCGTCCGGCCTGCCAGTACGAATGCCGCGCCCCCGCCAGCCCGGGCGGCACCGCCGCCCCGAACCCCTGGCGGCTCCCGAGGGCGCGCCCGCGCTCGTCCTCGCGGTTCCGGGCACCCCGGGTACCGCCACGCGCAGCCTCGCCGAGGAGGTCGTGAGCATCGCCCGCTCCGAGCTCCCCGGTCTCGACGCCCGCATCGGCTACCTGGACGGGGACGACACGGAGTTCCCCACGCTCCAGTCGGTGCTCACGCACGCCGCCGAGGAGCGCACGGCCCGCTACGAGCAGGCCACGGCCGCGGGGCTCGACGTCAAGGAGCCCGAGGGCCCGGTCGCGGTCGTCGTGCCGTTGCTGGCCGGTCCGGACAGCGCGCTGCTGCGCCGGGTCCGGCAGGCGGTGATGGACAGCCGGATCGCGGCCGACCTCACCGATGTGCTGGGCCCGCACCCGCTGCTCGCCGAGGGACTGCACGTGCGCCTGTCGGAGGCCGGTCTGGCCCGCGCCGACCGCGCCCGTCTGTTCACCGTGGCGACCGCGGCGGACGGCATCATCCTGGCCTCCGTGGGCGGTGACGAGGCGGTGCAGGCGGCCGGGATCACCGGCATGCTGCTCGCCGCGCGCCTGGCGGTGCCGGTGATGGCGGCGGCCCTGGACCAGGAGGGCTCGATCGCCTCCGTGGCCGAGCAGCTGCGCTCCTCCGGCTCGCAGCAGCTGGCGCTGGCGCCGTACCTGATAGGGCCCGAGATCGACCCGGGTCTGATCGAGGAGGCGGCCAAGGAGGCGGGCTGCGCGTCGGCGGAGCCGCTCGGCCCCTACCCGGCGATCGGCAAGCTCGCCCTGTCGAAGTACACGTCGGCACTGGGCATCGCCCCGCAGCAGCCGCAGGGCGCCCCCGTCCGCTGACCCGCACGGCACGCACGGACGCAGGAACGCGAAAGGGCCCGCTCCCCGGCAGGGGCGGGCCCTTCGGCACGCGGGCGGCAGGGCGGTGCGGCCAGCGCCACGGTCCGCTCCGCGAGCCCCGCCCACAAGGTCACCCCCAGCGACATCCCGGCGAGCCCCGGGGCCGGTCAGCGGCTCACTCGAAGACCACGCAGGACGCGGCCGGGACCTCGACCACACCCTCGTAGCGCGGCAGCCCAGTCTCCTGGTCGACGGCGAACCAGGTCACCTCGCCGGACCGCTCGTTGGCCGCGTACAGGAACCCGGCCGACTCGGCGAGGGCACGGGGCCAGTGACCGCCGCAGGGGACCGTGCCGAGCAGCCGCAGCCCGTCCCCCTCGACGGCGAACGTCGACAGGACGTCCTCGCCGCGCGTGGCCGTCCACACGAAGCGGCCGTCGGGCGCCACCACGACGCCCGACGGGTAGGCGTCGCCGTCCGGGGCGCCGGGCAGCACCTGCGTCTCGGTGAGCGGCCTGAGGCAGCCCTGCCCGGCGTCCCAGCGGCAGACGGTGACGGTCGGGGTGAGCTCGTTGGCCACGTAGGCGCGCTCGCCGTCCGGGTGGAAGGCCAGGTGGCGTGGGCCGGAGCCGGGGCGCAGGGCGATCTCGCGGTGCAGTTCGAGGCGGCCCTCGACGAGGGCGCACACGCGGACCGAGTCGGTGCCGAGGTCGACGCTGACGGCCCAGCGTCCGCTCGGGTCGGGCTGCACCTGGTGGGCGTGCGGCCCCTGCTGGCGGCGGGTGTGCGGGCCGGAGCCGGTGTGCCGGAACACTGCGGAGGGCGCCGGGGCGAGGGTGCCGTCGGCGCGCACGGGCACGGCGGTGACGCTGCCGGAGCCGTAGTTGGCGGTCAGGACGTGACCGGCGAACAGGCTGAGGTGGGTCGGGCCGCTCCCGTCGACGGCGACGGGCGCCCCGGCCTGTTCGGGGCGCTCCCCCGTCACGCGGTAGGCGGCGACCGCCCCCTCGGCCGTCTCGCTGACCGCGTACAGCGTCCGCCGGTCGGCAGCGAGGGCCAGGTACGACGGGTCGGGCACGCCGTCCACGCTGTTCAGGAGGGTCAGCGCGCCGCTGCGCGCGGAGACGAGCGCCGTCACGATCCCCGGGCCCCCGGCCGCCGTGAACGATCCGATGTAGGCCCGCCGTCGCCGTACGTCGCCGTCTGCCACCGCTGTCCCCTCTCGGTCCTGTGCGTCCGGGGTGACGGTAGCAGGAGACGATCACCTGCGGTCTAGACCACGGCGGCGATCAGGTGAACGCTCAGGCCCCGACCAGCGGCGAGCCCGACGGGGTGCGCAGCGGCGCGGCGAGTTCGGCGAGGGCGCGTTCCAGGCCGTGCAGATGGGCCAGGGCGGGCTCCGTGACGACTGGCGGTACCGGCTGGGCGGTCACGGCGCCGCCGCCCGTGAGGGCCTCGACGGCCGTCTCCACGCGCCAGCACGCCGCGGCCAGCCGCGCGTCGTGGGACGCCTCCGGGTCGGCGGCGACGGCGACCAGGCCGCGGATCTCGCGGGCGCAGTCGTCGAGCAGGGCCAGCACCCGGCGGGCGCGGCGCTTGCGGCCGAGCATCGGGTTGAGCGGGTGGACGAGGGGCGCGACCGAGAGCCGGACCCGGCCCAGGAGCTGTTCCAGCTCGGCCACGCGCGGCGCCGGGTCGGCGGTCGGGGAGCCGGCGAGCCGGTCGGCGGCCTCCGCGGTGCAGGCGTGGACACAGCGCAGGGCGCGCTGGATCCAGGCGTCGGTGGTGGTGTGGGTGGTGACCGGCAGGACGAACAGCACGGCGAGGACGGCGCCGAGCGCGCCCACGCCGGTCTCCGCGAACCGCAGGGCCAGCAGCCCGGGGTCCAGCACGCCGAGCAGGCCGTAGAGCAGCTCGGCGAGCAGGGTCACCCAGAGCATCATCCAGGTGTACGAGACGGCGGCCGTGTAGAAGATGCCGAAGACGCAGCCGGCGAGGAGGACGGCGGTGGGGACGGCCGCGCCGTGCAGCGGGACGACGACCAGCAGCCCGAGACCGATGCCGAGGACCGTGCCGAGGACCCGGCGGAAGCCGCGGACCAGGGTCTCGCCGCGCGAGGCGGTGTTCACGAAGATCCACCAGGTGGCACCGACGGCCCAGTACCAGCGCTGTCCGGACACCAGCTGGCCCGCCACGAGCGCGAAGCCCGCGCCGGCGGTCGCCTGCACGGCCTGCCGGGTGGTCACCCGGGCGAGACCCTTCCCCGTGGGCGCGGCGGGCGCCGGGGCGGGCGGCAGACGGCGCTCGTAGCACCACAGCCCGAAGCGCACGGCCGCCGCGGTGAGCAGGGACAGCAGGACGGCGGCGTACAGCTCGGGCAGCTGCCCGGCCCGCGCGTGCAGGAACTGCGCGATGAAGAAGGTCATGAACGCGAACACGCCGAGGCTGTGCCCGCGCGGGCCCCAGCGGCGGGCGTACACGCCCGCGCCGACGACGGCGAGGAAGGCCAGGTCCCGGACGGCGGGGTGGTCGTGCAGCAGGGCCGCCGCGGTGAGCACCGGCAGGCCGGCGGCGGGCAGCAGCGCGGTCGTGACGGCCTGCCCGCGCACGGTGGCGTCCGTGACGGTGAACAGGGCGAGCAGCGCGGCGAGCCCGCCGGTGACGGCACCGGCGAGGGAGTGTCCGGCCAGGGCGCACACGGCGACCGCGAGGCCGATGCCGAGGACGGCCCGCGCGGCGAAGCGCAGCCGCGTCCGCCCCGGGTCCGCAGCCACGAACACCCTCTTCAGCACCACTACCGCCCCCCTCGGGATCCACGCGGACGCCCGAATGCACCGGGGCGCCCGCACAGGAAAGGCGCCGCGGGGGTCCGCAGCGCCATCGACTCCCGTATTGCAGCATCAAGGATGAACATGGCTCAAGTGGTGAGAGGCATGATGGGCCATTGGCACAGACATATCGGTCCCGGGGCACCCACGAGGGAGCCAACGGACCAGACGACGAGGAGGCCGCGCCCCATGGCCGTGGACGAGCTCGACACCCGCATCCTGCGGCTGTTGCTGGAGCAGCCGCGCACGAGCGTGCGCGAGTACGCGCGCATCCTGGGCGTCGCCCGCGGCACCCTCCAGGCCCGCCTGGACCGCCTGGAACGCGACGGCGTGATCACCGGCACCGCCCCCGCGCTCTCCGCACCCGCCCTCGGCCACCCGGTGCTCGCCTTCGTGCACATCGAGGTCACCCAGGGCCACCTCGACGACGTGGGCGAGGAACTGGCCGCCGTGCCGGAGATCGTCGAGGCGTTCTCCATCACCGGCGGCGGGGACCTGCTGACCCGGGTGGTGGCGCGGGACAACGCCCACCTGGAGGACGTGATCCAGAAGCTGATCAGCCTGCCGGGCGTGGTGCGCACCCGCACCGAGGTGGCCCTGCGCGAACGCGTCCCGTACCGGCTGCTGCCGCTGGTGGAGTCGATCGGGCGCGCGGCCCGGAAGTGACCGTTGACGACGGCTGCGGCGTCGCTGACCATGGCCGGGCCGGTCGCCGCCGTCCGTGTCCTGGAGCGTGCCCATGGGTTCTGCCGCCTTGCTCGTCGCCAACCGCGGGGAGGTCGCGGTGCGTGTGCTGCGGGCCGCGGCCCAGACCGGACTGCGCACGGTCGCGGTGTACGCGGCCGGGGACGACGCCCACACGCGGTTCGCCGACGAGGCCGTGGAGGTGGGCGGGTATCTGGACGCGGACGCGCTGCTCGCCGCCGCGCGCGGGTCGGGCTGCGATCAACTGCACCCGGGCTACGGCTTCCTGAGCGAGGACGCGGGCTTCGCCCGGCGGTGCGCCGAGGCCGGGATCACCTTCGTGGGCCCCACCCCCGAGGTGCTGGAGGTCTTCGGCGACAAGGTGCGGGCCCGCGAACTCGCCGTCGCGGCCGGGGTGCCGGTGCTGGAGGCGGCCGGCAGCACCGACGGCGCACGGCAGTTGTTGGCCGACGGCCCGGTGATGGTCAAGGCCGTCGGCGGGGGCGGCGGGCGCGGCCTGCGGGTCGTGCGGTCGGCGGCGGAGCTGGACGAGGCGTGGGAGCGGTGCCGTTCGGAGGCGCAACAGGGCTTCGGGCGGGGCGAGTTGTACGCGGAGCGGCTGCTGGAGGGGGCCCGGCACATCGAGGTGCAGGTTCTCGGCGACACGACCGGCACGCTCACCCATCTGTGGGACCGGGACTGCAGCGCCCAGCGCCGCCACCAGAAGCTGGTCGAGATCGCCCCCGCCCCCGAACTCCCGGACGCGGTACGGCAGGAGATTCTGGACGGCGCCCTGCGGCTGGCCCGTGCCGCCCGCTGCACGAGCCTGGTCACCTTCGAGTTCCTCGTGCGCGGCGACGCGTTCCACTTCATCGAGGCCAATCCGCGTCTTCAGGTGGAGCACACGGTCACCGAGGAGGTCACCGGCGTCGACCTGGTCGCCGTACAGCTGCGGCTGGCGGCCGGGGACTCCCTGGAGGCGCTGGGGCTGTCCGGACCGCCGCCCGCACCACGCGGGTTCGCCGTGCAGGCGCGGGTGAGCGCCGAGGAGGCCGGGCGGATCACCCGGTTCGACGTGCCCACCGGGCCGGGTGTCCGCGTCGACACCGCGCTGCGGACGGGAACCGAAGTCGGCGTCCGCTACGACCCGTTGCTGGCCAAGGTGATCGCGCACGTCCCGTACGGCGGGGTGGAGGCGGCCTGCGCGCGGGCGCGGAGGGCGTTGGACGAGTTCGCCGTGGACGGGGTGCGGACCGGGATTCCGCTGCTGCGGAAGGTGCTCGACCGGCCGCGCTTCTGGGCGCACACGGGGGTGGTCACCGAGCTGGCCCGAGCCGCCTCCGGCGTGCGGTCGGTCGACGGTTCGGTGACCGCTCCGCTCGGCGGCACCGTCGTCTCGGTGGACGTCTCCTCCGGTGAACGGGTGCGTGCCGGGCAGCAGTTGCTGGTTTTGGAAGCGATGAAGATGGAGCACGTGGTGCGGGCGCCCGGGGCAGGAGTGGTACGGCGCCTGCTCGCCCGCGTGGGCCAGACCGTCGGCGAGGGCACCCTGCTGGCCGCCCTGGACGAGGTGACCGCCACGGACGGCGACGGTCCGGCCGAGGAGCCGCCGGATCCCGACGCGGTGCGCGCGGACCTCGCCGAGGTCGTCGCCCGGCACGCCGTCGGACGGGACGAGAACCGGCCGGAGGCGGTCGCGAAACGGCACGCCCAGGGGCGGCGCACGGCTCGGGAGAACATCGACGACCTGTGCGACGCGGGCACGTTCACCGAGTACGGCGCGCTCGCGATCGCCGCCCAGCGCCGGCGCCGCTCCCTGGACGACCTGATCCGCTCGACCCCCGCCGACGGCATGGTCACCGGCACCGGGCGCGTGGGCGGCGAGCGGTGCGTGGTGATGTCGTACGACTACACGGTCCTGGCCGGCACCCAGGGGCTGCAGAACCATCGCAAGACCGACCGGATGCTGGAGCTCGCCGAGCAGCGTCGGCTGCCCGTGGTGCTGTTCGCGGAGGGCGGCGGGGGCCGGCCCGGCGACACGGACACCACGGCCGTCGCCGGGCTCGATCTGACCACCTTCCAGCGGATGGCCCGGCTGAGCGGGCTCGTGCCGCTGGTCGGCGTCGTCTCGGGGCGGTGCTTCGCGGGCAACGCGGTGCTGCTGGGCTGCTGCGACGTGGTGATCGCCACCCCCGAGGCGACCATCGGGATGGGCGGCCCGGCGATGATCGAGGGCGGCGGGCTCGGGGTGTACCGGCCGGAGGAGGTCGGGCCGCTGTCGGTGCAGGTGCCCAACGGGGTCGTGGACATCGCCGTCGCCGACGAGGCGGAGGCCGTGCGGGTGGCGCGCCGGTACCTGTCGTACTTCCAGGGAACTGAGGCGAGTTGGGAGGCACCCGACCAGCGGCTGCTGCGGCGGGTGGTGCCGGAGAACCGGCGGCGGGCCTACGACGTGCGGGCGGCGGTCACCGGGCTCGCGGACGTGGACTCGGTGCTGGAGCTGCGGCCGGAGTTCGGCGTCGGGGTGCTGACCTGCCTGGCGCGGATCGAGGGGCGGCCGCTGGGGCTGCTCGCGAACAATCCGGCGCATCTGGGCGGCGCGATCGACCGGGACGCGGCCGACAAGGCGGCCCGGTTCCTGCAGTTGTGCGACGCGTTCGGGCTGCCGGTCGTCTCGCTGTGCGACACCCCGGGCTTCATGGTCGGCCCCCAGGCCGAACGGACCGCGACCGTACGGCACTTCGCGCGGCTGTTCGTCGCGGGCGCCAACCTGCGGGTGCCGCTGGTGAGTCTGGTGCTGCGCAAGGCGTACGGCGTCGGGGCGATGGCGATGATGGGCGGCTCCACCCGCGCCCCCCTGGCCACCGCCGCCTGGCCGAGCGGGGAGTTCGGCGGGATGGGCCTGGAGGGCGCGGTGCGCCTCGGTTACCGCAGGGAGCTGGCGGCGATCGAGGACCCGGCCGAGCGCGAGCGCGTCTTCCAGGCGCGGGTCGCCGAGTTGTACGAGCACGGGAAGGCGGTCAACGCGGCGGCCGCGCTGGAGATCGACGCGGTGATCGACCCGGCCGGGTCGCGGGAGTGGATCCTGGCGGCGCTGGAGGGGTGCCCCGTACCCCGCCCGGGGCACCGCTCCTTCGTGGACACCTGGTGAGCGCCGGCCGTCAGGCCGAGGGCTGGATGTTCTGGTTGCGGCGGAAGACGTTGTGCGGGTCGAACTCGGCCTTGATGCGGGCGAGCCGGTCGTAGTTGCCCCCGTAGCTGGCGCGGACGCGTTCCCGGCCCTCGTCCATCATCATGTTCACGTAGGCGCCGCCCGCGGAGTACGGGTGCAGGGCGTCGAAGTAGTCGACGGTCCAGCGACGGATCAGGTCGGCGTTGGCGGGATCGGGGTCTACGCCGGCGTAGACGGTGGACCAGCGGGCGCCGCGGTAGGCCCACGGGGTGTCGTGCGGGCCGACGTCGTGGGCGGCGCCGTCGATCGGGTACAGGTGCATGGTCGACTGGACGGTCGGCACCTCGGCGCCGAACTTGGCGTGCAGGTCGACGGCCTCGTCGGGGATCTCGTCGACGAAGTCGGCACGCCAGTACCACTGGTGGCCCGGCGGGTAGAGCCCGTCGAACATGGACTGCAGGTCGGGGTGCGGCATCGGTGCCGTGAAGTGCAGCATCGGCTCGGGCAGGGCGTCCAGCAGCGGGGCCATCCCGCGGGCGGCAGCCTCGGTGTCGGCGCCCGCGTAGCACCACACGACGCCCGCGGTCTTGCGCAGCTGGATCTCCTCCGGGAACGGCGGGGCGGGCGGGACGGTGCCGTGCAGGAAGAAGGCGTTGAGTTCGCGGGGCGCGTTCGGGAGGAAGTCCCGGTAGGCGCCGAGGACGTCGGCGCTCGCCTCGACGGGCCAGAAGGTCGGTCCGGCGACGACCGTGCCGATCTCGTGCAGCCGGAACAGGAAGGAGGTGACGACACCGAAGTTGCCGCCGCCGCCCCGGATCGCCCAGAACAGGTCGGGGTTGTCGTCGGCGCTCGCCCGTACCTGCCGCCCGTCGGCGAGGACGACCTCCGCCTCCAGGATGTTGTCGATGGTCAGCCCGCACTTGCGGGTCAGGTGGCCGAGTCCGCCGCCGAGGGCGAGGCCGCCGACGCCCGTGGTGGAGACGATGCCGCTGGGGGTGGCGAGGCCGTAGGCGTGGGTGGCGCGGTCCACCTCGCCCCAGACGCAGCCGCCGCCGACGCGGACCGTGCGGGCCGCCGGGTCGACGTGGATGTCCTTGAGCGGGGAGAGGTCGGCCACCACTCCCCCGTCGACGGTGCCGAGGCCGGCGCCGTGGTGCCCGCCGCCGCGGACGGCCAGGGGCAGGTCGTGGGCGCGGGTGAAGGCGATGGTGCGGGCGACGGCGTCCGCGTCGGCGCAGCGGACGACGAGTGCCGGACGCCGGTCGATCATCGCGTTGTAGACGGCGCGGGCCTGCTCGTACCCGGAGTCCTCGGCGCTGATCACCTCACCGCAGAGGCCGGCCAGTTCCCGTCGTGCCGCTTGCGCGAGTGTGCTGGACATGCGGTATCCCCCGTTTGTTGGGAAGCGGGTCGATACGCACGTTCTACTCGTGTTGCGCGCGGGTGGGCATCGGTGACCGTCACCCAGCTCGGGCGCTGGGCATACCTACGTTTCGGGCCCGGGCAGCAGACCGAGTTCGGCGGCCCGGACGGCGGCGTGGTGCCGGGTCGGCGCGTCCAGCTTCTCCAGGACCGCCCGGACGTGGTTGTCGACGGTGCGGACGGACACGACGAGCCGGGCGGCGATCTCGGCGTTGGTCATCCCCTCGGCGAGCAGCCGGATCACCTGGAGCTGGCGTTCGGTGAGACGGCCCGGATTGCCGCGGGTCGCGGCGAGGGGGCCGCGGGGGACGCGGGGCACGCCGAGGCGGCGCAGTTCGGCGCGGACCAGCCGGGCGAGGGGTTCGGCGCCGAGGGCGTCGAGTGCGGCGAGGGCGTCCAGTTTGTCGGCGGGGTGCGGGCTCTCCGCGAGCGCGGCGGCGTGCTCGTACGGGCACCCCGCGGCCTGCCACAGCGCCGCCGCCTCCCGCCAGCGCCCGCGCGACTGCAGGGCGTACGGGTGGGCCGAGTCGGTCGCGGGTACGGGGTGACCGGCCTTGGTGAGCCAGTAGCCGAGCTCGGCGCCGTAGGGCACGCCGGGCAGCCGGCGGGCCTGCGCGTGGACGGGCGCGACGGCCTCCACCACGGCGCCGGGATCACCGCGCAGCCACGCCTCCTCGGCCAGCGCGGCCGCCACCGGCCCGGTGCGCTGGAGTTCCCTCGTGCGTACGGCGATCTCCCGCGCCTCGGCGAGGAGTTCACCGGCGCCCGCCCGGCCGCGGCGCACCCGCACGCGGGCCAGGACGGTGAGCGCCGGGCAGCGGGCGGGCAGGAAATCGTGCATGCCGAACTCGGCGTGCCGCTCCGCCCCCGCCCAGTCGGCGGCGGCCAGGCGCCGCAGGGCCAGTTCGACGTGCAGGTAGGTGAGGAAGCCGAGGTGTTCGGCGCGGTCGGCGAGGTCCATGGCCGGCGGCAGGAACCGGTCGGCCTCGGTGTACTGGAGGTGGTCGAGCAGGTTCCAGATGAGGTTGGCGTAGGAGCGGCAGGCGTGCTCCACCTCCCCGGCGGCCAGGGCCACGTCGAGACTCTCCTCCAACTGGCGCCGCCCGTCGGGGTCGCCGCCCCGCCAGCGGGCCGTCCCCTGGTTGTTGAGGGCGTGCGCGAGGATCGCCGCGTCGTCGGTCTTGCGGGCCAACTGGATGGCGCGCTCGGCGTGTTCGACGGCCTCCGGGTAGCGGTCGGAGAGCATGCGCAGCTGGGCGATGTTGCTGACGGCGAGGGCCAGCAGCCGGTCGTCGCCGGCGTGTTCCAGGACGGTGACGGCCTCGCGGGCGGCCTCCTGGGCCTGGTCGGGGTTGCCGGCCCACCAGTGGATGCGGGACAGCCAGCGCAGGTCGGCGCCGAGGGCGAGGATGTCGCCGAGGGAGCGGCGCAGGGCGACCGCCTCGCGCTGGGCGGTGACGGCGGCGGTGGAGTCGGCGATGGTGTAGCTCTCGACGGCGTAGCGTTCCAGCAGGCCAGCGAGGTCGGCGGGGCCGTAGCGGTGCCGGCCGCGCAGGACCAGCCGCAGCTGGGCGGCGGCCTCGCGGTGGGCGCCGGTGGCCGCCGCGTCGCGGGCCGCGTCGGGGCCCCAGCGGGCGATGGCGTCCTGGTCGCCGGCCCGGTCGGCGTGGTGGACGATGCGGGCGGCGTCGGAGCCGGGGCGGGCGACGAGGGCGGTGAGGACGTGCCGGTTGAGGTCGATGCGGCGGGCGGCCGGCACGGAGTCGGCGACCGCGCGCCTGATCAACTCGTGCCGGAACGTGACGCGTTCGGGGGTGACGGTGAGCAGGCCGCGCTGTTCGGCCGGTGCCAGCGCGGCCACGCCGTCGGTGATCAGGGCGTCCACGAGGGGCCGTTCGACCGCCGAGGGCACGACGGCGAGCTGTTCCAGGGCGTCGACGGTGACTGCGTCGAGGCCGCGCAGGCGCGCCAGGACGGCGTCCACGACCGTCGGCGGCACTCCCCCGGTGCCGCCCGCCGCGAGGACCTCGGCGACGAAGAAGGGGTTGCCCGAGGTCACCTCGTACACCTGTGCCGGGTCGAGCCGGCCGGCCGCGCTGAGGGTGCGCACCGCGTCCAGGGAGAGGCGGGCGAGGGACAGCCGGTGCACGCGGGGTGCGCGGGAGACCTGGCCCAGGAGCTGGCGCAGGGGGTGGCCGCGGTCCAGTTCGTCGTCGCGGTAGGTCAGGACGAGCAGGGCGGGCAGCCGCTCCATCCGGCGTACCAGGAAGCGCAGGGCGTCCAGGGACGCCTCGTCGGCCCAGTGGACGTCCTCCACGACCAGTACCGCCGGGTGCGGGGCGAGGGCCAGCTCGGCGTGCAGGGCGTCGTGGACGCGGTGCCGGTCGCCGCCGTCGGTGACGGCGCGCGCGAGGTCGGCGCCGACGCTGCCGACGAGGTCACGGAAGGGGCCGAGGGGGCGCCGGGTGGCGAGGTCGTCGCACTGGCCGACGAGGATGCGGGCGTGCTCCGGCAACCGCTCCGGCAGGGCTCTGACCAGGCTGGACTTGCCAATGCCGGCCTCGCCGAAGACGAGCACCACCGAGCCCGACCCGTCCGCCGCCGCCCGCGCGGCCGCGGCCAGGCAGGCCAGCTCGGGCCCGCGTTCGAGGATCCCCCGGTCCACGCGGCCGATTCTGCCACCGGGCGCCCGTTCTGTCCGTGACCGCACGCTTCCCGGCTCCCCGCCCGGTGCCTACAGTGCGCAGCAGGGCACCCCGCCGAATCAGCAGGGCACCCCGCCGAATCCGCCGCGAAGGGTGAGTCGGATGTTCCAGGACGCCGAGGAAGCCAGGAAGTTCGTCTCGGACGCGGACGTCGCCTTCGTCGATGTGCGCTTCTGTGACGTGCCCGGCACCATGCAGCACTTCACGGTACCGGCGGAGATCTTCGACCCGGAGGGCGAGCTGGCCTTCGACGGCTCCTCGATCCGGGGTTTCCAGGCGATCCACGAGTCCGACATGGCGCTGCGCGCGGACCTGGGCACGGCCCATCTGGACCCGTTCCGCAAGGACACCACGCTGATCGTGAACTTCTTCATCCACGACCCGGTGACCGGCGAGCAGTACAGCCGCGACCCGCGCAACGTGGCGAGGAAGGCGGAGACGTACCTTTCCTCGACGGGGATCGCGGACGCCGCCTACTTCGGCCCGGAGGCGGAGTTCTACGTCTTCGACAGCGCACGGTTCACGACCTCCGAGAACGAGGCGTACTACCACGTCGACTCCGAGGCGGGCGCCTGGAACACCGGCGCTCTGCAGGACAACCGCGGCTACAAGGTCCGCTACAAGGGCGGCTACTTCCCGGCCCCGCCGGTCGACCACTTCGCCGACCTGCGCGCGGAGATGGCCCTCGAACTGATCAAGTGCGGCATCCTCGTCGAGAAGCAGCACCACGAGGTCGGCACGGCCGGGCAGGCGGAGATCAACTACCGGTTCAACACGCTGCTGCACGCCGCGGACGACCTCCAGCTGTACAAGTACATCGTCAAGAACGTGGCCTGGCGCAACGGCAAGACCGCGACGTTCATGCCCAAGCCGATCTTCGGCGACAACGGCTCCGGCATGCACACCCACCAGTCGCTGTGGCAGGGCGGCAGCCCGGTCTTCTACGACGAGGAGGGCTACGCGGGCCTGTCCGAGGCCGCCCGCCACTACATCGGCGGCCTGCTGCGGCACGCGCCGTCGCTGCTGGCGTTCACCAACCCGACGGTGAACTCCTACCACCGCCTGGTTCCCGGTTTCGAGGCCCCGGTCAACCTGGTCTACTCGCAGCGCAACCGCTCCGCCTGCGTCCGCATCCCCATCACCGGCGCCGACCCGCGGGCCAAACGCCTGGAGTTCCGCGCGCCCGACCCCTCCTGCAACCCGTACCTGGCCTTCTCGGCGATGCTGCTCGCGGGCCTCGACGGCATCCGCAACAAGACCGAGCCGCCCGAGCCGGTCGACAAGGACCTCTACGAGCTCGCCCCCGAGGAGCACGCGAGCGTGCCGCAGGTCCCGACCGACCTGCCCGCGGTCCTCGACGCCCTCGAAGCCGACCACGAGTACCTGCTCCAGGGGGACGTGTTCACCCCGGACCTGATCGGGACGTGGATCGACCTCAAGCGCGGCAATGAGATCGCACCGCTGCAACTGCGGCCGCATCCGCACGAGTTCGAGCTGTATTTCGACGTGTGAGGCCGGGCGGGCCGGCCTACCCGAAGGCGAAGTAGCGCAGCCGGACGTAGGCCAGGGAGATCGTCACCGTCGCGGCGGTGACGATCAGGCCGTAGCGGGTGAACTGCCAGAAGGAGATGGGCTGCCGGTTGCGTTCGGCGATGCCGAGGACGACCACGTTGGCGCTGGCGCCGATCGCGGTGGCGTTGCCCCCGAGGTCGGCGCCCAGGGCCAGCGCCCACCACATGACGTGGTCGGAGGCGCCGCCCATGGTCCGCACCAGGTCCGCGGTGATGGGCGCCATCGTGGCCACGTAGGGGATGTTGTCGACGATGCCGGACAGCACCGCCGAGGCGCCCAGCATGGTCATGGATCCGGCGAGTTCGTTGGTGCCGATCAGGTCCGCGAGGGCCTGGGAGATCTCGTCGATGACACCGGTGTCGATGAGGCCGCCGATCATCACGAACAGCCCGGCGAAGAACGCCAGCGTCGGCCACTCCACCTCGCCGAGCACCTCGCCGGTGTCCACGGAGGACACGGCGACGAGCAGACCGGCGCCGAGCAGGGCGACGATGCTGGGCTCGTAGTGCAGCACCGGGTGCAGCACGAACCCGGCCACGACGAGGGCGAGCACGACCAGGCCCTGCACCAGCAGCCGCGGGTCCGTGATGGCCTCCCGTTCCTCCAGGGCCATGATCTCGGCGGCGCGGTCGTCGTCGTACACGAACACCCTGCGGAACATCACCCGGCACAGCAGAGACAGCACCACGACCAGGAGCGCCGCCAGGGGCGCGAGGTGGACCAGGAAGTCGTTGAAGGTCAGGCCGGCCCGGCTGGCGATGATGATGTTGGGCGGGTCGCCGACCAGGGTGGCCGTGCCGCCGATGTTCGAGGCGAAGACCTCCGCGGTCAGGAAGGGCGCCGCGGGCAGCGTCAGCCGCTCGCACACCAGCAGCGTCACCGGCGCGATCAGCAGCACGGTGGTCACGTTGTCGAGCAGGGCGGAGGCGCAGGCGGTGATCACGACGAGCATGACCATGACCCGGTACGGCCGCGCGCGGGCCCGCTTCACCGACCAGATCGCCAGGTACTCGAACATGCCGGTCTTCTTCAGCACGCCGACGATCATCATCATGCCCATGAGCAGGAAGATGACGTTCCAGTCGATGCCGGAGTCCTCGGAGTAGAACGCCGACACGTCGTCGGTGGCACCGATCGCCAGCATCAGGCCGGCGCCGCCGAGGGCCACCGCGACCCGGTGGATCTTCTCGCTGATGATCAGGGCGTAGGCGCCGACGAAGACGACGGTCGCGGCCCAGCTGTGCCAGTCGTTCACGGGACTCCGCTTCTGCCGGTCGGAACGGAGACCGATCCCTCGCGTCGATCCCCTGCCTCGATCTCCTGCTCGCCGACCAGACTTCCCGGCACACCGCTGGGCACCCTACACGCCGTTTGACGCTTCGTTGACATCTCCCCGGCGCGGGCGCGTGATCCGGCGGACCGCTCAGGGGGACGCCGCAGCGAGCAGCCGCTCCAGCAGATGGGATGCCGTGATCACCCCGAGCAGCCGGGTGCCCGCCTTGTCCCGGTCCACCACGGCCACCAGCGGGCTGCGCACCCGCGCCATCCGCGCGGCGACCTCCAGCGCGGTGTCGTCCGGGGCGGCGATCGCGGGCGGCGGCGCGGTGTCGGACAGGCAGTCGCGCACCTTGCGGCCGGCGAGCGCCTCGCACAGGCGGTCCGCGTGCCGCTCGTCGACGACGGCCGCGAGGGTGGGGTCCTCCACCACGTACACCGGCACCAGGATCTTGATCATCTGGGAGGCGGGCAGGATCGCCTCCGGTGCGCCCTGCTCGTCCACCACGAGCAGGGCGGGCAGCCGGTGTTCCGCCATCAGCCGGGCGGCGTCCACGGCGGCGCTGTCCAGGCCGACCGTCTCGTACTCCACCGCCAAGTCCCGCGCCCGCACGCCGGCTCCCGTCTCGTTCGTAGCGACAGCTCACCGCACGATACAGCCGGTCGGGGCGGGTGGGGCGGCTCACGGGCGGCCGTGTCCGCGGTCGGCGCGGGTGATCGCCGCTTCGACGGCGGCGATCCGGTCGGCGAGCAGCCCGAGGGCGGCGACGGCGCGGGCGGCGGGGTCGCCAGCCGCGTCTCCGAGGGCTTGCCGGCGCACGTACGCGGCCTTCACCTCGGCCCAGCGGCCGGCCTGTTCGGGGGTCAGCGTGCCGCGCAGCTCGGCCAGTTTCAGCAGGTTCGCCTCGGCACCGGTGGCCAGGGTGCGGGCCTCGGCGGTGTAGTGGTCGTCGAGGACGGCGGCGAGTTCCGCGTCGTTCATGACGGGCTGGATGCGCTGGACGATCCTGTTCATGGTGCGGTAGGAGCCCTGGAGCCGGAAGGGCGGCTCGGTGCGGGCGGCGTCCGGCCGGGCGGCGGAGGCGATGTAGGCGGCGTTCACGGCGAGGACCGTGCGCCGGGCGGTGAGCAGGTGGCGCAGGACCGCGAGGATCCGCTCCCGTTCGGCCGGGGCGTACGGGTGGGTGAGGCGGTCGGCACGGGCGGTGGGGTCACCCTCGGCGAGCCGGACCAGCAGGTCGAGGTCGGCGCGGTCGTGGCCGGCGAGCGGGGCGAGGACCGGGTGGGAGGTCAGCGCGTTCTCCAGGAAGCTGAGCGCGAACAGGTCCGCCTTGCCGGTCAGCACGTCGCCGAGGTCCCACACGTGGGCGCGGTTGGCGAGCATGTCGGGGACCTGGAAGCGGGTGCCGGACTCGGTGTGGGGGTTGCCGGCCAGACAGACGGCGAAGCGCTTGCCGCGCAGGTCGTAGGTGCGCGGCTCGCCCTGCCACACGCCCTCGACGCGGCGGGTGGCGTCGCACAACGGCAGGAGTTTCTGCAGCAGTTCGGGGCTGGTGTGCTGGATGTCGTCCAGGTACAGCAGGGTGTTGTTGCCGGCCGCGAACGCGAAGTTGAGCTTCTCGACCTCCTGGCGGGCGGTGGCGCCCGGCGCCCGGGCCGGGTCGAGCGAGGTGACCGCGTGGCCGAGGGCCGGTCCGTTCACCTTGACCAGGAGCAGGCCGAGCCGGTCGGCGACGTACTCCATGAGGGTCGTCTTGCCGTAGCCGGGCGGCGAGAGGAGCAGCAGCAGGCCGCCGGTGGCCGCCGGGCCGATCTGCTGGGCGAGGCTGTCACCGATCAGGGGCAGGTAGACCTCGTCGACGAGGCGGCCGCGCACGAACGTCGTCATCACCCGCGGGCGGTACTCCTCCAGCCGCAGACGGGCCCGCTCGGCCGCGACCAGGGCGGTGCGCCGCTTCTGGTAGGCGCGGTGGCCGGGAACGTCCCGGGTGCGGAACGCGTCGGTGCGGGCGAGGAACTCGTCGATGCGCAGGGTGAGGGAGCGGCCGGTGATCCGGGGGTGGGTGCCCAGCAGGCCGTCGACCGTGGCGGTCAGCGGGGCGTCGGACTCGTAGCGGGTGAGGCCGGGACAGAGTTCGGCGGCCGCCGCCTCGGCCAGGTCGCCCGGGGTGAGCTCCGCGTGGCCGCCGGACGAGGCGTACGCCGACAGCCACGCCTCGACGAGCTGGCGGCGGTCGGCCGGCTCGTCCAGGGCGGCCAGGTCGTCGTCGTAGGCCGGCGTGCCGGTCGTGTGGCGGAACGTGTCGAGGAAGGTGCGGGTGGAGGCGCTCAGGACGAAGCCGTCGGGGCCGGTGGTGAGCTCCTCGATGAGGTAGGCCGCGGCGGCCTCGCCCCCTGCCCGCGCGGCGAGTTCGGCGCGGAGGTCGGCGAGGGCGGGGGCGGGGCCGAAGGTGTCCCGGGCCCGGGCCAGCGACCGGGCGCGGCGCGTCCAGCTCTGCCGCTCCCCGGTGGTGGCGTCGTGCGCCCAGAAGAACTGGGCGGCGGCGCGGGCGGCGGGCGGGTGGCGCAGCGGTCCGGCCTGTTCGCGCAGGCGCAGCAGCGCGGTGAGGATCAGGGTGGCGTCGTGGTCGTGGACGCCGGGTTCGTAGCCTTCGTCGTACGACTCCTGCGCGGCGCGGCGGACCAGGTCGGCGAGGTCGGCGCCGGCCAGGGCGGCCGGGCCGTGGTCGTGCAGCAGGCGGGCGGCGAGGTGCTCGGCGCGGTAGACCTCGGGGGACTCGGAGGGCAGGGGGCGGTCCCAGTAGGGGCGGGTGGCGGCGAAGTCGGGGTCGGTCACCGGGGCGCGGTAGTCGGTGCCGGTGAGGGCCAGGGCGAGGCCGTCGGTGCCGTGCGGGACGAGGGTGAGGTCGAGTGGTTCGGTGGTGACGGCGAGGCGGTGGCGGCCCAGGCGCAGGGTGCGGCCGTCGTCGGCGTACAGGTCGGTGCGGTCGCGCAGGGCGCGGGCGGCTTCCTGGCGGGCGGCGTGCAGGTGGCCGGTGAGTTCCCCGGCGCGTACCGGGTCGCCGAGGTCGCGCAGTTCGTCGGCGGTGCGGCGGACCTTCGCGACCATCGGGTCGGAGGCGAAGTAGGCGCTGATGGCGTCGGCGTCGGGCAGGGCGGCGGCCCGGCGGGTCACGGTGTCCAGGACGCGCCGGGCGGAGACGGCGAGTTGCTCGGCGCGGCGGGCGCGCTGGTCGGCCAGGGTCTGCCTGCGGGCGGAGAAGGTCTCGTAGATCTCGGTGCGCCGGTCGGCCAGTTCGGCGAGGAAGTCGTCGAAGTCCCCGAACCGGGCCTCCAGGCCCTCCAGTTGGACGAGCAGGCGGGCGAGTTCGGTGTCGCAGGCCGTGGGGTCGGTCGCGGCGGCGAGGGCGCCGGTGACCGACTGGCCGAGCAGCGCCAGCTCGGCGGCGAACCCGGCCCGCCCCTCACGGTCGAGCAACTCCCTGCGCCGGGCGTCGAGTTCGGCGCGGGCGCGGTTGACGCCGGCCAGTACCTCGGCGACCCGGCGCAGGACGGACGTACGGACCGTGGCGTCGGCGACGTCGAGGGCGGCGACCACCTCGGTGACCGTGCGCAGCTGTTCGGTCAGGTCGTCGAGGCGGGCGCCGAGGGGCGTGGTCTCGGCGACCGTGGCGAGCGCACCCGCCTCGGCGGTCAGGGCCTCCACGTCCCGGTGGTGGCCGGTGAAGGCGTCCTCGCGGGCCAGCGCCGCCACGGCCCGCTGCCCGAACGCGGCGAGCTCCGCCTCGGCGTCCGCGGCGAGCCGGTCCACGCGCTCGGTGTCGACGTGGCGCAGGTCCTTCAGCGTGAGCAGGTGCCCCTGCTCCCGCCGGAGTCCGGTGAGGCCGCCGATCCAGGCGGCGGCGTCGCGGGGTGCCTCGCCGCGCAGCCGGCGCACCAGGGAGGCGAGGCGGCCGTCCGCCTCGTCGAGGGCGTCGGCGGCCTGGCGGGTGAGGGCCCGCACGGTCTCGAACTCCGCCAGGACCTGCCCGGCCGTGGCCCGCATCTCCTCCAACGGGCCGCGCAGGTCGCCGAGTTCGGGGTCGGCGAGCCAGTGGTGGGTGTCGGCCGCGCGGACGCAGGCGGCGACCAGGGCCTCGTACACCTCGGCCGTCGGCGTCGTCTCGGCGACCGCCGCGGTCAGGGAGAGGCAGTCCGAGATGCCGCGCACCAGGTCGGCGTTGCCGACGCGGGCGAGCGGGCCGGTTCCGGCGGGGCGGGCGGCGGCGTGGGTGTCGGAGACGTAGGGCGAGGTCCACAGCTGGACGGGGTGGACCCGGGCGGGTTCCCCGCCGTCCGCGCGCAGCACGGTCAGCGTGCCGTCGTCGAACTGCGCCCAGCCGTGGCAGGTCAGCGGGGTCGCGACCTGCTTGCGGACCATGTTGTACGACAGCAGGAGGGCGCGGCCGGTCGGGCGGGCGTGGTAGGCGAACAGGACGTCCTCGCCGTTGGGCGAGCGCAGCGCGCGCTCGAACTCCAGCCCGGTGGTGTCGAGGCCGTCGAACGTCTTGTGGGCGCCGCCGGCCAGGCAGTAGCCGCCGGGGAAGACGATGCCCTGGTCGTCGGGGAGCCTGCGGCAGGACTGCCCGATGCCGTCGAGCCGGACGACGGCCCGGGTCAGGGTGTTGAAGGCGAAGTAGCGGTGGGCCTGCTCCTTGTAGGGCAGGACGTCGATGAGGATCAGCGCGCCGACCCGCGCGTGCGCGAGGTGGGCGTCGGCCAGGGACTGCAGCGGCTCGTCCACCGGCTCGCGGTGGATGCCGTGGTCCGTCTCGGTGTCGTCGGCGACCTTGACGGTGAGGGCGCCGCCGACGGTCGAGACGAACACCTCGTCCTGCACGCGGACATGGGGGTGGCGGCCGAGGACGTGGTCCTCGCGGGTGGCCTCGGTCCAGGTGAAGTCGTGGGCCGGCGGCAGCACGTGGTCGCGTTCGCCGTGCGCGTCGACGAAAGCGGCCCGGCCGTCGGCCGTGACCGTCCAGCGCAGGACGCGGAGGTCGTCGGCGGCCTCGCCGGTCTGGAACACGGCGAGCAGTCTGTCCCCGGTGCGGCGCAGCCGCAGGAGGCGGGCGTCGCGGTAGTAGCGGTGCAGCTCGGTGAACTCCCGTACGAAGGACGGGTCGTCGAGCAGGCCGGGGACGGCGTCGGCGGTCAGCGGGACGAGGTCCCGGCCGTACAGGGCGAGGACGTCGCCGACGCGGGCGGCCGGGGTGGGGCCGGTGAAGCCGAAGAGCAGCGCCTCGCCGACGGCGACGACGTCCCGGGGGACGCGGGGCTGTCCGGTGCGGACGTGGCGGGTGCCGGCGAGTTCGAGGCGGGAGGCGCCGAACTCCTCGGCGCGGCGGGTGTTGAGGGCGTCGGTGCGGCGGGCGAGTTCGGCGGCCTGGGCGGCGAGCCGGTCGCGCAGCACCTCGTACGTACCGGTGTCCAGGCCGGCGGTCATGGGGTCCTCGCAGGAGGTCGTCGGTGTGAGGAGCCGGAGCCGCCGTCCCCTGTGCGGCGGCTCCGGCTCCGGGCGGGTCAGCTCCTCGCGCTGCCGTTCAGGGCGGTGAGCGGGGTGTCTGCCAGCCCCAGCTCACCTGCCCTGTCGAGCAGTTGGCGCAGTGCGCCGGAGTCCGCCCCGCCCGTCTTGATGAGCTTCAGCAGCAGCGCCGAGACGGTCAGGTGCTGCAGGTCGGCCGTGGAGACGGCGCCGAGGACGGCGGTCAGGTCGTCGGTGAAGCGGGCCGAGCCGTCCAGCCACGGCTTCGCGAGCGCCTGCGCGGTCTGCGAGTGGTGCACGAAGCCGTCGACGCCCTTGCCGAGCGCGATCGAGGAGACGAGCCGGTCGAAGAAGACGGACTCGCCGCCGACGATGTCGATGTCGGCGTTCTCCAGACCGGTCGCCAGGACCGTGGCCTGCGCCTCGGCGACCTGCCGCTGCACGTCGAGACCGGCCAGCCGGACCTCCTTCTCCGCCTGCAGCCGCAGCCGGTACTCCTCGTGCCCGCGGGAGGCGTCGTCCAGGGCGGCCATCGCGACCGCCTTCTGGTTCAGGCCCTCCGCCTCGGCCTTGAGCTTCTCGCCGATGCCGGTGGCCTCCGCGAGGGCCTTGGCCCGCGCGCCCTCCGCCTCGGCCCGCAGCCGCGCCTCGGTGCCCTCGGCCTCCGCGAGCGTCGTCGCCCGCCGGCCCTCGGCCTCCGCCCGCAGCCGCGCCTCGGTGGCCACGGCCTCGGCCCGCCCGGCCTTCTCGGTGACCTCGGCCTCCTTGTCCCGCACCTGCACGGCGGCGAGCCCCTCGGCGGCGGCCTCGGCCTGGACACCCTCGGCGAGCCGCAGCTTGGCCCGGGCGTCGAGGTCGGCGGACTTCAACCGGGCCTCGGCCAGGGTGAGTTGCTCGGCCGCCCGGTGCTTGGCCGCGGCCTCGGCCGCCTCGGCGGCCTTGATGTCCTTGACGAGCTTCTCCTGCGCCTCGGCCTCGGCGGCGATGACGACGGCCTGCCGGTCGCGCTCGGCCTGCTCGACGGTGCGCAGCTTCTTGATGGACTCCTCCTGCTCGGCGACCGTCCGGTCCACCGCCACCCGCTCCCGGATGACCTCGGCGATGTCCCGCTTCTCCGCCTCGACCTCCTTCTCGGCGGCGATCCGGGTGAGCTGGGTCTGCCGTTCGCGGCCGATGACCTCCAGCAGGCGGTCCTTCTCGATGCGCTCGTTCTCGATGGCGATGACCCGTTCGCGGTTCTTCTGCGCGACGGCGATCTCGCGGGCCTGGTTCTCGCGCTGGACGCCGAGTTGTTCCTCGGTGCGGATGAACGCGGTCTGCGCGCCCAGGCGTTCCTCCTCCTGCACCCGCGCGGTCACCGCCTCCTCGCGGGCCCGCAGCGTCTCCACCTCGCGCCGCTGCTTGATCTCGGCCTCGGCCTGGCGGCGCTCCAGCTCCAGGATGGTCTCCCGGGCCTCCACGTTCTGCCGGGTGATCTCCTTCTGCTCGGTGCGCTGGAACTCGTTGGTGCGCACGTGCTCGACGGTGGTCAGCTCGGTGATCTTCCGGATGCCCTGGGCGTCGAGGATGTTGGCCGCGTCGAGCTGGGCCATCGGGGTCTGTTCGAGGAAGTCGATGGCCGCGTCGTCGAGGTGGTAGCCGTTGAGGTCGGTGCCGATGACCTGGATGATCCGGTCCCGGAACTCCTCCCGCTTGGTGTAGAGGTCGACGAAGTCGAGCTGCTTGCCCACCGTCTTGAGGGCCTCGGAGAACTTCGCGGCGAAGAAGTCCTGGATCGCCGCCGGATCGCTCGCGGTGGCCGTGCCGATGGCCTGGGCGACCTTGATGACGTCCTCGACCGTCTTGTTGACCCGCACGAAGAAGCTGATGTGGATGTCGGCGCGGATGTTGTCGCGGCAGATCAGGCCCTCGCGGCCGGTGCGGCGGATCTCGATGGTCTTCACCGAGATGTCCATGTACTCGGCCTTGTGCAGCACCGGCAGGACGACGGCTCCGGTGAAGGTGACGTCGACCTTCTTGGTCTTGGAGATGATCAGCGCCCGTCCCTGCTCCACCTTCCTGAACAGGCGGCCGACCACCAGCAGCAGGGTGAGCGCGATGAGCAGCACGACGGCGACGAGCACGCCGATGCCCACGGTAATGGCGTTCATGACATGAGTCCTCGAAGGATGAAGGAGGAAGGAGGAAGGAAGAAGAAGGCGGGAGGGCCGCGATCAGCGGGGACCAGGGCCGGGATCGAGCGCCGTGTGGTAGGGCGCGACCCAGAAGAACTCCCCGGCCTCGTCGTAGGCGTAGAGCAGGCCGGTGCTGCCGCTGGTGAGGGGATCGTCGCCGCTCTGGCGCACCTGGACCACGGCCGTGGAACCGTCCACCGCCGCGACCTCGGCCTGCCCGAACCCGCCGTCCACCCGCCCGGTGCGGATGGTGCAGGTCCGGCCGACGAAGTCCTGCCGCGACGGACCGGCGACGACGGCGAAGACATGGCGCAGCGGCCGCACCAGTACGCGGGTCAGCCGCCAGGCGACGAACAGCGCGCCGAACAGCACGGCCACCCGCACCGGTGCGCGCACGAGTCCGGAGCGGGTGAGCGGGCCGAGCAGCACGGTGGCGCTGAGGCTGAGGAACCAGCCGATCGCCGTCAGCAGCGAGAACGCGACCGTCACCGGCACCCCGCCCAGGCCCCAGGCGTCGACGTGCGCGTGGGCGTCGAAGCCGTGCGACTCGGCCGCGCCGACGGCGACCATCAGCCAGAAGGCGACCACCACGACGAGGGCGGAGGTGAACAGGATGGTGGGAAAGCCCGCGACCGCCGCGAGAAACGCCCCCATGATCCCTACCCCCGCCCCGTCCGTGCCATGCCGCACCTGTGCTCGCCGGGGAAGCGGGCTCCGGTGCCGGGCGGCGGCCGGCTGCTGCCGGAGCCCGGCATCGGAACCATCCGTGGTGCTCCCCGCGGGCCATGGTGCCCGCCCCGCGTTCGCCCGCGCATTGCCGGATTCCGGCAGTGTTCACTAGGGTCTGCGTGCCGGACGCCGTCAAGAAGGCGTCACCGGCGCGTCAAGATCCGGGGGGACGGCGTGACGGCCCACGACATACCCGAGCACTATCTGGCCGGGTACGCCCAGTTGCTGGCGGACGTCTCCGCCACCGGCCGGCGTCTGACCCGCGCCGAGATCGGGGCGCGCCGCGCCCTGGGCGAGCAGGCCGCCGAAGCCGGCTACGGGCTGCGCGCCCTGGTCAACGCCCACCTGGTCGCCACCCGGTCCGCCTGGCCCGCGACCCAAGGCTCGGCCGACAGCACGCTGGCCGCCGTACAGCAGGTGATCGACGCGTTCGCCGACGGCTACGAACGCGCCCAACTGCACGCCGTACGACAGGAGGAGGCGGCGCGCCGCGAGTTCATCGACGACCTGCTCTACGGCCGCAGCGACCTCGGCCGGCTCGCCGAACGCGCCGAACGCTTCGGCCTGCGGCTGTCGCACGCCCACGGCGTGGCGGTCGCCCGGGGCCCGCGGGCGTACGCCGAGGGCGCCCAGGTCGTGCGTGAGGTGGAACGATCCCTCAACGCCCGCTTCGGCGACCGCAACGTGCTGGTCACCACCAAGGACGGCCGCCTGCTGTGCATCGCGCCCGGCGACCAGGACGACGTCCTCGTCCACTTCGCCAAGCAGGCGCACGCGGCCACGGACGGCGGACAGGTCGCCATCGGCCGGCCGCAGCCGGGCCCGGGCGGGGTGGTGCAGTCGTACGAGGAGGCCCTCAACGCCCTCGAACTGGCCGAGCGGCTGCACTGGGACGATCCGGTGCTGCGCGCGGCCGACCTGCTGGTCTACCCCGTCCTGACGCGTGACCGGCAGGCCATGGCCGACCTCGTCCTGGACACGCTCGGCCCGCTGACCGGGGCCCGGGGCGGTGCGGAGCCGCTGCTGGACACCCTCACCGCGTACTTCGACGCGGGCTGCGTGGCCGCGGAGGCGGCCCGCCGGCTGTCGCTGAGCGTGCGCGCGCTGACGTACCGCCTGGAACGCATCCACACCCTCACCGGCGCGAACCCGGCCGACCCGGCCCACCGCTACATGCTCCAGACGGCGGTGATCGGGGCGCGACTGCTGGACTGGCCGACGAAGGGGCTGGGACGTGCCGGTTGACGCGGCCACTACGCGCGGCGGAACGCCGGCCCGGCGACGGCGCACGCCAGGAGCGGCGGAACGCGCTCCCGGCGACAGCACGCGTCAGAAGCGGCGGAACGCTCTCCTGGCGGCGATGCGCGCTAGGAGCGGCGGCGGGGCTTTCCGCGCTTGCCGGACCTGGTTCCCGCCGAGCCGCCCTTGGAGGTCCGGTTCGCCGTCCGGGCCGCCGGTGGCTTGCGGCGGGGCGCGGCCGTGGACGCGGGCTTCTCCTTCGGCTGGGGCTCGGAGGCCCGGCGGCCCCGGGTGCTGTTGACCGTGCGGCCGCGGACGATGCCGATGAAGTCCTCGACCAGGTCGGTCGTCGCCTCCTCCGGCCACGACAGGGCGACGCCCGACTGGGGCGCGTCCACGACCGGGCGGTAGGTGAGGTCGCGACGGTGGTGCAGCCGCGCCAGGGACTGCGGGACCACGAGCAGCCCGATCCCGGCGGCGACCAGCTCGATCGCGTCGGCGGTGGTGGCCGGGCGCTCGAAGGCGGGCTCCCCCGGAGGGCTGTCCCAGTCGAAGACGTCGTCGAGGGGGTGCAGGACGACCTCCTCGGCGAGGTCCGCCACGGTCACCTCGTCGGCCGCCGTGATCAGGTGGTCCTTGGGGACGACGACCACCGTCGTCTCGGTGTAGAGCCGGATGGCACTGAAGTACGTACGGTCGACCGGCAGCCGCACCAGCCCCGCGTCCGCCTCGCCCGCGCGCAGCAGGTCCGCCGCCTCCCCGGCCGGTACGGAGAGGAGGGTGAGCGGGATGTCGGGCAGGCGCTCGTTCCAGATCCGCACCCACTTGGCGGGCATCACTCCCGGGACGTACGCGAGCCGGAACGTCGATGCTGCTTCCGAGCCTGTCACGCCCGCCAGGTTACCGGCCGTGGTCGGCGGGGTCGTACACGATCGATACCCTGGACGTCATGAAGTCGCAGCAGACCACCCAGACGATGAAGCCCGCCACCGCGGCGAAGAAGCTGGGTGTGTACCTAGAGGCCACGCCCGCCGAGTTCCGTGAGGGTGTGGTCTCGCGTGCCGAGCTCGCCGAGCTGCAGGCGAACCCGCCCGAGTGGCTGCGCGAGCTGCGCGCCAAGGGCCCGCACCCGCGCCCGGTGGTCGCGGCCAAGCTGGGTGTCTCCATCTCCGGCCTCGCCCGCGGCGGGATCACAGAGCCGCTGACCACCGAGCAGATCGAGGCCCTCAAGCAGGAGGGTCCGGAGTGGCTGGTCAAGGAGCGCGCCACCCAGGCGGAGGTGCGCAAGGAGGCGGCGCGCATCAAGAAGCGGGACGCCGAGCGCGCCGCCCGTTCCTGACCACGCTCCGTCGCTTTTCCGGCACAGTGTGCTCATCTGACGAGCCGTCAAGGTTAAGGTCACAAAAGCGTATCGGACATACTGCGCTTCAACCTTCACACCAGCCGCACAAGTTGGCTAAGTTGACGCCCAGGCTGTACGACTTCCTCCGGCGAACCCCGTCGGGGCGTACGGCCTCCGCCGAGTCCGGTGCGCCCCCGTGGCAGCCGGAGCCGGGGACCCGACCGAAACACTGGGGTGAATCGGCCGACCGCCCGTCAGGGCGCCGGCCGTAGGGCACACCTTCCGGATCGACCGCCCGAACCCGACAGCTAACCCGGTAGGCGGAGCACGGAAGGAGTACGGCCCGCATGGCGCCGGAACGCACCTTGCGCGCTGATGGCGACGCGCCCAGCCGCGACGAGATCCAGCAGCGGATCAGCTCGCTCTACGACCGGGCCGAGAACGACAGCGGCACCTTCAACGCCACCCGCGCGCAGTCGGCCAAGGCCCGCGGGCGGGGGCGGGGCGCCCCGGCGGGCGGCGACCGGCGCCGGCGCTCGGAACCCGCCCTCGACGACGTCGCCCGGCAGTGGTTCGACGCCGCCCGTTACTCGCTGGGGCCGACGATCCCGGCGATCCTGCCCGCAGACCGGCAGCCGGCCCGGCCGGGGCCGTCCCGTTCCGCACGCCGGCCGGCACCGCCGTCGGACGACCTCCTCGAACGCACCATGCGCGAGCTGGGCGTCACCACCCGCGCGGTCGCGGAACTGCCCGGACGCGCGGCGGGTGAGCTTCCCGGACGCGCGGTAGGCGAGCTAACCGGGCGCGCGGTAGGCGAGCTTCCTGGACGCGTGGCAGGCGAGCTGCCCGCGGCCGCGACGCCCGAGCTCACCGCCGTGATGCCCGCGCTCCCCGCCGCGGCGCCGGAGCCGTCCGCGCCCGGAGCTCGTGTACCGCGCCGCCCCGCCGCCGGCCCGGCGGACGCGCTGTCGGCCGTGCCGGCCCCGCGCCAGGAGACCCCGCAGCCCGAGATGGCGACGGCGTACGCGCCCCAGCACCCCGCCCCGGCCATACCGGCCCAGCCGACCGCGCAGACGTGGGGTTCGGCCGAACCGGCGTGGCAGCCGCAGCAGCAGGCCATGGCCGACATGGGCGGCACGACGGGGTCGTGGCCGACCGCCACACCGTCGGCCCTGGACACGAGCACGACGGGCTCGTGGGCCACGGTCACGCCGTCAGCTCCGGACACGAGCGCGACCGGCTCGTGGCGCACCGCCACACCGTCCACGCCCGTCACCGGCTCCACCGGGTCCTGGGCCGCCGTCACACCGCCGACCCCGGACACGAGCACGTCGGGCTCATGGGCCACGGTCACGCCGTCGACTCCGGACACGGGCACGACCGGCTCGTGGCGCACCGCCACACCGTCCACGCCCGACACCGGCTCCACCGGGTCCTGGGCCACCGTCACACCGCCGACCCCGGACACGAGCACGACGGGCTCATGGACCACGGTCACACCGCCGCCCCCGGACACGAGCACGACCGGCTCGTGGCGCACCGCCACACCGTCCACGCCCGACACCGGCTCCACCGGCTCGTGGGCCACCGTCACGCCGCCGGCCCCGGACACGGGCGCGTCGGAGTCGTGGCTGGCCCCCGTGCCGTCCGTGCTCGATGCCGGCGCGACGGGGTCGTGGGCCACCGCCACGCCGTCCGCCCTGGACACGGGCGCGACCGGTTCGTGGAACACGGCCACGCCGTCCGTGCTCGACACCGGTGTGACGCCCTCCTGGGCCTCCGCGGCCCCTTCGGTCCTCGACACCGGCGCGTCGGGGTCCTGGGCCACCGCCACGCCGTCCGTCCTGGACACGGGCGCGACGCCCGCGTGGTCCACCGCCGCGCCCTCCGTCCTCGACACCGGTACGTCGGACTCGTGGCGCACCCCCGCCCCCTCCGCTCCCTCCGTCCTCGACACGGGCGCGTCCAGGCTGTGGGACGCCGCCGTGCCGGCCGCCGCCGAGACCCGTGCGGTGCCCGAGGTCGCGGCCGTGCCGGACGTCGCGCACGCCACGAAGGCCGAGCGCGCGGTCGCCTTCGCACGCGCGCAGATCGGCAGACCCTGCCTGTGGGGGACGGCCGGTCCGGAGTCGTACGACAACGCCGGTCTGACGCAGGCCGCGTGGAAGGCCGCCGGGGTCGACCTGCCCCGCACCGCGCCGGAGCAGGCGAGCGCCGGCACGGTGGTGCCGCTCTCCGCGAGCCGGCCGGGCGACCTGATCTTCTTCAACGACAACTTCACCCACGTGGGCATCCACACCGGCGACGGCAGGATGATCCACGCGCCGGGCCCGGGGATGTCCGTCCGCGAGGTCTCCATCCTCTACGCGGGAGAGTCGGCGATCCGCATGGCGGTGCGCCCCGCGTAACACGGACCACACGCACCCCGAGAAACCAAGGAACCCGGTCCCGCCAAGGGACCGGGTTCTGTGCTGGTGACGCCGGGCCCGCACAGCGTCCGGGCCGCCGGTCCCCCGCGCTGGCGGCCCGCGTTGAAGTCTGTGCTTTGCTGGGAGACGCCGGTATGGGTACAACTGCGTACGCGGCGGACGAGTGGAGCGCACACGTGGTACAGGGTCTGGGCCGGGCCTACGAACGCCTGCTGTCGGTGGCCGTCGCCGCTCTGCACGAGCGGGACCCCGAACGGCTGTGGCCGCTGGTGGCGGCCGTGCTGCCCGAGGCGTGCGGCGGGGAGAGCCTGGTCTACAAGCTGGACGACTGGAGCGAGCGCACCGGCACGGTGGGCGCCTCGCCCGGGGTCGCCGGCGCGTTCGAGCGGCTCGGTGCGCAGGAGCTGGGTCTGCTGCGGTCGGGATACCCGTTCGCCGGTCACTACGCGAGCGGCTCCGACCGGTCCCCGGTCACGGCCGGACGGGTGGCGGGGCGCTCCTGGCGGGGCAGTCCGACGGCCCGGCTGATCGGCGACGCCATGGACCTGGACCACGTCCTCGCGGTCCCGCTGCCCGAGCCGACGGCTCCGGTCCTCGGGTGCATGGTCTACCGGGCCGGTGCGGACTTCACCGACGACCACGTCCGCGCGGCCGAGCGGGCGCAGTCCCTGCTCGCCGCCGTCGAGCAGCAACGCCGGCTCCTGCTCCGCCTGCAGCGGTCCGCCGACCCGGACGCCGCCGCCTCCTGTCCGCTCACCCCGCGCGAGACGACGGTGCTGCTCCTGCTGGCGGACGCGCTGACCGCGGGCGCGATCGGCCGCCGTCTGGGCATCTCCGACCGTACGGTGCACAAGCACGTCGAGAACATCTACCGCAAGCTCGGCACACGCGACCGCATCAGCACGGTGCTGCGCGCCCAGCAACTGGGCCTGGTTCCGACGCCTTCACTTCACGGTTGAGCGAACGCGCCCGTCTTGAAGGCCAGGTCGGCGAAGCGTTCGCCCATCAGGCGGTGGGTGGCCGCGTCGGGGTGGAGCTGGTCGGGCAGCGGGTGGCCGGCGGCGTCGGACTCGCCGTAGAGCTCACGGCCGTCGAGGTAGTGCAGGTTCGGGTCCTCCTCCGCGCGCTGCCGTACGATCCGGGCCAGCTCGTCCCGGATGACGCGCAGCGTCAGCTTCCCGCTCGCGGTCTCCGCCGGATCGCCCATGGCCACAAACCGCAGCTGCCCGTCGGACAGGTTGGCGAAGTCCGGGGCGCTGGGGCCGGGCGTGTCCTCGTGGATGGGGCACAGGATGGGCGAGACGACGAGCAGCGGCGCCGTGGGATGGCCCTCGCGGATGGTGTCGAGGAAGCCGTGGACGGCGGGGGTGAAGGCGCGCAGGCGCATCAGGTCGGCGTTGACCAGGTTGATGCCGAGCTTGACGCTGATCAGGTCGGCCGGGGTGTCCCGCAGGGCGCGTGCGGTGAACGGATCGAGCAGGGCGCCGCCGCCCAGGCCGAGGTTGACCAGGTCCACGTCGCCCAGGGAGGCGGCGAGGGCGGGCCAGGTGGTGGTGGGGCTCGCCGCGTCGGAGCCGTGGCTGATGGAGCTGCCGTGGTGCAGCCACACCCGGCGGCCCCGGTCCGGCACGGGCGCCAGGGGCGCGTTGCTGCGCAGGGCGACGAGTTCGGCGGTCTCGTTGTGCGGCAGCCAGATCTCGACGTCCTTGTCGCGGTCCGGCAGGCCGGTGAAGGAGAGGGTGTCCGGCCGGCCGGTCTCCTGCTCGAAGGTGCCGGCGGTCATGTCGATGGTCAGGGTGCGGCCGCCGGTCGCGGTGGCGCTGCCCGCCGGGCGGCCGTCGACGAGGAGTTCGTAGACGCCGTCGGGGCGCGGCGGGGCGCCGACGTAGACGCGCTTGGTGGGCAGGGTGTCGAGTTCGACGGCGGTGGCACGGGTGCGGAAGAGCAGGCGTACGCCGGAAGGCTGGGACTCGGCCATGGCCAGCTGCGGGTCGGTGTTCTGGGCGCGGGCCCGGGCCGGCAGCCGGTGCGGGAGCACGCCGAGCTCGGTGCGCTCCAGGTCGAGGGCGCCGCGCAGGAGGTCGGCCGTGAGGGGGGTGGTGATCCAGTCGTGGTCGGTGTGCATGCTCTCAGTCCGTGGTCGTGGTGGCCGGGGGCCAGTTGCGCAGCAGCGCGTCGAGGGCGTCCAGGACGCGGGTCCAGGTCTCCTGGGTGTCGGGGGCGCTGTGGCTGAAGGCGCCGCCGAGTTCGAGGCTGACGTAGCCGTGGAAGACGCTGCCCAGGAGGCGGACGGCGTGGGTCTGGTCGGGCTCGGTGAGGTCGTAGCCGCGCAGCAGGGCGCGGGTCATCCGGGCGTGCCGTACGCCGGCGCTCGCGGCGGCCGTCTCCGGGTCCAGCCGGAGCTGGGCGGCGGCATAGCGGCCGGGGTGCTGCCGGGCGTAGTCGCGGTAGACGTCGGCGAGGGCGGTGAGGGCGTCCTTGCCGGAGCGCCCGGCGAGGGCGTCGGCGGCGCGGTCGGCCATCTCCTCCAGGGCGAGCAGGGCAATCCGGGTCCGGAGGTCGTGGGAGTTCCTGACGTGCGAGTACAGGCTCGCCACCTTGACGTCGAACCGCCGGGCCAGCGCTGACACGGTCACCTGGTCGAAGCCGACCTCGTCCGCGAGCTCGGCTCCGGCCAGCGTCAGCCGCTCCGCGCTCAACCCCGCCCGCACCATGAAGACCCTCCACCTTGCCTAAAACCTTTAGGCAAGATACCACGTCCTTTAGGTCGTCCGCGGAGTCATGTGGAACCGGGCCCCATCCCTCCCTGAAGCCGCTCCAGGTCGGACGGGCGGACCTGGATGGCGATGACGGCGATCAGCGCGGCGACCACGGTGAAGACGGCCGCCATGACGAACGCGGCCTGGATCCCGGCGGTGAGGACCTCGTCGGACCAGGGCCGCGGCAGTTGCCCGGTGTGCCGGAAGCGCAGCCGCTCGGCCGGGGTGGCCTGCGCGAGGAAGCGCCGCACCTGCTTGCGGGCCTCGTTGCCGCTGGCCGTGCCGAACATCGTGACCAGGATGGACAGCCCGAGCGAACCGCCGACCTGCTGCGTGGCGTTGAGCAGTCCGGATGCGGCGCCGGTCTCCTCGGCGGAGACGTCGGAGAGCGCCATCAGGGTCAGCGACACGAACTCCATGCCCATGCCCAGGCTGAAGACGAGCATCGGGCCGAGGATGCCGCCCGCGTAGGTGGAGTCGACGTCGATCAGGGTCAGCCAGGCGAGGCCGCCCGCCGCGAGGACGGCGCCCACCACCATGAACGGTTTGGGCCCGAACCGGGGCAGGAACCGCGAGGCCAGCCCCGCGCCGACGGCGATGACCGCGCTGACCGGAAGGAAGGCGAGCCCGGCGCGCAGCGGGCTGAAGTCCAGCACGTCCTGCACGAAGAGCGTGAGGAAGAAGAACATGCCGAAGATGGCTGCGGCGAGGCTCAGCATGATGCCGTAGGTGCCGGCGCGGTTGCGGTCGGCGAACATGTGCAGCGGCGTGATCGGCTGTCGGGAGCCCCGCTCGACCAGGACGAACACCGCGAGCACGACGACGGCGCCGGCGAACGCGGCCAGCGTCAGCGGGTCCCGCCAGCCCTCCTGCGCGGCTCTGATGAAGCCGTACACCAGCAGCACCATGCCGACGGTGGAGGTGAGCGCGCCGGCGAGGTCGAAGCTGCCCGGGTGGCGCTCGGACTCCCTGATGACGCGGGGCGCGGCGAGGGCGATGAGCAGGCCGATCGGCACGTTGACGAAGAGGACCCAGCGCCAGTTCAGCCACTCGACGATCATTCCGCCGGCGAGCAGGCCGATGGCGCCGCCGCCGGAGGAGACGGCGGCGAACACGCCGAAGGCCCGGTTGCGTTCCGGGCCCTCGCGGAAGGTGGTGCTGATCAGGGACAGCGCGGTGGGCGAGGCGATGGCGCCGCCCACGCCTTGGAGGGCCCGCGCGGCGAGCAGCTGCCCGGAGTTCTGGGCGAGCCCGCCCAGCAGTGAGGCGAGGGCGAACAGCAGCACCCCGAGGACGAACATCCGGCGCCTGCCGAGGATGTCCCCGGTCCGCCCGCCGAGCAGCAGCAGCCCGCCGAAGGTGAGCGTGTAGGCGTTGACCACCCAGGACAGGCTGGTGGTGGAGAAGTCCAGGGCCTGCTGGATGTGCGGCAGCGCGATGTTCACGATGGTGATGTCCAGGACCACCATCAGCTGGCAGGAGGCGATGACGACGAGCGCCAGACCGCTGCCGCCACCGCCGGTCTCCCGGGTGGCGCTCGGTGCTGAGGGGGTCGGCTGCGGGCTGCTCATGGCGTGTCGCACTCTCGGTGGACGTCGGCGTCCAGTGTCCGACGCTACGCCCGCCCGGAAGCCCTCACCACTCGGCCCGGGGCACTACAGGAACCGCGAGGCCACCGCTGCCATCTCGACGCCTTCACGGAGGAAGGCGCGCAGATCGTCTCCCCAGCCGGGCGCCGGTGTCCCGGTCGGCGCGCCGTCCGGGCCGGGGAGGAACACCGGGAACGTCCGGTGCAGTTCGGTGGTCCACCGCTCGGGAGCCGTGTCGCGTGCCGCCCGTTCCAGGCCGCCGAGCACCTCGTCCGTGTCCGCGGCACCGAGCATGCTGATGACGTGCGGCCAGCGGATCGCGAACGCCGCCAGCTTGGCGATCTGCTCCTGCTCCGGCATGGGCGCGCCGAGCAGCCGCTGACGTTCGGCTATGAAGCTGTAGAAGCGGTAGAGGTTGACGAAACGCTTGATCTCACGCGGGTTGCGGGAGTCGAGGACGGGCAGCAGGTCGGCGAGCGCGGCGTGGGCGTCGACGTCGCTGTAGAGATCGGCGATCACGCGGTCGGCGGCGGCGAGGGCCGCGGGTCCCAGTGGCTCCGGGACTCCCAGCACCTCGGACTGTGCCGCGAGCGCCATCGTCCGCAGAGTGTCCGGCGTCGGACGGCGCGCGCGAAGACTGCGCTCGACGGCGTCGACGTCGGCCGGATCGGGCCTGTCCAGCGTCCAGCGCGGGACCCCGCGACCGGCGGACGGGGCGGTGCGGGACACCGCCGGCGCGGGCGATCCTGCCCTGTCCGTGGTGTCTCGTACGTCCCGCGCCCGCGGGCCGGCACCGGTGTGTGGCACGCCGGGGGCCGGTGGGGAGTCCGGTGCGACCAGGGAGCGCAGGTACCCGGCGAGTTCACCGGCGTCCCTGGGCGGCGGGATGCTCAGCGGCAACTGGACGATCTTCTCAAGGAAGCGCCAGCCCAGGGTGGACCAGTCGCCCGCCAGCCGGCCGTCACGCTGGGCCTTGACCAGGTCCTGGTAGGCGACTTCGACATGGGCCGCCACGGTGCCCGGCTCCATGCCGAGCACGAAGACGCAGTGCGGGAACTCTCCGGCGAGGAAGAGGTTGATGGCCTCGATGACCTGGGTGACCGCGCTCGGCGAGCAGCGGTCGAGGTCGTCGACGAAGACGACCAGGGGGCGCCGAGGGGTGGCGATGAGATCGAGCACCCGTTTCATGTCGGTCTGCACGAGGTGCAGAAATCCGAGGCGACCGGCATAGCCGGGATCGGGTACGAGCTGGTCGAAGCCCTTCTTGAGCTCGGCGCCGAGGAACCGCTGCCCCGACCCGAGCACGTCCGACCGGTTGACCAACGCGGAGAGCGGACCCGTGGCCGTCTTGCCGAGAAAGACGAACCCCTGCCGGACACCCGCCGCGAGCAGCGTCACGGTGCCGCCCCCGAGGGCTGCCGCCGAGATGTCGCGGATGGCCTGCCGCCCGGGGCCCACCAGTTGTGCGAAAACCAGCCCGACCAGGGTCACGACGATGGTCAGCAACCAGAACAGGACGAAGGGCAGTACCCGTTCGGCGAGCAGGCGGTACCAGCGCCGGCGGATGACGCTGTGGTCGACGCGGGCGAGGTTGAGCTTCAGCCAGAACCGCTCCCGGTCCGCGAGGGGCAGCCGTTCGGTCACCTGCGTGATGATCTCGTGGGCCAGTCCCGCCCAGATCTGCTCGCCGTTCTGGTACATCCACGGGTTGAACCACACGGTGGGCCGCCACTCCGCCTCGTGCAGGGGCGCCCCCTCGTCAAGGTGCGCCCGCAGCCGGACGGGTTCGTCCACCGTGGCGGCGCCGGCCTCGCGCAGGATCTCACGGTTGGTCACCCGGCGGTCGGACGATCCCCGGTCAAGTCTGATGCCGCACGGTTCCTCGTCGCTGCGGGGGTCGAGGATGTTCTGGATCATTCGCATCAGGGAGGTCTTCCCGGCTCCCCAAGGGGCCTTCAGCCCGATGGTCAGCGGTGGCAGCGTCTGCCGGTGCCGGATGAACTCGGCGATGGCGGCGGCGTAGTGGGAGTACGAGAGGCGGTCTTCCAGCGTGTACGCGTCGCGGGCGATGGAATGTTCAGGCTGAGGCCGGTAGCCACGGGACAGCAGGAAGAAGCGGCGGGCGCGATCACGTACGGCGATCGCCTCCTCCCGCGAGTCCTGCTCCCCGATCCGTTCCTGGGCGAACTCGCGCACTGCCGCATGGATGAGCCGAATGGCCTCGCCCTCCGGCGACACGACGATCAGGCCGGCCGACGTCAACTCGTCCAGAGCCGCCGAGACCGCGTCGGGCGCCATGTCTCCCGCGAGGAAGCCGACGAGTTGGGGCGGGATCTCCTCGTACTCGTCCACCAGTGACAGCCGGCGCAGTACAGCGGCCGCCGGATTGCTGAGAGCTTCGTAGGTGAGGCGGACGAACGCGTGGATGCTCAGACTCTGGTCGGAGCCAAGACGGTCGAACGCCTCCGCCAATACGGAGGCGGGAACACGTTCGAGCAAGCCCGCCAGGAGTCGCAGCGTCAGCGGATTGCCGAACAAGCCGCCAGGCGTGTCGCGGAGCGCGGCAGCGGCGCCGAGTCTGTCCGCAGGAGCCAGCGCCCTGAGCAGTTGCCACGCGTCGGACTCCGTCAGGGGCCCGAGGCGGACGGACTCCGTGTGGCCACGGTCGGATGCACCGAGGAGACCGCCGCGCGAGGTCACGACGAGCAGCGAGCGTGACGGCACCGACTCGGGCCGCAGCGCCTCGATCACGGCTGCGTCCGGCACGTCGTCGAGGACGAGCAGGAGCCGCTGCCGTGCCAGCCGGGAGCGCAGCAGCGCGAGCCGGTCGGCGGTCGTCGCGGGCAGGTCTGCCACCGGCACGCCGAGGTGCCGCAGGAGGGTGTCGAACCGCTGACCGAGCGCTTCCTCGTCGCCCGTCGACCGGATGGAGACATAGTGCTGTCCGTCCGGGAACCGCGAGGCGATCCGGTGTGCCCACGCGGCGGCCAGCGTCGACTTGCCCGTTGCGGCCTCGCCGGTGATCTCGATCAGCCACGGAGGGGATCCGGCGTCCGCGATCAGGGAGTCGAGCCGGGCCAGTTCCTCGCGTCGGCCGGAGAAGTGCGGAGGCAACGGCGGCAGCGTCGACACGGGGCGAGACGGCTCGGACCCCTCCCGCGCCGTTCCCGCAGCGGGCGCCGTGGACGACAGCGCCGTGAGCAGGTCGTCCCACTGTTCCCGCCACCAGACCAACGACAACGGCCGTGTCGACGGGTCGATGCCCTGGCCGACGGCGTAGCTCTCGCAGGCGCTGACGAAGGTGACGACGAACTCCCAGGAGGGTGCCGACGCTCCCCGCAGCATCTCCTGCACCGTGGCCGGCACCAGCGGGACGCTGCCCTGCTCCTCGGCGATCGACGCCAGCACCTCCAGGTCCGGGCGCCCGACGCTCTCGTAGGCCTTGTCCAGTTGCCCGGCGAAGGCCACGATCCGGGCGGCACGGGTGGCGCCCCGGTTCTCCGCCATCAGGCCGTCTCCCCGCCGAGTCGTATCCGTTCGAGTGCGCGCACGTCGGGGCTGTCGGGCCCCTGCAGCGTCCGCCACTTCCGCAGCGCTGCCTCACGGAGTTCCTGCGCGCCCAGTCGGTCTCCGCTCGCGTCCAGGTACTGTGCCTGGGTCACCGCCAGCCGCCGTACCTCCTCCGTCTCGCAGTCCAGTACGCCGGACGGCAGCAGATGGGGCTGGATCTCCTTGAAGCGCCCCCAGTCGCGCCGGTTGCGGGGATCTCGCGGGGCGTAGCGCAGGAGCAGACAGTGCACGACGTGTGCGACGTGCACCCTGCGCGCCATCGACATGGGTGACCCGTCGCCGCGGACGACCGCCTGCATCAGCCGGTGCACCTGTACGGTGCCCCGTCTGAAGTCGTGCTGGATCAGGGCGAAGCGGCTCAGCTCCCGAAGGGCGACATGAAAGGCGGCCGCGTCACACAGGGTCGCGGCGAAGGACTTCGGCAGACCTTCGGCGTCCGGCGTGCGGAGCAAGGAGAGGGGAACCGGTTCCGGCGCGAAGAAGCTGCACAGTTCCAGCAGTTGGACGGCAGCGGGGTGCTCCTCGTGGAGGCGGTCGATGGCCATCCGCCATGTCCTGTACAGCGGTATGGGAACGCCGCGTGCCGGTGCCTGGCCCTGTAGCGCCGGCAGGACGTGCACGTTCTCGAAACCGCGCAGGTGCTCGTCCACGCTCATGTGCGTCCAGGCCCGGAACTCGGCCGCCTGCACCAGGGCCATGGGCAGGCCGTCGGCGACGTCCGCGAACCGCAGGGCGTCGGCGTCGGACAGCCTGCGCGTCTGCGGGATGTGACGGTGCAGCAGAAGGACGCTCTCCTCGGGGCTCATCACACCGACGTCGACGGCGTCCTCCCCCAGGGACCACACGGAGTTGCGCGACGTGATGATCAGGTGCCCGGGGCCCTGGGGCACATAGCCCTCGATGTCCTCGGGTCTGTCGGCGTTGTCGAAGACCACAAGCCAGCGTTCGTAGGGGTCGCCGCCGTGCAGCGCGTCCAGGGCTCGGGTCCAGGGTTCACCCGAGTCGTGCGGTCCCGGCAGGCCGAGGCGCACCGACAGCTCGGTCAGGGAGGCGCGGATCTCACCGCGTTGCTGGGCCGGGATCCACCACACCAGGTCGTACTGGTCGGCGTACCGGTGCACGTACTCCACGGCGAGCTGGGTCTTGCCGACGCCCCCCATCCCATGGAGCGAACAGGTCAGCCGGGCCGCCCTGCCGGTGACCAACCGGGTCCGCAGTTGGTCGAGCAGCGCCTCCCGACCGACGAAGCGCGGATTGCGGCTGGGGACGGCGCCCCAGACCCGCGGCCTCGGCGCCGTGACGGGGGCATGCCCCCGTACGGGCTCCGGGGCGGCCGGTGTGAGCGGTGTGGCGGCGGCCGGGACGTGGACGCTCTGCATGACCTCGCGGGTCACGGACCGCACGGCCGACGCCTGGCGTGCTTCGAGGATGTCTTCCACAGCGCTGACGGTTCTCACGACCTCGGCCCGGGTCAGACGGGCGAGCAGGAGCTCCCGTACGCCGGGATGGAAGTCGTAGCCGTCGGGTCCCTGGCCGTCCACCCGGCGCAGAAGGCCGCCGAGAAACACCTCGGCGAGGTGGGCGGGCAGCGTGTGCGGTGCCATTCTGCGCTGGATCACCCCCATGACGGGGAGGGTGAGCGGCGCCACCGCGGCCAGATACCCGGCCAGATCCGCGGCTTCCGGGGAGGCGTTCAGCAGGAACCGTCGGATCCGGTCGGCCGGCGCGATGGTCCCGGGGACAGGTGGTCCGGCCTCCGGCGCCTGGGCGTGCCGGCCGACGAGATGGGCGACGCCGTTGACCCATCCGGCGCCGGTTCCGGACAGGATGGTCGTCCAGGCGTTCAGCCAGCGGGGCGCCAACTCCAGGACCGGGATCGCCACCCCTTGGGGCGCAGTGTCGTCGTCCCGCCTGCGGCAGGTCAGCATGGTGTTCGCCGTTCCCGGTGGCGAGCCGCACTGCCACCGGACGGGGACGGGCGTCAGCGCACTCTGCCGCCACATGCGCTGCGGAAGCATCTGCACGATCGCGACCGGCTGTCTGCGGCCCCACCGCGGCAGCAGCGTCCGCATGGCTCCGTCCGGTCGCCACAGCCCGCTGACGCAGTCGCTGAGCACGAGGACGAGCTGGCGCCGGGACGGGATCACGATCTCGGCGGCGCGCCGTCCGGAGGCGCCGCCCTCGGTCCGGACGCTGATGCCGCCGGCCGCGGCCTCCGCCACCAGCCAGGTCCGCACCTGGTCGAAGACGCCCGACCGTGCCATGAGCGTGCGGAAGCGGCTGATGGTCGGCTGCCACAGGACCATCGAGGGGCCGGCGTCGACCACGAGGGTGAGATCGACCTCGCGTCGAGGAGGCGCCGGCCGGGGTGGCAGTGGCAGGAATGTGCCCGAAGCGGTGGACTCGGCGAGCACGGCTTCGGC
The DNA here is from genome assembly GCF_054850255.1 of Streptomyces sp. 7R007. NCBI lineage: Bacteria > Bacillati > Actinomycetota > Actinomycetes > Kitasatosporales > Streptomycetaceae > Streptomyces > Streptomyces sp. 7R007. Next base: position 110,911 of record NZ_JBTWMV010000002.1, on the reverse strand, counting down.
GGGCCGCCGTCGCGTGCCGGCGCCGGAGTTGCGCAGCGGCTGAAGTGCCTTGTGGAGATCACGCTCGCGAAGCGGAGCGACCAGGCCCGAGTCCGGGCCGGGCGGCGGGGCGCTGTGGCGAACGGCCGCACCGGGACCGCTCGGCAGCGGGCCGACCCGGTGCCTTTCGGCCAGCCACAGGGCATCGGCGAGTTCCTCGGCCGTGGGTTCCTGGCCGAGGTCGCCGAGCGCCCTGAGCAGCCGTTCGATCATGCGTGGTAGTCCGCCTCACCCGGCGCCATCACCCGGCTGGCGAGTCGAGCGCCGTCGGACGATCCCCACGAGGTGACCAGGAAGACGGCGTTGAGCAGCTGGTCGGTGGAGACGTCACCCCGCTCGCGCCGGCTCAGGAACTCCTGGATCGCCGGTCGGCTGCGCTCCATCATGTCCTGGCCCAGATGGGCGGCGACGATGGACTCGACCTGCGTCCAGTCGGGGAACCCGAGGGCGAGCGGCAGACAGCGGCGCAGGAAGCGCGGTGGGAACTCCCGCTCACCGCTGCTGGTGATGACGATCATCGGGAAGGCCCGGCACCGCACGCGCCCGTGCCGCACGTCGGCCCTCGACCCGTCGGCCGTCATGACCTCGACCTGCGGTGTGGTGGAGGACTCCCGTACCAGCTCGGGAATGTCGAACTGCCCCTCTTCGAGGACAGGCAGGAGCTCGTTCGGCAGGTCGAAATCGCTCTGGTCGAAGTCGTCGACGAGCAGCACCCGCGGACGCTCCGTGGGCAGCAGGGCGGTGCCGAGCGGCCCGAGGCGGATGAAGGACCCGACGTCCGGGCGTCTGTCCCCGGCCGCCGTCAGGTTCGCCTCCTGTATGCGTCCCAGCGCGTCGTACTCGTACAGACCGCTGCCCAGCGTCGACGCGCGCACGACCGACCAACGCAGCACCGGTCCGAGCTGCAGCTCGTGGGCGATGCTGTAGGCGAGCGACGACTTGCCGCTGCCGGGAGGGCCCGTCACCAGCAGAGGGCGGCGCAGGAGCAGCGCGGCGTTGATCATCTCGACGGCGGCGGGCTCGGCCTGGTACGACCGGGCGCGCTGCTGTTGCCGGTAGTCGTCGTCGGCGGCGTAAGGACTGGGCAGGACGGGGTCTCCGTCGAAGGTCCGCCAGGGCGGTGGAGGCGGAAGCCGCTCGATGCCGTCGTGGGGTACGCCGCTGCCCGTGTACACGCCCGCCGTGCCGTGCTGCCCGTTCATGCCGTCTCCTCGGACGCCTCGGGAATCCGCAGTTGCATCGCCTCGCCGACGAGACGATCCGGGTCGTCGTAGAGCAGGCCCAGGCCCAGAGGGGCATCGGGCCGTGCCCCCGCCAGAGTCCGTCTCCTGAACTCCGCGACCCGGCGAGGGAGGTCCGTCAGTCTCGTGCGGTCCAGGAAGTCGTGCAGGTCGTCGACCGCCCGGGGGTCGGGCCGGCCCCGCACCCACACGACGGCCGGGTTGCCCTCGCGGATTGCCTCCCGCAGCTCGCGGCGGTCACCGTGACCGGCCCACCGAAGCGCCGGCTCGCTTGCCTGCAGGGCAGCGTTCCAGCGCTCCCGCAGTCGCCTGTGCAGCCGGTGCTCGCGCAGGCGCTCCAGACTGCGGATCACCACCTCGTAGTCCACCGCGATGGGAACCTCCGGCTCCTCGGCGCCGACTCGCCAGTACTCCACCGGAAGGTTCATCAACGCCAGTGGCAGTACGAACTCGATCACCATGGGCGCGACGGTCCGGACGCCCGCGATCTCCCGCTCCGCGCGCAGGACCGCTTGAGCGACCCGGTGCTCCGCGTCGGCGGCGTGGATCAGCTCGTCGGACATGAGCACCGCGCCTCCGCCGCCGTCCCCGTCCTCGAACCGGACCGACATCAGGTACCTGTCGGGATCGAGACCGTCCTCCTCGAACTGGATGGTCAGATACGACCTCCGGGCGTCCGGTACGACCGGCGCGGACGGCAGCGACAGTCCGGTGCGGCGTACGAACGCGTCGAGCCAGGCCTGCAACTGCCAACTCAGGCCCGCGTCCTGCTGCGCCGCCAGCCGCGCCACGAACCCGGTCAGGGGATGGTCGCCACCCGGCCCGGTCGTGGCATCCTCCAGCTCCCGCAGCAGGGCCGGGAAATCGTCGGCGGTGCCACGCAACCGGGGAACCGCCGAGCCGGTCCCCTGCCGCAGGGCCCGCTCCCAGCCCTCGCGTCCGCACCGTTCGGCCAACGCGAGGAGCTCATCCCGCTCCGTCTCGGTCAGCAACGGCGGAGGAACGATCCGGCGAACGCGCTCCGTCAGGAACTCCAGCTCGACGCTCGCCGGGTGATACGTCTTCATGGCCTCCAGCAGCCACTGGAAACCGTCAGCCCGCCGAGCGCACCACAGCACGAGCGACCACAACTCACGGCGTGTGTCATCGCTCCGCCCGATGTCGGGACCACGGCCGGCCCGCTCGGCCATCATCTCGGCGTAGAGGCCGCGCAGCCGCCGATCGGCGAGGTCGGGCACGTCCAGCAGCGCGTCGACGATCGCTCCCGCATCTCGCGGCGCCAGCGTCCCAAGAGACTTCGTCCCGTGGACGCCGGACAAAGCGGAGAGCGGCGGCCAGCACTCCGCGATCGCCTTTGTGGGCAGTACCAACGCCCGGAAGGACGAAGGGAGCCTCGGTGTCGTGGTGACGATTCCCACGACGCCGCCGGTCGTCTCCGACAGGACGGGGGCTCCGCTGAACCCTCGGGCGTCCCAGGGACTCGAGGGGCGGTCGGGATCGAGGGCCCAGGAGCGGGGCAAGGCACTCACGACGCGTGCCCGGGCGGATACGACCGCGCCCTGGGCACCGGGGTATCCGGCGACACGGACCACCGTGCCGTCAGCGACGCCCTCTTCGAGGCGGGGCGGCACCACGCCGATCGGCGGGCCGAGCAGGCTCAGGACAGCCAGATCCCCGCCGCCGTCCGGTTCGGCGGGCAGCCAGCCGCCGGGCAGCACTTCGGCGTCCCGCTCCTGCCCTGCCTGCGGCAGGTCGACGCGCACGACGTCCGTCGGCCGGGCTCGCGTCGGTTCCCCGCCCAGCGCGGCGGTGACCACGTGGGCGCAGGTGAGCAGCGTGTCCTCGGTCAGCAGGAAACCCGACCCGACGACCATCCCGTGGGCGTCCAGGACGCGTGCGACGCCGTCCAGCCCGGACCCCGCACGCCCGGTCGCTCCGTTCACGCCACCGCCCCCTGTAGCTCCCTCGTCGCATTGTTCCGGGCGAAGACCGTCGCCGCCACAGGATCCGCGAACTGTCCCGCGGTCGCCTCCCGGGCGGTGGCGGACCGCGGACGAGGGGTCAGACGCGCTTGCGGCGTGCGACGGGGAACGCGCCTGCGGTCATGTCCGGGTCTTGTGGGTCATGGCGAACTCGTCGGCTTCCGGCAGGTCGAAGTCGCCGTGGTCGCTGCCCAGGCCCTGGGCGACCAGGGCGGCGGAGGCGCTGCCGAGGACGGCGGCCTCGCGCAGGGTGCGCCCGAGGTCGATGCCGCGCAGGTAGCCGGCCGAGAAGGCGTCGCCGCAGCCGGTGGTGTCGACGACGTCGACTTCGAAGGCCGGCACCTCCTCGGTGCCGTCCGCCGTCACCAGCAGCGCGCCCTGGGCGCCGCGCGTGACGGCGACGACGCCCGCTCCGGCCGCGAGGAGCTTCTTCGCGCCGGTGACGAGGTCCTCCTCCTCGCTGAAGCCGAGGACCTGGTCGTCGTTGGGCAGCAGGTGGTCGACGTAGGGCAGCAGCGGCTCGATCTGGTCGAAGGTGCCGAGCGCGCCGGGGGCGAGGAGGTCGACGGAGGTGATCACGTCGTGTTCCTTGGCGTGTTCGAGGATGCGCGCGGCGACCTCGGCGCCGATCAGCTCCGGGCCGCCGAGGTGGAGGTGGCCGGCCTCGGCGACCGCGTCCCAGGGCACGTCGTCGAGGCCGTAGGTGACGTTGGCGCCGAGCAGGTGGAGGGTGGGGCGCTCGCCGTTGGGGCGGATGGGCAGGACCGTGGCCGAGGTGGCGGTGTCGATGCGGCGGACCAGGAACTCGGTGTCGACACCGGCCTTCTGCAGCAGTTGGACGAGGAGGTCGCCGGTGGGGTCGGTGCCGATGGCGCCGGCGGTGCGGACCTCGGCGCCCAGCTTGGCGAGGGTCAGCGCGGTGCCGGCGGCCGTGCCGGCGGCGGTCATGCGGATGTCCTCGACGAGGGTGGCACCCTGGCCCTCGGGTATCTCCTCCACCGGCCGTACCAGTACGTCCAGTACGTGCACGCCCATCGTGACGACCTTCATCGCTGTCCCTCCTGCACGGGGTGGGTGGTGCCGTAGTTGCGGGCGATCGCGGCCTCGATGACCGCGAGTTGCTGCTGTTCGTCGAGAACGCGGGGCTGCCCGAGCGCCGCCGCGCGCTGGTAGACCCCGCACGCCCACTCCAGCAGCAGGGCGTGTTCGACGGCCTGGTCGAGGGTCGGGGCGTGGGTGAGCGCACCGTGGCTGGCCATGAGGGCGGCGCTGCGGCCCTCCAGGGCGGTGATGACGGAGGCGGCGAGTTCGGGGGTGCCGAAGGTGGCGTACGGCGCGACCCGTACGGTGCCACCGAGGGCGAGCAACTGGTAGTGGATGCAGGGCAGTTCGTCCAGCATGCAGGACAGGGCGGTGGCCATCGGGGCGTGCGTGTGGACGATCGCGCCAGTGCCGTAGCGCCGGTACACGCCGAGGTGCAGGTCGAGTTCGGAGGTCGGCTCCAGGGTGCCGGCGACGATGGTCCCGTCGAGGTCCACGACGGTCACCTGATCCTCGGTCAGTTCGGCGAGGACCGCTCCGGTCGCGCTGACGGCGACCCGCTCCCCCACCCGCACGCTGACGTTCCCGGCCGTGCCGATGAGCAGGCCCGCGGCTCCCAGGCGACGGCAGGCGTCCGCCACGGCGGCCCGCTCCCGACCCGGCTCCGAGCTTGAGTCGGTCATGTGCGTGACCGTAACCTAAACCTGAAACAAAGTCACGTTCAGGTTTGGAGGTTGTGGGTGGCAGAGCCGACCGCACGTCCCGGCGGGGCCGCTCCCCTGCGCCGTACCCCGCAACAGGCGCGCAGCCGGGCCCGGTTGGCGCGGGTGCTGCAGGCCGCCGAACGGGTCCTGGTCGGGGAGGGGGTGGAGGCGCTGACCACGACGCGGGTCGCCGCGGAGGCGAAGGTGTCGATCGGGTCGCTGTACCAGTACCTGCCGGACCGGGACGCGATCATCGACGCCCTGGCGGCCGGTTACTTCACGAAGCTGGAAGCGGTCATGGACGACCTGGTCGAGGCCGCGGCGGCGCGGGCGTGGGAGGACCCGGTCGGCGTTCTGGTGGACACCTACGCGGGGCTGTACCGCACCGAACACGGCTTCCGCGCCCTGTGGTTCGGCAGCGGCCTGACCGAACGCACCCGCGCCGCCGACCGCGAGCACAAGCGCCGTATGGCCGACGGCGTCCGCCGCGTCCTGCTCGCCCTCGGCGTCGCCCGCGATGACGCCGCCCTCGCCCGCGCCTGCCACGCGGCGATCCTCGCCGCCGACGCCCTCGCCCAGGAGGCGTTCCGGCGGGACGCGGGCGGTGACGGGGAGTTGCTGAAGGAGGCGAAGGTGATGCTGCGGGGGTATCTGGCGGCGGTGGCGGCGCGCTACTGACGGCTCCCGCGCGTCATCTCCCTGGCCGGGAACGCCCGTTGGCGGATGAGCATCGCTGTCACGGCCTGCGGTGGGAGGCATGGCCGGGCACACCAGCGCGGCGCCCGGCACACCGGACGCCGGAGCGGGGCGGGGCGGGACCGCCGGGAAGGATTTGCCGTCAGCAGTCGGCCGCTTTCACCGCTGGGCCGCGAGATACGCCTGGCACCCGGCAACCCGGTGCCTGGCGACCCGGCGACGCTGTGGCACGGTCATGCCGCGTCCCGTCGCCGGGACCCGGCCCGTACCCGCCCCGCCTCGCCCACCGTCCCGGCCGGCTCCCGTCGCACCCACCCGTACACCACCACCGAGCACACCGCCGCGACCGCGCACCACGTCGAGACGAACTCCAACCGCCACAGCGCCCAGCAGACCAGCGCGCCCGCGCCGACGAGCACGCCGAGAAGGGTCAGCCGGCGGTCGCCGGACAGCAGCAGGGCGCCGACGGTGGCGAAAAGGTAGCCCGCGATCAGCAGTTGGGGGTGCGACAGGCCGATCGCATAGCCGACGGTGTGGCCGCGGATCTCGGCTAGGACGGGTCGGGTGGCGAGGGCGTACGCCAGCCCCGCGGCGGTCGCCGCGCCGGCCGCCGCGGGCCCCGCCAGCCGGGGCAGCGCGCGTCGGGGCGCGGCGCACAGCACCCCGGCGGGCACCCACACCGCCAGCAGGGGCAGCGCGATGACCGCCCAGGCGACGGTGGCCGGGCCGGTGCCCCCGCCGCCGTGCCAGACGGCGGCCTCGACGAGTTGGTGGGCGCCGAGCAGCAACGGCAGCGCGGCGAGCGGCAGATCACGCCGCCGGCGCGTACGGGCCACGCAGACCGCTCCTACGGCAGCGATGCCGCTGCCCGCCACCAGGTCGGCCGTCGCACTCCAGCACATCGGGCCAGTATGACGGGACGGCATGACGGGTCAGGGCAACGGGAAACGCTCAGGGCAACAGAAAAGGCAAGGAGGTCATCCTCTCCTTGCCACTCTCAACTTATAACACACAGGGGGGCTTGCGGCAAGGCCCCCTGTGTACCGCAGAATCGCCTGCCTGGACCACGACCTGCGGAAATGGGGGAACAGGCATGCGTGTCGTGCTGACGACTTGGGGCTCGCGCGGTGACGTCGAACCGCTGGCGGCGCTCGGGGTGCGGTTGCGGGAACTCGGTGCGGAGGTGCGGGTGTGCGCCCCGCCGGACGAGGAGTTCGTGACGCTGCTGGACCGGGTCGGCCTGGAGCTGGTGCCGCTCGGTCCCACGGTGGGGTCGGTGGTGCGGGGTGAGCGACCGCCGACGGCGGCGGACGCGTTCCGGCTCGCGCCGGAGCTGGTGGCCGCCCGGTTCGGCACGCTCACCGCGGCGGCCGAGGGAGCCGACCTGCTGCTGGCGACCGGCCTGATGCCCTCCGGCGCGCACTCGGTGGCCGACAAGCTGGGCATCCGCTACGCGTTCGCGTGCTTCCACCCGTTCGGACTGCCCTCGAAGCACTTCCCGCCGGGCAGGCGGCCGGGCACCCCGTCGTCGCCGGACGAGACCGACCTCAAGGTGCTGTGGCGGCAGGACGACCAGCGGGTCAACGCGCTCTACCTGGAGGCGGAGAACAGCCACCGGGACGCGCTCGGCCTACCGCCCCTGGAGAGCGTGCGGGACTACGCCTTCGACGGCCTGGCGCTGCTGGCGGCCGACCCGGTCCTGGCGCCGTGGCAGCACCTCACGGATCTCGACCTCGTCCAGACCGGCGCCTGGTTCCTGCCGGAGGCCCGCCCGCTTCCCGACGACCTGGAGGCGTTCCTGGGAGCCGGCGAGCCTCCGGTGTACGTGGGCTTCGGCAGCATGGCCATGCAGGCCGCGCCCGACCTGGCCCGGGTGACCGTCGAGGCGGTGCGCGCCCACGGCCGCCGCGTCCTCCTCTCCCGGGGCTGGGCCGGTCTGGCCGCGGTCGACGACGGGGCTGACTGCTTCGTGGCCGGCGAGACCGACCACCAGGCGCTGTTCCCCCGGGTGGCCGCCGTCGTGCACCACGGCGGGGCGGGCACCACGCAGGCCGCCGCCCGAGCGGGGGCGCCGCAGGTGGTCGTACCGCAGATCGCGGACCAGCCGTCCTGGGCGCGGCGCGTGGCCGAGCTCGGCATCGGCGCGGCGCACGACGGCCCGACGCCCACCCTCGGCTCCCTCTCCGCCGCGCTCGGCACGGCCCTGACGCCCGAGACCCGCGCCCGCGCGACCGCCGTGTCCGGCACGGTCCGCACCGACGGGGCGGCGACGGCCGCGAAGCTGCTGCTGGAGGAGGTGGCCGCGGATGGGACCCACTGACGCGAACCACCTGGCCACCGACGCGTCCGACCCGCCCGACCACCTGGCCACCGACGCGTCCGACCCACCCCACCACCGGACCGACGGCACGCTCGACCCGCCCGACCACCCGGCCGACGGCACGCTCGACCCGCCCGACCACCCGGCCGACGGCACGCTCGACCCGCCCAACCACCAGACCGACGGCACGCTCCACCCGCCCCACCACCAGACCACCGGCACGCTCCACCCGCCCAACCACCAGACCACCGGCACGCTCCACCCGCCCAACCACCAGACCACCGGCGCGTTCGACCCACCCCACCACCAGACCACCGGCGCGTTCAACCTGCCCGACCGTCTCTCCGCGAAGGCCGATCCGGCCCTGATCGCCCAGGACGAGCGGCACTTCGCGGCGGTTGCGGAGTGTCTGCGGCAGACGATCGCCGAACTCTCCGAGCGTCTCGACGCCGAGCTGAAGGCGCCGGGCGGTACGGGCCAGCAGGCGATGGACCGGGACATCGAGGTCCACCGGCTGGGCGGACGGCTGCGCACCCTGCGCCGTTTCGGCCTGGATCTGTGTCTGGGGCACATGGTCCGCGCCGGCGACCCCGAGCCCGTGTACGTGGGACGGCTCGGGCTCACCGACGGCGAGGGACGCCGGCTGCTGATCGACTGGCGCTCCCCCGCGGCGGAACCCTTCTTCGCCGCGACCCACGCCCGCCCGATGGGCCTGGTCAGCCGCCGCCGGTACCGCTGGACCGAGGGCCGGATCAGCGACTACTGGGACGAGGTGTTCGACGCCGACGGCCTGGAGGGGCGCGCGGCGCTCGACGACCAGTCCGCGTTCATCGCCAGCCTGGGCGCGGGCCGGTCGGCGCGGATGCGCGACGTGCTCGCCACCATCGCCGCCGACCAGGACGCCGTCATCCGGGCGGGCTCGCGGGGCGCGCTCGTCGTGGACGGCGGGCCGGGCACCGGCAAGACCGTCGTCGCCCTGCACCGCACGGCCCACCTGCTCTACTCCGACCCGCGTCTCGGTCACCGCCGGGGCGGGGTGCTGTTCGTCGGCCCGCACCGCCCCTATCTGGCCTACGTCTCCGACGTCCTGCCCAGTCTGGGCGAGGAGGGCGTGCAGACGTGCCTGCTGCGGGACCTGGTCCCCGAGGGGGCCACCGCGGGCGTGGAGAGCGAACCGGAGGTGGCCCGGCTGAAGGCGTCGGCGGACATGGTGAAGGCGATCGAGAAGGCCGTCGCGTTCTACGAGGAGCCGCCCACCGAGCCGCTGACGGTGACCGTCGACTGGTCCGACCTCGTGCTGACCGCCGACGACTGGGCCGAGGCCTTCGAGTCCCCGGAGCCGGGCACGCCGCACAACGAGGCGCGCGACCAGGTCTGGGAGAAGCTGGTCGCGATCCTGCGCGACAAGTACGACGGTGACGTCCCGCCCGACCGGTTCGCGCGGGCGCTGCGGCAGGACGAGGAGCTCGACGCGGCGCTCGGCCGGGCGTGGCCGCTGCTGGAAGCGGCCGACCTGGTCGGCGACCTGTGGTCGGTACCGGCGTACCTGCGCCTGTGCGCTCCCTGGCTCACGCCCGAGGAGGTACGCAGGCTGCAACGCGCCGACCCGCAGGCCTGGACGGTCTCCGACCTGCCGCTGCTGGACGCGGCGCGACAGCGGCTCGGCGACCCGCGGGCGTCCCGGCGCAGGCGCCGGCGGGAGGCGGAAGCCGCCGCCGAACGCGCCTACCGGGCCCAGGTGACCGAGAACCTGCTGCGGACCGACGACGACTGGCAGCGCATGCTGATGACGATGCTGACCGGCCAGGACCTGCAGAACACCCTGATCGACACGGACGCTCCGCCCACCGCCGAACCCGACCTGCTCGCCGGCCCGTTCGCGCACATCGTCGTCGACGAGGCGCAGGAACTGACCGACGCCGAATGGCAGATGCTGCTGCTGCGCTGCCCGTCCCGCAGCTTCACCATCGTCGGCGACCGCGCCCAGGCCCGGCACGGCTTCACGGAGTCCTGGCGGGAACGGCTCGAACGGATCGGCCTGGACCGGATCACCCTCGCCTCCCTCACCCTCAACTACCGCACCCCGCAGGAGATCATGACGCAGGCCGAACCGGTCATCCGTGCCGTCCTTCCCGACGCCAACGTACCGACGTCCATCCGCAGCACCGGTGTCCCCGTGACCCACGGTTCCACCGCCGACCTGGACACGACCGTCGACACCTGGCTGGCCACCCACGCGGAGGGCACCGCCTGCGTCATCGGCGCCCCCGCGTTCCGTGCCCGCCCCCGCGTCCAGTCGCTGACGCCGGAACTCTCGAAGGGCCTGGAGTTCGACCTGGTCGTCCTCGTCGACCCGGAGAGGTTCGGGGCGGGGATCGAGGGGGCGGTGGACCGGTATGTGGCGATGACACGGGCGACCCAGCGCCTCGTCGTCCTCACGAGCTCCTGACGCGGAAAGGAACGTCGATTCCCTGATCGCGCCCGCCGAACTGCCAGGCGCGGACCTCGACGTCGGCATACTGCTCCACCGTCAGGACGGCCCGGGCCGCCGCCGGGTCCGGCGCCCGGACCAGGGCCGCCGTTCCGAGCCAGGCGGCACCGTCGTCGGACAGCAGGGGCCCGTAGGCGATCAGGGAGTCCCGGTCGGCCGGCACATCGAGATCAACCGCCTGCCCCCACCCGAGACCGAGCACCAGGTACCGGTTGCCACCGCTGCGGCCGCCGGGAAACTCCCACATGGTCCGCCCGAGCGCGTTGCGCCACCGGCGCAGCAGCACGTCCCGGTAGACACCGGCCTGGTAGCCCGGCTCGTCGAAGGCGAACGCCCGCGCGGCGGCGCCGTCCGGCAGTTCGAGGATGTGCACACTGCCCGTGGGTTCCCCGTCGGCCGTCGTCGGACCGCGGGCGATCATCTCGTCGGCGTACCGGTCCATGTACGACCAGTGCGCCTCCAGCAGTTCGTACCGCAGCGCCAGAGCACCGGGCCGGTCACGGTGGAAGCAGAAGAACTCCATGCCGGCCAGTCTTTCCTGACGCCCTACGCGCTGTCCGCCGCCGCCGCGCTCGGCGCCCGGTCCCCCGTGCTCCCGAAGCGGATGCCCTTCGCCTCCCTGCCGACCGCGCTGAGGACGATCACCGCGGTGAGGGCGGGCACCACGGTCCAGGTCAGCGCCGCCGGATAGCCGTGGCGGTCGGCGATGGCCTCCTGGATGGGCAGGTTGAGGGCGGCGATGAGGTTGCCGAGCTGGTAGGTGACGCCCGGGTAGAAGCCGCGGATCGCGTCCGGGCTCATCTCGGTCAGGTGGGCGGGGATGACGCCCCAGGCTCCCTGGACGCACACCTGCATCAGGAAGGAGGAGAGCATGAGCCAGCCCACCTGCGTGGAGAGGGCGAAGAAGGGGACCACGACCAGACCCGCGGCCGCCGCGACCATGATGGTGCGGCGGCGGCCCAGCCGCTCGGAGTACGCGCCGAGCAGGACACCGCCGATGATGGCGCCGACGTTGTAGACGACGGCGATGGCGATGGACGTGTCCGGGGACAGTCCGAGGCCCTTCTTGACGAAGGTCGGGTAGACGTCCTGGGTGCCGTGCGACATCCAGTTGAAGGCGGTCATCAGCGCCACGAGGTAGACGAACCGCCGCAGCACCGCCGGGTTCCTGAACACCTGGTAGGCGGGGGTGCGGTTGACCGCGACGCTCTTCTCCCACACCTCGCTCTCCTCCACACGGGCGCGCACCCACAGCGCGACCAGCGCCGGCACCAGGCTGAAGGCGAACAACCCCCGCCAGCCGAAGGCGGGTTCGATGACGAAGAACGCCACGGCGGCGAGCAGGTACCCCAGCGAGTAGCCGCTCTGCAGCAGACCGGACCAGAAGCCGCGCCGCGCTGCGGGAATCTTCTCCATGGCCAGCGCCGCGCCGAGGCCCCACTCGCCGCCCATCCCGATGCCGTACAGCAGGCGCAGCACCAGCAGGACGGCGTAGTTGGGGGCGAAGGCGCAGGCGAAGCCGACGACGGAGTAGAAGACGACGTCGACCATGAGGGGGACGCGGCGGCCCTTGCGGTCGGCCCACATGCCGAAGAGCAGGGCGCCGACGGGGCGCATCATGAGGGTCGCGGTGGTGAGGAAGGCCATGTCGGTGAGGGAGACGCCGAAGTCGTCGGCGATCTCGCTGTAGACGAGGACCACCAGGAAGTAGTCGAAGGCGTCCATCGCCCAGCCCAAGTAGGCGGCGACGAAGGCGTTGCGCTGATCCCTCGTCAGGCCGGACGCCTGCTCCCGGACGGTCCTCAACATGCCGACCCTCCCTACGACTCCGGTCTCACCACTGCCCCTGTTCGCTGACGCCAAACTTCGCGAAGGCAACCGCCCACGGGGTCCGCGTGCCTCGGTCCGAGCAGCACCGAGGTCCCAGGCCGCTCTCACGGGTCCGGCTCCTTCGAAGCACCTGATCTAAGGACCTGAGGGTTTCACCCCGGCCGGATCGAGAACCAAGCGGACGCCGACGCCCGCTCGATGGACGGCAACTTCACCAGCCGAGGCGCCTCCTCCCGCCGGCCTCTTATCCCGCATGTGAAAATCGCGCGAACCCTGACATATCTACCTCTCACCACCGCCGGGCCGTTACGAGAGCGTTATCGGCGACCCACTTGCCACCACTCCGGCGGTTCCCACAGAGTGATGTATGCGCTTACAGACAGCGCATACATCGGCCAGGCTCAAGGAGGAGCACCCCATGCACCGCGCCGCCAGAACCCCTCTCCTCGCCCTCGTCGCGGCGTCCGCCCTGACTCTGACCGCGTGCGGAGGCAAAGGGGGTTCGGACGTCGACGCCGGCGCGAAGCAGACGCTGACCGTCTGGGCCATGGGCACGGAAGGGGAGAAGCTCGCCGACGTCGCCGAGCAGTACGAGAAGGCCCACCCGAACGTCACCGTCAAGGTGACCCCGATCGGCTGGGACGTCGCCCACCAGAAGCTGGTCGCCGCGGCCGCCGCGGGCAAGCTGCCCGACGTGATGCAGATGGGTTCCAGCTACCTGGGCGAGTTCGCCGACATGGGCGCTCTGGAACCGGTCGACACCAAGGTCTTCGACAAGGGCGACTTCTTCCCGGCCGCCTGGGACCAGGGCGTCTACGACGGCACGGTCTACGGTGTCCCCTGGTACGTCGACACCCGCGTCCTCTTCTACCGCACCGACCTGGCCGAGAAGGCCGGTCTCGACGGCGCCCCGGCCACCATGGCGGACCTGCAGAAGGCGGCCGCGGCCTACCAGGACAAGGCCGGCTCCAAGTGGGGGCTGTCCATCCAGCCCAGCGGACTGGACGCCGTACAGAGCTTCTACCCCTTCCTGTACTCGGCCGGCGGAGCGATCCTCGACCACGACGGCAAGCCCGTCGTCAACAGCGCCGAGGCCGTCAAGGCACTGGAGAACTACGGCAGTTACTTCTCCAAGGGGCTGAGCGACAAGACGTTCCGGCCGGGCTACGACGTCACGAAGGACTTCAACACCGGCACCGTACCGATGTTCTTCAGCGGCCCCTGGGTCGTCGGCCTCCTCGACGACAACTACCCCGGCCTCAAGGGCAAGTGGGCCGTGGCCAACGTGCCGACGGACAAGACCTCGGGGTCCTACTCCGGCGGATCCAGTCTGGCGATCTCCGCGGACAGCACGCACAAGGCCGCCGCCAAGGAGTTCATCGGCTACCTCACCGACGCCAAGGGCCAGGCCGACTGGTACGAGCGCACCAAGGACCTGCCCGCCAACACCGCGGCGTGGAAGACGGGCGAGCTCGCCACCGACGCGACCATGAACGTGTTCCGCAAGCAGATGGAGACCGCCCAGGCGCTGCCCGCCGAGCCCAAGGGGACCGAGATCACCGCCAAGGTCGACGACGCGATCGGGGCGGTGAGCCAGGGCAAGTCCTCGGCGAAGGCGGCCCTGGACAAGGCGCAGGCCGAGATCGAGAACCTGGTGGGCTGACCGGCATGTCGCTCTCCATCGGACCGGCCGCGGACGACACCGCCGTGTCGAAGAGCCGCCGCGCAACCGGTACCCCGTCGCCGGACAGCGGATCGCGGCCGCACGGCCGACCGCGTTCGCTGGGCCGCCGCACCCTCCACGGCTGGCTGTTCTCCACGCCCTTCCTGGTGCTGTTCGGCGTCTTCATGCTGTTCCCGATCGTGGCGACGCTCTGGATGAGCTTCACCGACTTCGGGGTCCGCGACGTCCGGCAGCCGCTGGAGGCGCAGTTCGTCGGCCTCGACAACTACACGAAGCTCTTCAGCGACGACACCTTCCTCACGGCCCTGTTCAACACCGCCTACTTCGTGGTGGTCGGAGTGCCGCTGACCATCGTGCTCGGCCTGCTGGTGGCGCTGCTGCTGAACAACGGCATCGACCGGGCCCGCACCTTCTTCCGCGTCGGTTTCTACGCCCCCGTCGTCACCTCCATCGTCGCGGTGGCCGTCGTCTGGCGCTTCGTGCTCGACCCGACCGACGGCCTGGTGGCCGGCCTCGCGGCCGAACTCGGCGCGAAGGCACCGGACTTCCTCGGCTCCGAGACCTGGGCCATGCCCTCGCTGATCCTGCTGGCGGTCTGGCGCAACCTGGGCACCGTCATGGTGCTGTTCATCGCCGGGCTGCAGGCGATTCCCGCCGAAGTGCGGGAGGCCGCACGGCTCGACGGCGCCGGCGGCTGGCAGGAACTGCGGCGCATCACCGTGCCGTTGCTGCGGCCGACGCTGCTGTACGCCACGGTCATCACGACCATCGGCTATCTGAACGTCTTCGAGGAACCCTTCGTGATGACGCAGGGCGGACCCGACAACGCCACCTTGACGGTGTCCCTGGACATGTACCGAGAGGGCTTCAACTTCTTCCACATGGGCTATGCGAGCGCCATGGCGTACGTCCTGTTCGTGGTGATCATGGGCATCACGGTGCTCCAGCTCCGACTGCTGAAGGACAACACCCGATGAGCGCCCCCAGCGACCTGCGCCGGCCTGACCGCGCCCGCCGGCCCCTGATGTACCTGCTCGCCTCGCTGGGCCTGCTGGTGATGGCGACGCCGTTCCTCTGGATGGCGCTGTCCGCCTTCAAGACCCGGCGGGACCTGACGGCCAGCCCGCCGGTGTGGCTGCCCACGCGGTGGACACTGGGCAACTTCCGTGCCCTGCTGGACCAGTTGGACATGCCGCGCTACTTCCTGAACTCGCTGATCGTGGCCGTCCTCGTGACCGTCTGCAATCTGCTGTTCTGCTCCATGCTCGGCTACGCGCTGGCGAAGCTGGACTTCGCGGGCCGCTCCAAGGTCTTCGGCGTCGTGCTCGCGGCGCTGATGGTGCCGGCGAACCTGCTGATCCTTCCGCTGTACGTGCTGATGAGCGAGCTGAACCTCATCGACTCCTACGCCGGGCTCGTCCTGCCGTTCGCCGCGGGCGCCTTCGGTGTCTTCCTGATGCGGCAGTTCATGCAGTCGGTGCCCGACGAAGTGCTGGAGGCGGCCAGGATCGACGGCGCGGGCGAGTGGTACATCTTCTGGCGCATCGTGCTGCCCCTGGTCAAGCCCGCCCTGGCGACGCTGACGATCTTCACGTTCCTCGGCTCGTGGAACAACTTCGTCTGGCCGCTGGTCGCCACCAACGACCCCGGCAAGTACACGCTTCCGGTGGCGCTGGCGACCTTCGCCAACGATCCCAACCGCACGGTCGCCGGCGGCAACGGGATGCTCATGGCCGGCTCGCTGCTGGTCGTGCTGCCCGTCCTGGTCGTCTTCGCCGTCCTCCAGCGCCACTTCACCCAGGGCATCGCCACCGCCGGCCTCAAGTGACCGGCCCGCCGCCCGGACAGACCGATCGCGCCCCGCTCACGCAGACAGACGCGCCCCGCTCACACAGACAGAAACGGACGATGACGCACACTTCCCTCCCCTTCCCCGACGGCTTCCTGTGGGGTGCCTCCACCGCCGCCCACCAGATCGAGGGGAACAACGTCAACAGCGACTGGTGGCGCAAGGAGCACGACCCGGCGGCCGGCATCGAGGAGCCGAGCCTGGACGCCTGCGACAGCTACCACCGCTGGGAGCAGGACATGGACCTGCTCGCCCGCCTCGGCTTCACCGACTACCGCTTCAGCGTCGAGTGGGCCCGTATCGAGCCGGTCCCCGGCGCCTTCTCCCGGGCCGAGATCGCGCACTACCGCCGCATGGTGGAAGGCGCCCTGGCCCGCGGGCTGCGCCCGATGGTGACCCTGCACCACTTCACCGTGCCGCGCTGGTTCGAGGACCTCGGCGGCTGGACCGCCGACGGCGCCGTGGAGCTGTTCGCCCGGTACGTCGAGCACTGCGCGCCGATCATCGCCCACGGAGTGGGCCACGTGTGCACCATCAACGAGCCCAACATGATCGCCGTGATGGCCGGCCTCGCCAGGCGCGGCGAGCGGGGCTTCCCGCCCGCCGGGCTGCCGTTCCCGGACCGCGAGACCAGCAGCGCCGTGATCGCGGCGCACCACGCGGCGGTCAAGGCGGTGCGGGCCGTCAACCCGGACATCCGGGTCGGCTGGACCATCGCCAACCAGGTCTACCAGGCGCTGCCCGGCGCCGAGGAGGTCGCCGACGCCTACCGCCACCCCCGCGAGGACGTCTTCATCGAGGCGGCCCGCGGCGACGACTTCATCGGCGTCCAGTCCTACACCCGCACCCGGATCGGGCCCGACGGCCCGATTCCGGCACCCGCGGACGCCGAGCGCACGCTGACGCAGTGGGAGTACTACCCGGCCGCCGTCGGCCACGCCCTGCGCCACACCGCGCGGATCGCCGGCGCCGGCATGCCGCTGATCGTCACCGAGAACGGCATCGCCACCAGCGACGACAGCCGCCGCGTCGACTACTACACCGGCGCCCTCGCGGCGGTCGCCGCCGCCCTGGAGGACGGCGTCGACGTCCGGGGCTACCTGGCCTGGAGCGCCCTGGACAACTACGAGTGGGGCTCCTTCAAGCCCACCTTCGGCCTCATCGCGGTCGACCCGGTCACCTTCGCACGCACCCCCAGGCCGTCCGCCGAATGGCTCGGCGGCCTCGGCCGCAGCCGCCGGCTGCCGCGCGGCACCGCCTGAACGCACCCCATCCCCGCATCCCCGCGTACCCGGGAGCCTACGTACCCGGGAGCCGGCGGTCCCCTGACACCCGCCGGCTCCCGTCCCCGCCCGCCCCATCGAGGAGTTGATCCCGCATGAACCGTCGCAGGTTCCTCACGGCCGCCACCGGCACGGCAGCGGCCGTCTGCGCCGGCGGCCCCACGGCCTTCGCCGGCACCGCGACCCGGGCCGGCACCGCCCCCGACGGCGCCTTGCTGCGCACCTGGTTCGAGGCGACGTACCGCTCGATCACGGCCATGACCACGGAGTTCGGCCTGGCCGCCGACAAGATCGACGTCAGTGGCGCCGGCGCGCCCGTCCCCTCCTCGCAGACCTCGCCCACCAACATCGGCTGCGGGCTGTGGTCCACGGTGGCCGCGGCCGGTCTCGGCGTCCTCTCCCCCTCCCGCATGCACGACCGCCTCGCGCGCATGGTGGCGGCGGTGGAGCGGCTGGAGCGCGCGCACGGCTTCTGGTTCAACTGGTACGACGCCCATGACGGTTCGGTCCTGACGACGTGGCCGGAGAACGGCAGCGCGGTCCGCCCGTTCCTGTCCACCGTGGACAACGCCTGGCTGATCACCGGTCTGCGCATCGCCGCCGACGCCGACCCCGCGCTGCGCCCGCGCGTCGCCCGCCTCCTCGACGCAGCCGACTGGTCGTACTTCTACACCCCCTACGACCCCGCCGATCCCGTCGCGGGACCCGGCCAGCTGCGCGGCGGCTACTGGCCCGACAAGCCGGGCAAGGGCGAGCCCACCGGCCACCACTACGGAGCTCTCAACACCGAGCCCCGCATGGCCAGTTACCTCGGCATAGCCGACGGCTCGCTGCCCGCCGAGCACTACTGGCACCTCTTTCGCACCCTGCTGCCCGGCATGGGGCAGGAGCAGGAGCCCGAGGGCGATTACGTCACGGTCGACGGCGTGCGCGTCTGGGAGGGCCACTACACCTACCGCGGCCGCGACCTCGTCCCCACCTGGGGCGGTTCGATGTTCGAGGCCCTGATGGTGCCCCTGTTCGTGCCCGAGGCGGAGTGGTCGCCGCGTTCCTGGGGGACCACGCACCAACGCTATGTCCGCAGCCAGATCGAACACGGCCTGGACGAGGAGAGGTACGGCTACTGGGGCTTCTCCCCCGCCAGCATCCCCGAAGGGGGATACCGCGAGTACGGCGTCGACGCCATCGGCATGCAGGAGGACGGCTACGACTCCCTGGGCGTGGTCACCCCGCACGCCTCCTTCCTCGCCCTGCCCCAGGCGGCCGAGGAGGCCGTCGCCAACCTCCGGGCGCTCGACCGGGACTTCGCAGCGTACGACGACCGCTACGGCTTCCGGGATTCCGTGAACGTCCGGACGGGCCTGGTCAGCGACTTCGTCCTCGCCCTGGACCAGGGCATGATCGCCGCGGCGCTGGCCCAGCACCTGCGTCCCGGACTGCTCCAACGCCCCTTCCGCACGGGAGGGTTCCGCTCCCGGGTGCGGCCCCTGCTGGGCAGGGAGCGGTTCGGCATCTGAGCTCCCGGGGCTCCCTTCGCGCCCGTGACGGGCGCCGGTGTCTCTTGCCCGGCCATCGGGACAGGACCTAAAATGAATGCGCTTACAAACGTATGCGCGTGCACGCCCACCACTCCGGGAGTCCCTTTACGTGAGCAACGCCCCCACGGTGTACGACGTCGCCGAACGGTCCGGGGTCTCGATCGCCACCGTCTCCCGGGTGTACCGCACCCCGGACTCCGTCCGCGCCGAGACGCGTGAGCGCGTGCTGGCGGCGGCCCGCGAACTGGGCTACGTGCCGAGCGGCAACGCCCGCGGGCTCGCCAGCCGTTCCACCGGCATCCTCGGCCTGTGCTTCCCGGACTACTCCGACCCGGACGCGGAGGCGACCGAGGCGGAGGACGAGGACGCCGCCATGCTCTACTCCGACCAGATCATCCGGGGCATGGAGCGCGCCGCGCGCCGCCACGGCTACGCGCTGCTCATCGCCGCGTCCCTGCAAGGCGGCCCGGAGAGTCTGGTGGCCAAGGTCGCCGGGCGCGTCGACGGCTTCGCGGTGCTCGCCCGGACGGTGCCGACGGAGGAACTGGAGGTCATCTCCCGCCGTCAGCCGGTGGTGATGCTGGCCGGGCCCCGGGAGGGAGCCGACCACCTGGACCACATCGAGGTCGCCAATTTCGACGGCCAGCTG
Source organism: Streptomyces sp. 7R007 (assembly GCF_054850255.1). Lineage (NCBI taxonomy): Bacteria > Bacillati > Actinomycetota > Actinomycetes > Kitasatosporales > Streptomycetaceae > Streptomyces > Streptomyces sp. 7R007. The sequence goes on along the minus strand of NZ_JBTWMV010000002.1, from coordinate 91,564 downwards.
GAACTGACCCGGCACCTCGTCGAGGACCACGGCCTGCGCCGCCTCGCCTACGTCGGCTCGGCGGAGGAGTCCCCGGACGTGGAAGCCCGCTTCCGCGGCTATCTCGCGGCCTGCCGGTCCGGCGGACTGGAGGTGGGCGACGAGCCCGACCTGCGGGTGGGGATGATGACCCAGGCCGAGGGCGCGCGGGTCGTGGACACCCTGTTCGCCCGGAACGCCGGACGACCCGAGGCCCTCGTCTTCGCCAACGACCAGATGGCCGTGGGCGCCCTGCACGCGCTTCAGGAGCGCGGCTTGCGCGTCCCGGAGGACGTGGTGGTCACCGGCTTCGACGGCATTCCCCTCAGCCGCCTGGTGCGTCCGGCGCTGACCACGGTGCGCCAGCCCATGCTGCGAATGGGAGAGGAGGCGGTGGAACTGCTGATGAGGCGGCTGAGCGGGGCACGGGAAACCGAGCCGAGGTCGGTGATGCTTCCCGTGACGGTGGTACGGCGGGGCAGCTGCGGGTGCGCCGGTACGGCGGAGACAGAGCCGGGCGTCCGCTGAGGCCCTCACCCGACGACGACGAAGGCTGCGACGGGCCCCGGGACCGGGCCCGGCGTCGCTGCCGCAGCCGTCACGCCGGGTCGTCTCAGGCCAGGAAGCTCAACCTCACCTGACGGTTGGCGTTGTCCCTGTTGGTGTCGACGAGGCACACCGACTGCCACGTCCCCAGCTCCAGCCGGCCGCCCACCACCGGCAGGGTCGCGTGCGGGGGGACGAGGGCGGGCAGGACGTGGTCGCGGCCGTGACCGGGGCTGCCGTGGCGGTGCTGCCAGCGGTCGTCGGCGGGGAGCAGGGTGTGGAGCGCGGCGAGCAGGTCGTCGTCGCTGCCGGCGCCCGTCTCGATCAACGCGATGCCGGCGGTCGCGTGCGGGACGAAGACGTTCAGCAGCCCGTCGCGGCCCGCGGCGGCGTCCCGGAGGAACGCCTCGCAGTCGTGGGTGAGGTCCACGATCCGCTCACTGGAGCCGGACGTGACGTTCAGGACTCGGGTGGTGAAGGCGTCTGACATGCCTCCCATCCTGACGCACGGCGCCGCGCACCCAGGCGATCCACACGGGAAGATCCACGCCTTCACGACCGTTGGTAGAAGCGTGAACAACACGCGCGAGGTCGACGTCGTCGTCATCGGCGCAGGTCAGGCAGGTCTGTCCAGCGCCTATCACCTGCGGCGCACCGGTTTCGAGCCGGAGCGGGACTTCGTCGTGCTGGACCACTCCCCCGGCCCCGGCGGCGCCTGGCAGTTCCGGTGGCCGTCACTGACGTACGGCAAGGTGCACGGGATGCACGCGCTGCCCGGCAAGGAGCTGACGGACGCCGATCCGGCGCGGCCCTCCTCCGAGGTGATCGCCGCGTACTTCGCCGACTACGAGCGCGCCTTCGACCTGCGCGTGCGGCGGCCCGTCGACGTGCGGGCGGTGCGCGAGGGCGAGGGCGGGCGGCTGCTCGTCGAGACCTCGGACGGGAACTGGTCGACGCGGGCGCTGATCAACGCGACGGGCACCTGGGACCGGCCGTTCTGGCCGCGCCATCCCGGCCAGGAGTCCTTCCGGGGGCGGCAGTTGCACACCGCGCAGTACCCGGGCCCGGAGGCGTTCGCCGGGCTGCGGGTGGTCGTGGTCGGCGGTGGCGCCTCCGGCACGCAGCACCTGATGGAGATCGCCCCGTACGCGGCCTCCACCACGTGGGTGACCCGGCGCCCGCCGGTCTTCCGCGAGGGCCCCTTCACCGAGGACGCGGGCCGGGCGGCGGTCGCGCTCGTGGAGGAGCGGGTGCGGCAGGGGTTGCCGCCGAAGAGCGTGGTGTCGGTCACCGGGCTGCCGCTGAACGACTCCGTCCGGCAGGCCATCGCCGACGGCGTCCTGGACCGGCAGCCCATGTTCGACCGGATCGTGCCGGACGGCGTCCAGTGGCGGGACGGGCGGCACGTGCGGGCCGACGTCATCCTGTGGGCCACCGGCTTCCGGGCCGCCATCGACCATCTCGCCCCGCTGCGGCTGCGTGAGCCGGGCGGCGGCATCCGGGTCGAGGGCACGCGCGCGGTCGCCGATCCGCGGGTCCATCTCGTCGGGTACGGCCCCTCGGCCAGCACCATCGGCGCCAACCGCGCCGGCCGGGCCGCCGTCCGGGACATCAGGCGGCTGCTGGCGGAGCCCGAGCCGGTGGCCGCCTGACGCGTCACCTCGGCGGACGTGTGCCGGCCTGGAGGGCGTTGAACTCGGCCACGTTGCGCTGGTGCTCCGCGTAGTCGGCGGTGAAGCGGGTGTCCCCCGGTTTGACCGTGACGAAGTACAGCCAGTCCCCTGGCGGCGGGTTGATGGCGGCGCGCATCGCCTCCTCGCCCGGGTTGTCGATCGGCGTGGGCGGCAGCCCCATGCGCTGGTACGAGTTGTAGGGGCTGTCGATGCGCGTGTCGTCGCCGGTCGTCTTCAGCGTGGCGCGGTGGAGGGCGTAGTTGATGGTGGAATCCATCTGCAGCGGCATCCCCCGCTCCAGCCGGTTGAAGACGACCCGGGCCACCTTCCCCATGTCGGCCTTCGAGGCCGCCTCGGCCTGGACGATGCTCGCGATGGTGACCGCCTGGTAGACGTTCATGGCGTTGCGCTGCGCGCCGGCCGCGACGGGTGCGCCGTTGAACTTCCTGTTCGCGGTGTCGACCATGAACGACAGCAGGGACTCGGGCGTCGCCCGCTTGCCGTTCTGTTCGAGCGGATACGTGGCCGGGAAGAGGTAGCCCTCCGGGTTGCCCTCCGCGTCGGCGGGCAGCTTCAGGTTCGCCTTCGCCAGGGACTTCCTGGTGCTGCCGGCGGGCAGGGCGAGGGCCTTGTCGACGGCATCGTAGACCTGGCTCGCCCGCCAGCCCTCCGGGATCACCAGTGAGGTGGGCCGGGTGTCCCCGTCGCTCTCCAGGCTCAGCAGCGGCACCGCCACGGCGGTGCCGGCCACGACGGCTCCGGTCGCGACGAGGGCGAGCCGGCCCCTGCGCGTCAGTCGAATCGTCTTCCGAGTGCTTCGAGCCTTGCGGCTGCTCGGTGGCGGTGTGGTGGGGTACATGCGGGCACGTTAACCCGCATACCGTCACAAACCCGGCATATTTTCAGCTTGTCGGTTCCAGTTGGACATCCCGGCGTACGAGCGCCGCGTACCGCCCGTCCTGCTCCAGCAGTTCCTCGTGCGTGCCGCGCTCGGCCACCCGCCCGGAGTCGAGGACCACGATCTGGTCGGCCCCGCGGACGGTGGACAGGCGGTGCGCAATGGTGAGGGTGGTGCGGTTGGCCGACAGGGCGTCGATGGCCTCCTGGACGGCGGCCTCGGTGCGGGTGTCCAGGGCACTGGTCGCCTCGTCGAGGATCAGCACCGGCGGATCGCGCAGGATGGTGCGGGCGATGGCCAGGCGCTGCTTCTCACCGCCGGAGAAGCGGTGCCCGCGCTCGCCGACGACCGTGTCGTAGCCGTCGGGCAGGGACGCGATGTGGTCGTGGATCTGGGCCGCCTCGGCCGCCGCGTACAGCTCCTCGTCGGTGGCGTCCGGCTTGGCGAAGCGGAGGTTGTCGGCGACGGAGGCGTGGAAGAGGTACGTCTCCTGCGAGACGACGCCGACCGCGCGGGCGAGGGTGTCGAAGTCGAGGTCGCGGACGTCGACGCCGTCGAGGGTGACGCGGCCGCCGGTGACGTCGTACAGCCGCGGGACGAGATAGCCGAGGGTGGACTTGCCGGCGCCGGTCGGGCCGACGACGGCGAGGCTGCTGCCCGCGGGGACGTGGACGTCGATGCCGTCGAGGATGGGGCCGCCCTTGTCGTCGTAGCGGAACTCGACGTCCTCGAAACGGACTTCGCCCTTGATCTGGTCGAGGTGGACCGGGTTGTCGCGCTCGGTGATGTCGACGGGCAGGTCGAGGTACTCGAAGATGCGCTGGAAGAGCGCGAGCGAGCTCTGGATCTGGACGCCGGTCGACAGCAGGCTGACGGCGGGGCGGAACAGGCCCTGCTGCAGCGAGACGAAGGCGACGATCGTGCCGATGGAGATGTCCGGGCCGCCCGCCTGGAGCGCGACGCCCGCGGTCCAGTAGATGACGGCCGGCATGGCGGCCATGACGATCGTGATGACGGCCATCCGCCAGCGACCGGCCATGTTCGACCGCACTTCCAGGTCGACCAGGCCCTCCGACTCCTCGGCGAAGGACCTCGTCAGCGAGTCGGTGCGGCCCATCGTGCGGCCGAGCAGGATGCCGCTGACCGAGAGCGACTCGGTGACCGTGGCGGCCATCGCGGCCATCTGCTTCTGGCGCTGGGTGGTGATCTTCTTGCGTTCGTTGCCGACGCGGCGGCTGATCCACACGAAGACCGGCAGCAGGACCATCGAGACGAGGGTCAGCCGCCAGTCCAGGGCGACCATCGCGACGATCGTGGCGACGACGCTGGTCAGGTTGGAGACCAGGGAGGTGGCGGTGGAGGTGACGGTGGCCTGCATGCCGCCGATGTCGTTGGCGATGCGGGACTGCACCTCGCCGGTGCGGGTGCGGGTGAAGAAGGCGAGGGACATGCGCTGCAGGCGCCCGTAGACGGCGGTGCGCAGGTCGTGCATGACGCGCTGGCCGACGGTGGTGGAGATCAGCGTCTGCAGGACGCCGAAGACGCTGGTCAGCACCGCGCTGAAGATCATGCCGAGCGCGAGCAGGCTGAGCAGTCCGGTGCGGCCCTGCGGGATGGCGACGTCGAGGGTCGCCTTCAGCAGGAAGGGGGTGGCGACCGAGACCAGGGAGGCGGCGCCGACCAGGAGGCCGACGACGGCGAGGCGCCCGCGGTAGGGGCGGAAGAGTGCCAGGATGCGGCGCACCTGCCGGGGTTGGCCCTTGGCGTCGGCCGGCGGTGTCCAGCGGGGTTCGTGGTCGGGGTGCATGGGCTCCTACGGGGAGTGAGAGGACGGAGACTGGCGGAGCATAGCTCATTGTTACCTATACTCACAATGAATGTCGTCCTGATATTGTTCCCGTATGAGCACCCCCGATCCGGACGGCCTGCTCGCCGACCAGCTGCTGCGGTTCACGCGCCGTGTGCACCGCATCCAGAAACGCCACATCGAGCAGTGCGGCCTCGGCGTCACCCCGGCCCAGTCCCGTCTGCTGCGCACCCTGGCGCACTACGGCTCGCCGCCGCGCATGGCCGACCTCGCCGAGCGCCTTGAGGTGGTCCCGCGTGCCGTGACGACGCTGGTGGACGGACTGGAGGCGGGCGGCAAGGTGCGGCGGGTGCCGGATCCGACGAACCGCCGGGTGATCCGCATCGAGCTCACGGACGAGGGCCGCAAGGCGCTGCGCGAGCTGCGGGGCGCTCGCCGCTCGGCCGCGCAGGAGATTCTGGCGCCGTTGACCGGAGAGCAACGGGCGGTGCTGGGGGGCTTGTTGGACACCTTGGTGGACGGCGGGCCGGAGTCCGGGCGGCGCTGCCGATAGGTGCGGCGCGGGGGCGGCTGCGGATGGTTCGTGGCCGGTCGCGCAGTTCCCACACCCGCAGCCGCCCCCGAGCGGCTTGACCCGTCGTACGCAACTGCCCTTAGCAGCGGTCGCGTTCCTCCGTGAGCACGCCCTGCACGGTGGTCAGCGCACGGTCGTAGCAGCCCGAGGAGCCGTACAGGCGGTAGCGCTCGCTCGTCGTGCCGACCGCGTGCCGCTCCTCGCGCGGGACACCCGTGGTGTACGTGGCGTCTCCGGTGTAGGTGTCGTCGAGCCGCGACCACGCGGTGCGCCGTCCGCCGCGGGTCTCGGTGACCGCGGCACGGTCGCCGAGGGTCAGCACGGTGCGCAGCCGGGCGTCGTCGCCGAGCGTGGTCGTGCCGTTCATCGTGTACGTGCGGTGCGTGCGCGTCGTGCGACCGTCGACCGTGACCGACTCGTCGTCCGTCCAGGTGGCGTCGAGCCCGTCGACGTTCTCGCCGTCCGTCCAGCGGTGCGTGGAGGTGTTGGCCAGGGTGCGGGTGACGGTCGTGGTGACGCGGCCGTGCGAGGTGTCGACGTATCCGGAGACGGTGAGCCGGTGGCCCGCGTCGGTGTCCACGCGTTCTTCGGAACCCGGCGTGTACGTCGAGGAGTTGGCGAGGCCGCCGGCCTTGAGCGCGGTGAGCTTTCCGGTGACCCGCGCGCGGTGCGCGTCCTGCCAGACGAGGATGTTGACGGGCGCGCTCCAGCCGCTCTGCCCTGCGGGGACGCCGACGACGGAGACCTCGACCCGGTGTGGCCGGCCGTCGTTGAGGACGCCGGCGAAGGGCGTCAGGTCGTAGGCGATCGGCTGGACGTCGAAGGCGCGCGGGCCCGGGATGACGTACCAGAGGAAGGGGTTGGACCAGCCGCCGGTCCACACGTGCGGGAACGGCGCGGCGATTCCCGCCAGTTGGCCGTCCACCGTGATCTGCACCTCGCGGTAGGGTCCGCCGTCGGCCTGGCAGGAGTACGGCGCCTTGTCGGGCACGGCCAGGTACCAGAACTCCTCGCAGCCGCCGCCCGATCCGGTGGCGTACACCTCGGCGAGGACGCGCTCGCTGTTGCGCGGGGTGGTGAGGGTGCCGTCGCCGGAGAGGGTGAGGACCTTGTCGGGCGCCGCCTCGGCCGGTTTCCCGGCGTAGAAGGTCAGGGTGACCTTGACGTCGATGACGCCGGTGTAGGTGTCGTCGACGACGTTGCCGATGAGCATCTCGACGTCCCCGGGGTCGCGGAAGGTGTCGCTGTAGCGCGTGACGTCCTTCTCGACGGACCACTCGATACCGTCGGGCGAGGGCTCCGGGGTGGAGGTGCGCAGGATCTCGACCCCGCCGACGTGCAGGTAGCCGAGCCGGTCGTACTGCCGTCCCTTGACCTTTCCGTCGAGCCGCAGCACCACCTTGCTCCAGCGGTCGCCGCAGCCCCGTGGCGGGGTGTAGGTGCCCTTGTACGGCGTGAAGTCCCTGAACTGCGCCTCCGCCAGGGTGACTTGGCAGGACTTTCCGGCGGGCTCGGCCACCGGCGGGGCCGCGGTCACCGGGTCGTGCCAGTCGCTGCCGAACTCGGCCGGGACGTCGGCGGATCGGGATGCGGGGCCGGCGGATTGAGCCGGCGTCGCCCCGAGGAGGGAGCCCGCGAGGAGGGTCGCCCCGGCGAGCATGGACATGATGAACCGTCTCTTCATGGCCGGTGTTCTACGGCGACTCGCCCGTCCCCGCAATGGCGCCTCCGGCAGGAGCGCTAGGCCGACAGGTCCGCCCTGTCCCCCATCACCACCACGGGATGCCGGTCCGGGTCGAGCGTGCGCAGGAGGTACTCCATCGCCGGCCTGGACAGGCTGACGCAGGCCGACGTACCGCTGCCGTGGTCCATGTGCAGCCAGATGCCGCCCCCCTTGGCCTGCCCCTCGGGGCGGGTGGGGTCGTTGGGCGGGGTGCCCTTGACGCGGTTGTAGTCGATGGCGATGACGTAGTCGAAGTCGTGCCAGTGGGACCTCGCCCACCAGCGCGGGGCCGCGAAGGAGGCGTCGCGCGTGTACGGGAGCCGGGCGCCGGGGTCCGCGAGGACGCCGCCCGCGTCGGTGAGCGTGAACACGCCCACGGGACTGCGCCGGTCGCCCTCATGGTGGTCGGTGGTCCAGCCGTTCTTGCCGTTGTGCGCCGGCCAACTGCGCGTGCGCTCCCAGGTGGTGCCGTCCCTCGTGTACAGCACGACCGTCGAGTCGGCCAGGTCCCTGCCCGCCCCGTAGACCGCGACGACCTGGCGGGAGCCGGCCGGGATGCGTCGCTGGAGCCGGTCGCCGACACCGGGGATGCGGGTCGGCGCCGAAGCCGTGGCCGTGTGCCGGGAGCGGGCGTTCGCGCCGTCGTCCCTGCGCGCGCCGCCGTCACACGCGGACAGGAGAGGGAGAAGGGAACAGAGCGCGGCCGTCGCGAGCACCGCACGCCGCACATCACTGCGCATGCACATCGCCCCATGTTCCCACCTGTTTCGGGACGATTGCCGCCACCGAAAACCGTTTGCCTCCGACCACGCAATGACGCGAACCTTTCACGGTTTGCAGTCACTCCCCGCGCTGTCCCGCTTCCGCCCCCACCCCCTGACACGAGCCACCTGGACGTCATCCGTCATGCAGATCCAAGACCTTCCCCATCCCGATCCGGGCGTGCCGGACGCGCGCTCGGGCCCCCGATTCCTGTGGTGGCTGGGCCGGAATCAGCTCGACGGGCAGTTCCGGGCGCTGCTGTGGGGCCTGTTGCACTTCTCGTCGGTCTCCGCGCTGCCGTTCGGCGTCGGCTTCGCCATCCAGGCCGTCGTCGACCGCTCCGGGGCCCGACTCGCCCTCGCGGGCGGGCTGTTGGCCCTCGCCGGTCTCGGCATCGCGCTCGGCGACACCTTCCTGCACCGGGCCGCGATCACCAACTGGATCACGGCCGCCGCCCGCGTCCAGCAACTGCTGGCGCGCAAGGCGGCCCAGTTGGGCTCCGCGCTGACCCGGCGCGTCGCGGCCGGCGAGGTCGTGGCCGTCTCCACGGGCGACGTCGAGAAGATCGGCTGGTTCGTGGAGGCCGTCTCCCGGTTCACCGCGGCGGCGGTCACCATCGTGCTGGTCTGCGTCGCCCTCCTCGTCTACCAGCCGGCGCTCGGCGTGGTCGTCGCCGTGGGCCTGCCCGTGCTGGCGGTCGCGGTGCTGCCGCTGCTGCCGCGGGCGACCCGGCGCGCCGACGTGCAGCGCGAGAAGGCGGGCCGGGCCACCGAACTGGCCTCCGACACCGTCGCCGGCCTCCGGGTGCTGCGCGGCATCGGCGGCGAGGAGCTGTTCCTCGACCGCTACCGCCGCGCCTCCCAGGAGGTGCGCCGGGCCGCCGTGCGCAGTGCCCGCATGTGGTCGCTGATCTCGGCGATCCAGGTGCTGCTGCCGGGCCTGCTGCTGATCGCGGTGGTCTGGTACGGCGTCCGGCTGGCCCGCGAGGGCCGTATCACCGTCGGCGAACTGGTCACCGTCTACAGCTCGGTGATGGTCTTGACCTATCCCCTGCGCCACTTCGAGGAGATCGCCATGGCGTACTCCTTCTCGAAGCCGTCGGCCCGGCGCGCGGCGGGTGTGCTGGCGCTGGAACGGCCCACGGACGCCGCGGGCTCGCTGGAGGCCGACGTCCCCACCGGGGATCTGTACGACCCGTCGAGCGGTCTGCTCGCTCCCGCGGGCAGGCTGACGGCCGTGGTGTGCGGCGACCCGGACGCGGCGGGACGGCTGGCCGAACGGCTGGGCGGGCACGCCTCGGTGGCCGGTGCCTCGGCGCTGCTGGGCGGGGTGCCGCTGGACGAGCTGCCGCTCGCCTCGGCGCGTACGGCCGTCCTCGTCCAGGACAAGGACCCGGTGCTGCTGTCGGGTTCGCTGCGCGAACTGCTCGACGTGCCGGGCTCCGGCGCCGTACGGGCCGACGAGGCGCTGGCCGCCGCGCAGTGCGCGGACGTGCTGGCGGCGCTGGCGCAGGGCTCGCTGGACGCGGCCGACCCGATGGACGCCCGGATCACCGAGCGGGGCCGGTCGCTCTCCGGTGGCCAGCGGCAACGGCTCGCGCTGGCCCGCTCGCTGGTCACCGACCCCGAGGTGCTGGTCCTGGACGAGCCGACCTCCGCCGTCGACTCGCACACGGAGGCGCGGATCGCGGCGGGCCTGCGAGAACTGCGGGCCGGGCGCACGACGGTGGTGTTCACGTCCTCGCCGCTGCTGCTGGACCACGCCGACCGGGTCGTGCTCGTGCACGAGGGCGAGGTCGCGGCGGTCGGCGTCCACCGCGACCTGGTCCACACCGAACCGCGGTACCGGGCCGTCGTGACCCGGGAGACCGATGACGAAGCCGCCCTGCGGGGCGCACGGGAAGAGATCGAGGAGTCGGCATGATCGGCGTGGCGCCACCGGCGTACGACCCGGCGGCCCCGACGACGGCGAGCACCCTGCCCGTCGGCGCCCCCACGACCGTACGCGCCTACGTGGCGGAACTGTTCCGGCGTCACCGCCGGGCCTTCCTGCTGCTCATCACGGTCAACACGGTGTCCGTGATCGCCTCGATGGCGGGCCCCTGGCTGCTGGGCGACCTCGTGCAGCGCGTGTCGGACGGGGCGCGGGAGCTCCATCTCGGGCTCACCGCGGGCCTGTTCGTGCTCGCGCTGGCCGTCCAGGCCGTGTTCGTACGGCAGGTGCGGCTGCGCGGGGCGATGCTGGGCGAGCGGATGCTGGCCGATCTGCGGGAGGACTTCCTGGTGCGGTCGGTGGGACTGCCGCCGGGCGTCCTGGAGCGGGCCGGGACGGGCGATCTGCTGTCCCGGATCACCACCGACATCGACCGGCTGGCCAACGCGATGCGCGAGGCCGTGCCGCAGCTGTCGATCGGCGTGGTGTGGGCGGCGCTGCTGCTGGGCGGCCTGGTGGTCACCGCGCCGTCGCTGGCCGCGGCGGTCCTGCTCGCACTGCCGGTGCTGGTGATCGGCTGCCGCTGGTACTTCAGGCGGGCGCCGTCCGCCTACCGGTCGGAGGCCGCGGGGTACGCCGCCGTGGCCGCCGCGCTGGCCGAGACCGTGGACGCCGGGCGCACCGTCGAGGCCCACCGTCTCGGTGACCGGCGCGTCGCGCTGTCGGAGCGGCGGATCAAGGAGTGGACGGCCTGGGAGCGGTACACGCTCTGGCTGCGGTCGGTGCTGTTCCCGGTCATCAACGCCACCCATGTGCTGGTCCTGTCCTCGGTGCTGATGATCGGCGGCGTCTTCGTGCTGCACGGCTGGATCGACGTCGGCCAGCTGACGACCGGCGCGCTGATCGCGCAGATGCTGGTGGATCCGGTGAACCTGATCCTGCGCTGGTTCGACGAGTTGCAGGTGGCGCAGGTGTCGCTGGCCCGGCTGGTGGGCGTCCGGGACGTCGAGCCGGAGGCGGGTGACGCGTCCGTGGCCCCCGACGGGCAGGACGTGCACGCCGACCGGGTGCGTTTCGGGTACCTGGAGGGCGTCGACGTGCTGCGCGAGGTGTCCCTGGCGGTCGCTCCCGGCACCCGTCTGGCGCTGGTGGGGCCCTCGGGCGCCGGCAAGTCCACGCTGGGCAGGCTGCTCGCCGGCATCTACGCGCCCCGGCAGGGCCACGTCACCCTCGGCGGGGCGGAGCTGTCCCGGATGACCGCCGAACGGGTCCGCTCCCATGTGGCGCTGGTCAACCAGGAACACCACGTCTTTGTCGGCTCGCTGCGCGACAACCTGCTGCTGGCCCGGACGGACGCGGCGGACGCCGAGCTGTGGGCGGCGCTGGGCGCGGTCGACGCGGACGGCTGGGCCCGGGCGCTGGACGACGGCCTCGACACCGAGGTCGGCTCCGGCGGTCTCACCCTCACCCCGGCCCAGACCCAGCAGATCGCGCTGGCCCGGCTGGTCCTCGCCGATCCGCACACGCTGGTCCTGGACGAGGCGACCTCGCTGCTGGACCCGCGTGCGGCCCGGCATCTGGAGCGGTCGCTGGCCCGGGTCCTGGACGGCCGTACGGTGATCGCCATCGCCCACCGCCTGCACACCGCCCACGACGCCGACGTCATCGCCGTCGTCGAAGACGGCCGCATCCGCGAGCTGGGCAGCCATGACGAGCTGGTCGCGGCGGACGGGGCCTACGCGGCGCTGTGGCGGTCCTGGCACGGGTGACCCGGCGGTGAGCCGGTCGGGGGCCGCAGCACGGCGGCCCCCGGGGCCGGGCCGGGCCGCCGCCCTTCGGCCGCCCGGGGGCTCCTCGCGCCGTGCCGTTGCGCGGTCGCGAAAAGGGGTGGAAGGCTGGTTACCGGCACCGGCTCGGGGAGCGCCTTCGGCACTGCCGGGCGCGGCCTGTACCCCGCTCGCCCGCGGCCCAGCGGCCGGCCGCGGTGGCGGCGGTCCCGTCCCCACCCCCTGGAGGTATCCGTGAACAGCGCCGAAGGATGGGGAGACGACGTCTACCAGCCCGACGGATCCGAGATCCAGGACGACGCGGGGCTGCTCGACGCGGAGGACACCCTGGACTATGACGGGGTCGGCGACCCGCTCGACCGCGGCTGGTCGCCGCCGGAGCGGCCCTGGGCCGTGGAGCACGTGGGCGTGACGGCCGCCGAGGGCCATCGCGGGGAGACGCTGGAGGAGCGGCTCGCCGAAGAGCTGCCGGAGCTCGCTACGCCGGACGGCGACGGCATCGGCGACTGCGACGGCACCGACGGGGAACTCCTGGACAACGAGGTCGGCGCCGCCCGCTCCGGCCGTCTCGTGGCCCCCGACGAAGGGGCGCACGAGGACGAGGAGAGCGCGCTCGTCGCCACGGACGTGGGGATCGACGGCGCGGCGGCGTCCGCCGAGGAGGCCGCCATGCACATCGTCGACGAGGACACCCTCTCCGGCTGACCCCACTGCCCACCCCTGTACCGAGGAGCACGCATGCGGCAGGACCAGCACCCCGACTACCACCCCGTCGTCTTCCGTGACCGCGCCGCCGGATACGCCTTCCTGACCCGGTCCACCGCCACCAGCGAGCAGACCATCGAGTGGGACGACGGCGAGACGTACCCGGTGGTGGACGTGGAGATCTCCTCCGAGAGCCACCCCTTCTACACCGGCAAGGCCCGCACGGTGGACTCCGAGGGCCGCATCGCCCGGTTCGAACGGCGCTACGGCGGGGGTGCCGCCCAGGGCGGCTGAGAGCCGGCCGGGCGGGGCCGGACCCCAGCGCAGGCGGCGGCTCGGGCTCCGGCCCGGGCTCAGATGAAGTTGAGCGCCGCCGCGCAGCCCACCCCGCCCAGCAGCATGAACGCCGGCATCAGCACCTTGAGCTCGACCCAGCTGCCGGCCCGGAAGCGCATGGCCTTGGGCGGGCCGATCGGGTACCAGCGCTTGCGGCCGACCGGGATCGGCCACAGGATCGGGCAGCCGGAGACCGTCAGCGCGTCCCCGATGTCGTGCACGATCGCGCCCAGCACGATCGGCAGGCCCAGCCACAGGTACTCCTGCCCGGGCTGGGTGAACAGCCAGTCCGCGCCGTTGCCCGGCTTGTCCAGGACTCCGGCGAGGATCCACGCGCTGGTCGCGGCCAGCAGCCAGACCAGGACGTCGCTGCTGGAACCGCGGGCCGCCCGCCACAGCAAGCCCTCGATGGCCAGCACCATGTGCACGAACAGGATGGCGAGGACCGCCCAGCGGCCGCCGGTGATGGCGGCGACCGACGTGCCCGCGCCGATCAGCACCGCCCAGAGCCAGGTGTGGGTGAGGGTGCGGTGGCCGCCGGAGCGACGCGGGTCGCCCTGCTTCTTCGTCGCCTTGTAGACGGCGTAGGAGAGCTTGTCGACGATCTCGCACAGCCCCCGGGAGAGCGGCCCGAAGGCCCGGGAGATGGTGGCCGCCTTGTGGTCGAGGTCCGGGGCGAGGGCGGCTCCGGCGCAGATCAGGGCGCCGACCAGGAGGACCGGCCAGGGCATCGGGTGCCCGGCCGCGGCGGCCGCCGCGCCCACACCGAGCCAGGCGGCGGCTCCCGACAGTGAGTGTGCTGGTCCCATCATCGCCGTTGCCCGCCCCATTCCTCGTGTGCCGCTGTCCAGTTGACCCGGTGCGCTGACGTTCCGTCGGCGTCACAGCGTACTGGTCGTGATCTTCGTGCCCGCATCCGATTCCCCCATGGAGGAGGACGGCAGGCAAGATGGGTGCGTGACACTCATCGATCAGCTGCCGCCGACCGCCGACCCCGACGCCCTCTACGAAGCCTTCGAGTCGTGGGCCCAGGAGCGCGGTCTGACGCTCTACCCCCACCAGGAGGAGGCGCTGATCGAGGTGGTCTCCGGCGCGAACGTCATCGTGTCGACGCCCACCGGCTCCGGGAAGAGCATGATCGCGGCGGGCGCCCACTTCGCCGCGCTGGCCCGGGACGAGGTCACCTTCTACACGGCGCCGATCAAGGCTCTGGTGTCCGAGAAGTTCTTCGAGCTGTGCAAGCTGTTCGGCACGGAGAACGTCGGCATGCTCACCGGTGACGCCTCCGTCAACGCCGACGCGCCCGTGATCTGCTGCACCGCCGAGGTGCTCGCCTCCATCGCGCTGCGCGACGGCAAGGACGCGGACGTCGGTCAGGTGGTGATGGACGAGTTCCACTTCTACGCGGAGGGCGACCGGGGCTGGGCCTGGCAGATCCCGATCCTGGAGCTGCCCCAGGCGCAGTTCATCCTGATGTCGGCCACTTTGGGCGATGTGTCGTTCTTCGAGAAGGACCTCACGCGCCGCACCGGCCGCCCCACCTCGGTGGTCCGCTCGGCGACCCGCCCCGTGCCCCTGTCCTACGAGTACCGGCTCACCCCGCTCACCGAGACCCTCACCGACCTGCTGGAGAGCAGGCAGGCGCCGGTCTACATCGTGCACTTCACGCAGGCACAGGCCGTGGAGCGGGCGCAGGCACTGATGAGCATCAACATGTGCTCGCGCGAGGAGAAGGAGCAGATCGCCGAACTGATCGGCAACTTCCGCTTCACCACCAAGTTCGGCCGCAACCTCTCCCGTTACGTCCGCCACGGCATCGGCGTCCACCACGCGGGCATGCTGCCCAAGTACCGGCGCCTGGTGGAGAAGCTCGCCCAGGCCGGCCTGCTGAAGGTGATCTGCGGGACGGACACGCTCGGCGTCGGCGTCAACGTGCCCATCCGCACCGTGCTGTTCACCGCGCTGACCAAGTACGACGGCAGCCGCGTGCGCACCCTGCGCGCCCGGGAGTTCCACCAGATCGCCGGCCGCGCCGGACGGGCCGGCTTCGACACGGCGGGGCTGGTCGTCGCGCAGGCGCCCGAGCACGTCATCGAGAACGAGAAGGCGCTCGCCAAGGCGGGCGACGACCCGAAGAAGCGCCGCAAGGTGGTCCGCAAGAAGGCGCCGGAAGGCTTCGTCGGCTGGACGGAGAACACCTTCGAGAAGCTGATCGCCTCCGAGCCGGAGCCGCTGACCTCCCGCTTCCGGGTGACCCACACGATGCTGCTGTCGGTCATCGCCCGCCCGGGCAACGCCTTCGAGGCGATGCGGCACCTGCTGGAGGACAACCACGAGCCGCGCAAGCAGCAACTGCGGCACATCCGGCGGGCAATCGCCATCTACCGTTCGCTGCTGGACGGCGGCATCGTCGAGAAGCTGGAGAAGCCGGACGCCACCGGCCGCATCGTCCGCCTCACCGTCGACCTGCAGCAGGACTTCGCGCTCAACCAGCCCCTGTCCACGTTCGCCCTGGCCGCCTTCGAACTCCTCGACCCCGAGTCGCCGTCCTACGCGCTGGACATGGTGTCCGTCGTCGAGTCGACGTTGGACGACCCGCGCCAGATCCTCGCCGCCCAGGAGAACAAGGCCAGGGGCGAGGCCGTGGCCGCGATGAAGGCGGACGGCGTCGAGTACGAGGAGCGCATGGAGCGCCTCCAGGACATCAGCTACCCCAAGCCCCTGGAGGAGCTGCTCTTCCACGCGTACAACACGTACCGCAAGAGCCACCCCTGGGTCGGCGACCACCCGCTGTCGCCGAAGTCCGTCGTCCGCGACATGTACGAACGGGCGCTGTCCTTCACGGAGTTGGTGTCCTTCTACGAACTGGCCCGCACCGAGGGCATCGTGCTGCGCTACCTCGCCGGCGCCTACAAGGCCCTCGACCACAACATCCCCGACGACCTCAAGTCCGAGGACCTCGAGGACCTGATCGAGTGGCTCGGCGAGATGGTCCGCCAGGTCGACTCCAGCCTGCTGGACGAGTGGGAGCAGCTCGCCAACCCGGAGGAGATGACCGCCGAGGAGGCCCAGGAGAAGGCCGACGAGGTCAAGCCGGTCACCGCCAACGCGCGCGCCTTCCGCGTCCTGGTCCGCAACGCCATGTTCCGCCGCGTCGAACTCGCCGCCCTGGACCAGGTCGAGGAGCTCGGCGAGATGGACGCCGACTCCGGCTGGGACGCCGACGCCTGGGGCGAGGCGATGGACAAGTACTGGGACGAGTACGACGACCTCGGCACCGGTCCCGACGCCCGCGGGCCCAAGCTCCTGGTGATCCAGGAGGAGCCGCAGAACGGCATCTGGCGCGTCCGGCAGATCTTCGACGACCCGAACGACGACCACGACTGGGGCATCAGCGCGGAGATCGACCTCGCCGCCTCCGACGCGGAGGGCCGCGCGGTCGTCCGTGTCACCGACGTCGGCCAGCTGTGAGCCAAGGAGCAACGCACCCATGACGAATCCGGCCGAAAGACTGGTCGATCTGCTCGACCTGGAGCAGATCGAGGTCAACATCTTCCGTGGCCGCAGCCCCCACGAGTCCCTGCAACGGGTCTTCGGCGGCCAGGTGGCGGGCCAGGCGCTGGTCGCCGCCGCCCGCACCACGGACGGCGAACGCCCGGTGCACTCACTGCACGCGTACTTCCTGCGCCCGGGCCGGCCGGGCGTGCCGATCGTGTACCAGGTGGAACGGGTGCGGGACGGCAGGTCGTTCACGACCCGCCGGGTCACCGCCGTGCAACAGGGCCGCACGATCTTCAATCTCACCGCCTCCTTTCACAAGCCTGAGGAAGGTCCCTTCGAGCACCAGCTGCCACCGGCCCGCAAGGTCCCGGACCCGGAGTCGCTGCCGACGGTCACCGAGGAGATCCGCGAGCACCACGGCACGCTGCCGGAACAGCTGGAGCGGATGGCGCGCCGCCAGCCCTTCGACATCCGCTACGTCGACCGGCTGCGCTGGACGCCGGAGGAGGTCAAGGACGCCGAGCCGCGCAGCGCCGTGTGGATGCGTGCCGTCGGACCGCTCGGCGACGACCCGGTGGTGCACACCTGCGCGCTCACCTACGCCAGCGACATGACCCTGCTGGACGCCGTCCGCCTCCCGGTGCAGCCCCTGTGGGGTCCGCGGACCTTCGACATCGCGTCCCTGGACCACGCCATGTGGTTCCACCGGCCCTTCCGCGCGGACGAGTGGTTCCTGTACGACCAGGAGTCACCGATCGCGACGGGCGGCCGGGGCCTGGCCCGCGGGCGGATCTACGACGTGGAGGGGCGGCTGCTGGTGTCCGTGGTCCAGGAGGGCCTGTTCCGCCCCCTGTAGGCCGGCCGCGTCAGGGCGTTCTGCGGCGCAGCCAGCCGAGCAGACCGCGGGTGCGGGCCGACTCCTCGGAGAGGGCCGGCGACTGTCGCGGGATGGCGGGTGCCGGGGGTCGGGCCGTGTCGTGGGGCCGCGCGGTGTTGTGAGGCCGCGCGGTGTCGAGGGGCCGCGCGGTGTCGTGAGGACGCGCGGTGTTGTAAGGACGCGCCGTGTCGTGAGGCCGTGCGGTGTTGTGGGAACGGGCCGTGTCGTGGGAGCGCGCGTCGTCGTGGGGGCGTGTCGGGCGGGGTGCCGGGTGGTGGGCGCGGGCCTCGTCCACCGCCTGTTGCAGGTCGGCACGCAGCCAGCCGATCTCGTCCGCGTCGTCGGCCGTCGCGATCCGCTCGGCGAGGTGCGCGGCGGGCGAGCCCGGCGCGCCGTGCGCCGGTGGCCGCGGCAGGAACCGGTTCAGGTGCGCCTGCTCGTACGGATCGCGGACGATCTCGGCGACCTGGACGGGATCGAGCAGTGAGGCCACGGCCGCCGCCCGCGCCCAGGGATGGTCGTCGGCCTGCCGCAGCAGGAAACCGAGGTGGCGTCCGCGCCAGTTGCGGGGACGCAGGTCCACCCCCGCCGCCAGCTGCTCCCGCAGACCGGCCGGTGTCCGTCCCTTCAGCAGCGGTGCGTTGTCCTCGTCGGCCGCGAACTGCCGTAGCTCCTCGGCCAGATACAGCCAGACCACGGCACGGTAGCGATTGAGATAGAACTTCACCGGCACGATCACGCCGAGCCGGGCCAGGCGCGTGAACTTCGCCGGCGGCACGTCCAGCAGTTCCGCGCCGTCCTTGGTGCCGACCGCCTCGACGCGTCGGCGCAGCGTCTCGGGGAAGCCGTCCTGGGCGTGCAGCCGGTCGATCTCGGCGCGGGGCACGCGCCGGCCGCCGCCTCCCTCGTCGGGGACGGTGCGGACGCATCCGAGCTGGGCGGCGAGGTCGAACTCGCTTCGTTTGAGGCCCAGTTCCCGCGCCGCGCGGCCGGGCGTCAGGGAGGGGCTGTGCGAGGTGGTGGCGGTGTCGCCTGACATGGTCGTCTCCCCCGTGGAGTAGGTGGCCCGCGCCGTTCGCGCGGCCTCGGGAAAAACCGTAGCCGTCACGGCGGATCTCGTGGCGGGCCTGTGGATAACTCCACGGGAGAGAACGAATGCCCAGGTCAGAGGTCTGCGGCTCGCTCCGGCTGCCGGGCATCCACATCGAGACGCTCGCCGACTCGGTTGACGAGCAGCGTCATCTCGTAGGCGATCTGGCCGATGTCGGCCTCGGCGCCGCTGAGCACGCACAGACAGCTACCCGTGCCGGCCGCGGTGACGAACAGCACCGCGTCGTCGAACTCGACCATCGTCTGGCGGACCCGGCCCGCGCCGAAGTGGCGTCCCGAGCCCTTGGCCAGGCTGTGCAGGCCGGACGAGACGGCGGCGAGGTGCTCGGCGTCCTCACGCCGCAGCCCCGTGCTCGCGCCCGCCACCAACCCGTCGTTGGACAGGACCAACGCGTGCCGGACATGCTCGACGCGTTCGGTCAGATCGTCCAGCAACCAGCCAAGTCCCTGGTTCTGCACCATGATCCGGTCTTCTCCCCGTGTGACGACTCCCCCTGGCCGGAGGATCGCCCGCAAGCCTTCCCCACCGCCGCTGTCCGAGCAAGGAGGATGGGGGCATGGCACAGAAGATGACCGATGAGGAATGGCGGGCGTTCGTCTCGCACGGAACCCGCACCGCGAAGCTGTCGACCGTCCGCGCCGACGGGAGCCCGCACGTGACGCCGATCTGGTTCGTGCTGGACGGGGACGACGTGGTGTTCAACACGGGCAAGACGAGTGTGAAAGGGCGGAATCTGGCCCGTGACGGCCGGGCCGCCCTGTGCGTGGACGACGACCGGCCGCCGTACGACTTCGTGGTGCTGCAGGGCCGCGCCCGGATCTCGGAGGACCTCGACGAGGTGCGTCGCTGGGCCACCCGGATCGGGGCGCGGTACATGGGCGAGGAGCGCGCCGAGGAGTTCGGCGCGCGCAACGGCGTGCCGGGCGAACTCCTCGTGCGCCTCACGATCGACAAGGTCCTGGCGCAGAAGGCCGTCGCGAGCTGAGGCGCTCTCAGCCGACCGAGTCGAGCAGCCGGGCGGTGTGCATCCGCCCGGCGTACTCGACGAGCCGGATGAGCACCTCCTTGCCCGAGTCGCGGTCCCGGGCGTCGCACAGGACGACCGGCGTGCCCTGGTTGAGGTCGAGGGCACGCGAGACGTCCTGGGAGCGGTACGTACGGGCTCCCGTGAAGCAGTTGACGGCCACAACGAACGGGATGTGCCGGTGCTCGAAGTAGTCCACGGCCGGGAAGCAGTCCTCCAGCCGCCGGGTGTCGGCGAGGACCACCGCGCCGAGCGCCCCCTGTGACAGTTCGTCCCACAGGAACCAGAAGCGGTCCTGGCCCGGGGTGCCGAAGAGGTAGAGGGACAGGCCGGAGCGGATCGTGATACGACCGAAGTCCATGGCGACCGTCGTGGTGACCTTCTGGTCCACGCCGTCGGTGTCGTCCACCAACTGACCGGCTTCGCTGAGCAGTTCCTCGGTGCGCAGCGGCCTGATCTCGCTGACCGCGCCCACCAGGGTGGTCTTGCCCACGCCGAAACCGCCGGCGACCAGGATCTTCAACGCCAGCGCGGCGGAGTCGCCGCCGTGGGCATCGGAGTGCTCGGAGACCATCGATCACTTCTCTCGGGAATGCCGGCGGCGTCGGCGTCACCGCGGGTGTGTGACGTCGGCGCGACCGGATGGGTGTGAACTTGCATCTACAACGCCCGCAGGCCCTCGATCACCTCGCGCAGAATCCGTTCGTCGGGAAGCTGTGCGGGGGGCACCGGGCGGCTGACCGTCACGCAGCCGAGCTCCAGCAGGTCGCCGAGGAGCACCCTGACCACTCCGAGGGGCAGGTCGCAGCCGGCGGCGAGTTCCGCGACCGACTGCGTCTCGGTGCGGCACAGGTCGATCAGGGCCCGGTGCTCCGGCCCCAGTGCGAGGGCGTCGTGGAAGCCGGCCGCGGCCGCGTCGAGGGTGACGAGGGCGATCAGGTCGAAGCGGACGCCGGTCGGCCCGGGCCTGGTGCGGCCACCGGTCATGGCGTACGGGCGCACCAGGGGGCCGGCCTCGCCGTCGTACCACTGACTGCCCGGCTCGCCCGCGACGCCCCTTCTGTCGTCGGTCATGACGCGTGGACCCCCCTTCGCCTCATCGGGCGGCGGGCGGGCGCGCGGCGGCGCGCGGCGGTGTGTACAGGTGCTCGCCGACCCGCTTGACCAGGCGGGCCATCTCGTAGGCCACCAGGCCGATGTCGGCGGTCACGGCGGTGAGGACGGCGAGGCAGGAGCCGTCGCCGGCGGCGGCCACGAACAGGAAGCCGTCGTCCATCTCCACCATGGTCTGCCGCACTCCGCCGGCGCCGAAGTGCCGCCCCGCCCCCTTGGCGAGGCTGTGGAAGCCGGAGGCGACGGCGGCGAGGTGCTCCGCGTCCTCGCGGCGCAGGTCGGTCGAGGCGCCGACGGCGAGTCCGTCGTTGGACAGCACCACGGCATGGCGTACCTCACTCACCCGGAGCACCAAGTCGTCCAGCAGCCAGTCGAGTTCTCCGGACCTCCCCCACTCCCGGCTTCGTTCACGCGGGGGGACCCCCATGCCGGCCCTCATGCTCGGATCCTGGATCATCGGCGGTCTCCTTCGGTGCTGTCGCTGCCCTCGGGGGCATCGGGAGTGGCGCCGCGGCCGGGCTGCCTGCCGCCGCCGCGCGCCCAGCCGTCCCGGTAGGCCGCCATGCGGTCCCGTACGGCTTCGGGGCTGCGCTGGTCGTCGTCGGGGGCGGCGGGGGTGCGGGCGGGTTCCTCGGCGCGCGGTCCGCGAAGTTGGGGGGCGAGGCTGGCCTGGCGGACGCGGCGGGGCAGGTCGTCGGAGTCGGCGGGCTGGTCGGGCTCCTCCTGATCGTCCGGGGGCCGGTGCAGGCGCAGGGCAGTGACTCCTGGGGGCGGTGCGTCGGCGGACGTCCGCGCGGGGGCGACGAGTGCGGGCCGCTCGGCGGACGCCGGGACGGACTCCTGGTGCGGGGCGGGCGCGGGCACGCGCGCGTAGGCCCGTTCCGCCGGGCGCTCGGCCTCGGCCACCCCGCCGGGGGAACGTTCCGCCGCGCCGCTGTGCAGCAGCGCGGTGGGCAGCAGGACGACCGCGGTCGTGCCCCCGTAGGGCGAGGTGCGCAGGTGCACCTTGATGCCGTGCCGGGCCGCGAGCCTGCTGACCACGAACAGGCCGAGCCGGTCGCTGTCGAAGAGATCGAGCGCCTCGGACTGCGCGATACGGCGGTTGGCCTCGGCGAGGGTCTCCTTGCCCATCCCCAGCCCGCGGTCCTCGACCTCGACGGCGTAGCCGTTGCCTACGGGTTCACCGGTGACGCGCACGCGCGTGTGGGGCGGCGAGAACTGGGCGGCGTTCTCGACGATCTCGGCGAGCAGGTGGGTGAGGTCGGCGACGGCGGCGCCCACGACGGCCGCCTCGGGCAGCTGGCGTACCTCCACGCGCGCGTAGTCCTCGACTTCGGAGACGGCCGCGCGGACCACGTTCGTCAGCGACACCGGCATGCGCCAGGCGCGGCCGGGTGCGGCGCCGGAGAGAATGATCAGGCTCTCGGCGTGGCGCCGCATGCGGGTGGTGAGGTGGTCGAGCCGAAAGAGGTCACTCAGTTCGTTCGGGTCCTCGGAGCGGCGTTCCATGCTGTCCAGCAGGCTCAGCTGGCGGTGCACGAGGACCTGGCTGCGGCGGGCGAGGTTGACGAAGACCCCGGAGATGCCGCTGGCGAGCTCGGCGCGCTCCACGGCGGCCCGCAGCGCGGCCCGGTGCACGGTTCCCAGGGCCTCGGCGACCTGACCGGTCTCGTCCTCCGCGGGTGGTCCGGGCGGCGCTTCGGCCCGGATGTCGATCTCCTCGCCGGCCCGCAGTCTGCGCATGGCCTCGGGGAGTTTGCGCCGGGCGATCTCCAGCGCGCCGTTGCGCAGGCTGACCAGCTCGACGACGAGACCGCGGCCGATGCGCACCGAGATGACGAGCGAGGCGACGACGGCGGCGAGGCCCATCAGGACGGCCGCGCCGGCCGGGGTGAGCAGGCCGCGGGTGAAGGGATCCGCGCGGTCCGCGACGTCGTGCCCGGCGCTCTGCTCGATGGCGCGCATCCCGTCCTGCACGCGCGTGTGCGCGCCCGACCAGTCGGCTGCCGGTGCCGCGCCGAGGGCCCGTTCGCCCGGTGCCCTGGCGAGGACCCGGTCCTCGGTGGCGGTCAGGGCCGTGTAGGCGCCGCCGTCGGCGAGTCGGCGCCAGGCGGCGCGTTCGGAGCCGCGCAGGTCGACGGCGGCGGACGCGGTGAGGGTACGGCGGGTGTCGACGGCGCCGGTGAACAGCCGCAGCCGCTCGCCGCCGAGGCCGCCGGTGAGCCGGGCGCCGGCCAGGACCGCGTCCTCCTGCGCCAGCGCCTCGCCCGCGCGGGAGAACTCCAGCAGCACGCGCGCGTCGGATCCGAGGTCGGCGTCCTGGATGCCGGTGAGCGCGCCGCCCACCTCGAAGGCGCTCGCGATGGTCCTGGTGTACCGGCCGTAGGTCTCGTCCCAGCCGGCGCGGCGGTCGAGGACCTCGGTGCGCAGCGGGCGCAGTCGCTCGGCGCCGGTGACGAAGGCCCGGAGCCGGCCGGCCACCCCGGCGGGCAGTTCCTCGCTGTCGGCGACCGTGTTGCCGTCGCCGAGGCGCAGGGCGGCCAGGGCCCGGTCGGTGGGCGCTTGGAGCCTTCTGTAGTCGGCGCACGCCCCGGCGGACGTCGCGCAGCGCACCCCGGCCGTGCGCTCGGCCTGGAGTGCGGCGACGGCGGTCGCGACAGGGGTGCGGATGGTGGAGTCGACGCGCTGCAACTGCCGTAGCCGGGCGATGTCCTGGGCGGTGGTGACGGTGGCGTACGCCCACAGGGCCAGCAGGGAGACCACCGGCACCATCAGCAGGCAGACGATCTTGGCCCGGACGGTGCGGGGGCGCAGACGTCGGCGTCCGGCGCGCGCGGGTGCGTCGTCCGGTGCCGTGCCGGCGGGATCGTCGAGGAGTTCGTCGGCCGGTGGTCCGGCGTGGGCGCGGCGGCCGCGCGGCGGTGCGGGCGGCGTCTCGGCGCCGGGTGTCGGGGTCCTGCGGGGTGTGCGCATGGCCTCCTCGCTCGGGAGTCGTTCGGGGGCGTGCCGTGCGGACCGGTGTCAGCGGGCCAGGCTCTCGACCGGTTGTTGCGCGGAGGCGGACGCCTCGCGTTCCCCCGTGGTGGGCGACAGCGCGACGAAGGCCGAGGTCAGGAAGAGGTAGGACCCGAGGCCGACGGCGAGGGGGAAGATGAACTGCATCGCCGTGGCCCCGGGCAGGGTGCCGCCGGAGGGCGTGACGCGGACGCTCACCGCGAACATCGCCGTGTAGTGCATGCTGCTGACCGCCGCACCCATGATCAGTGAGGCGATGGCGACGGCGACGGGCGACTTGATGTTGAGCCCCGCCCACAGGGCCGCCGTCGCGGCGACGACCGCGATCAGGACGGAGAGCCCGACGAGGGCCGGGTCGTAGTGGATGTGTCCGTGCAGGCGCACCGCCGCCATGCCGAGGTAGTGCATGCTGGCGACGCCGAGCCCGGTGGTCAGGCCGCCGAGCAGCAACGCGCGCGTGCGGTCGCGGCTGTATCCGACGGCGAAGACCCCGGCGCACACGACGAGCATGGCGACGAGCAGGCTCACGATGGTGAGCGGTACGTCGTAGCGGATGTCGGTGCCGCTGACGCCGAAGCCGAGCATCGCCACGAAGTGCATGGTCCAGATGCCGGTGCCGATCGCCGAGGCGGCGGTGATCAGCCAGTTGCGGCGGGAGCGTCCGGTGGCGCCGAGCGCGCGGACGGTGCAGCGCAGCCCGAGGGCGGCGCCGATGCTGGCCATCGCGTACGACAGCACGGGGGTCAGCCAGCCGAAGGTGGCGTGGTCCAGGTGTCCCATGGCCTGGGGACGCTAGCGGGGGCACGGGCGCACAAAGGGGGCGCATTTCGAAAAGTGCCGGAATATGGCGCAGACGTGCACCTCGGCGATCGCGCGAAGCTCGAACGTGTGCGCTGCGGCATCATCCGTGTCGGTGAGGAATCATGCGGAGCATGAGCGACGACCACACACACGTCCAGGAGTTCTTCACCGCCCGCGCCGCGGACTGGGACAGCAAGTTCCCGGACGACGGCCCCGCCTACGCGGCGGCGGTGGCCGGCCTCGGGCTGCACGAGCGAGACCGGGTGCTGGACGCGGGCTGCGGCACCGGACGCGCCCTGACGCCCCTGCGTGCGGCCGTGGGAGCCTCGGGAGTGGTCGTCGGGGCCGATCTGACCCCGGCGATGCTCCAGGCCGCCGTGCGGGCGGGACGGGACCGCGACGGGCGGCTGCTGCTCGCCGACGTGGCAGAGCTGCCACTGCGGTCGGAGTCGCTGGACGCGGTGTTCGCGGCCGGGCTCATCGCGCATCTGCCCGATCCGTCGGCCAACCTGCGGGAGTTGGCGCGGGTGCTGCGCCCCGGCGGCACGCTGGCGCTGTTCCACCCCGTCGGCAGGGCGGCGCTCGCGGCGCGCCAGGGGCGGCAGATCACGCCGGACGACCTGCGCGCGGAGGCCAATCTGCGCCCGCTGCTGGCCGGTTCGGGCTTCCGCATGACGTCATACGTCGACGAGGACGCCCGTTTCCTGGCACTGGCCGTGCGTGCGGGCTGACGTCAGGGGCGGCCGGCGACCGCCGCGGCGAAGGCGTCGGGGTTGTCGAACATGACGTTGTGCCCGGCGCCGGGCACGGTCACCACGCGCACGCCGGCCGCCTCCAAGCCGTCCCTGCCGTCGAGTTCGCCGCTCAGTTCGCCCTGGAGGTACACCCGCTCGATCGGCAGTCCTTCGAGGATCTCGCGCATGACGGGCTGGGATCCGTGCCGCAGGCCCACGGCGGCCCGGTGCAGGGCGCGCGGGTCGGCCAGCCGCATGGTCGCCGCCCACAGGGGTCCCACCTTCTCCAGCACGCGCGCGTAGCCGCCGTCGACGAAATCGTCCTCTCCGTAGGAGGCGATTCCGCTGCTGCCGGCGGTGGGCGGCGGGAAGGCGTCGAGGTTGGCCTCGGTGAGGACCAGCCGGGAGACGAGCTCCGGCCTGCGGTGCGCGAGCACGATGGCCACGGCGCCGCCCATGCTGTGCGCGATCAGCTCGGCGCCGGTGAGCTCCGCCGCGTCCAGGGCGGCGGCCAGCGCGTCGGCGAGGCCCTCCAGGGTGTAGCCGAAGTGGTCGGGGCGGTCGCTGATGCCGTGTCCGGGCAGGTCGACGAAGAGGCTGCGCCGGCCGGCGAGTTCGGGACGGGCCGCGATGTGGGCGTGGTAGACGGCCGAGACCGACCCCAGCCCGTGCACGTACACGCGCGCGGGCTGCGCCCCCGGCGTCTCCGTCCAGCGAATGCAGCTCCCCTTGCCGTCGAACTCGGCCTGCCTCATCGCACCCTCCCGCGACCCGCGCCTCTCCTGCATCGACCACAATACATCGGAGCCGATGTATTACGTGAGCGAGGTACAGCGCCGATGAGGGAGAATGCGGGCATGCTGGAGCTCGCCATCCTCGGATTCCTGTACGACGCCCCACTGCACGGCTACGAGCTGCGCAAACGCATCGCCGCACTGACGGGCCATGTGCGGCCCGTGGCGGAGAGCACGCTGTACCCCGCCATCAAGCGGCTCGAGAAGGCGGGCCGGCTGGAACGGGCCACACAGCCCGGTTCCGTGGCGGCGCCCCGGCACGTCCTGACGCTCACCGAGGAGGGCCGCCAGGAGCTGCGCCGGCGGCTCGCCGCGCCCGCCGAGCGCGACATCACCGACGAGAACCGCTGGTTCACGCTGCTCGCGTTCCTGCGCCACCTGGACGACCCGGCGGCCCAGGCGATGGTGCTACGGCGCAGGCTCGCGTTCCTGGAGGAGCCGGCGAGCTTCTTCTACGACGGTGACCGGCCGCTGCGCGCCGAGGAACTGGACGACCCCTTCCGCCGGGGGCTGCTGACCATCGCGCGTGCCACCTCGCGGGCCGAACTCGCCTGGCTGCGCGACACACTCGGCTCACTCGACGGCTGACGTGCCCGGGCGGCGCACCGGGCAGCCGCCCACGCCCGGGACCGGCCAGGTGCCCAGTTCGTCCAGGCGGTAGCCGTCCGGGTAGCTCCTGACCTCCCAGTTCTGCCGCGCGTAGTGCGGTGCGCGGCGCGGCGGCAGCAGCCGGACCGCGCGCCCACGCGCGCGTACCGCGCGGCGCACGAGAGCGCGGGTGACCGGGTGCGGGGGCGGATAGCGGAAGGCGCGCAGCAGGTGGTCGTCGAGGAGGGCGAGGGTCGTGGCGCGCAGCACGGGGGCGAGGGGACGCGGGTACCAGGAGGCCATCAGGGCGAGGGTGGCGTCCGAGACGGTCCGCGCGCGCTCGTCCCAGGCGAAGTGCGCCTCTTCGTAGGCGTCGAGGCAGGACTCGAACTCCTCGTAGGACCCGGGGACGTCCTGGATGCCCATGTGCCGTCCGAGGGTGCCGTAGTGCACGCTCGACGCGATGGTCTCGTGGCGGGAGAGCCGGCGCCACCCGTAGGCGTCGATCCACCGCTTGGGCATGACGACGAAGGTGCACAGGACGTAGCGCATGTCGTCGTTGCCGATGTCGTAGCTGCGGTGCATGCGGTTGATGCGGCGGATCGCGGTGCGGGCCTCCTCGCTGCCGAAGCCGTGCTCGACGACGGCGTCCAGCAGCAGAGTGGTGTCGTCGTACCGCTTCTGCGTCCGGTCCGTGAGCTCGGCCGTCTCGGCGAGCAGCCGGCCGATGCTCGGCACGGCGTAGGTGCGGTAGAGGGCCAGTTCCAGGGCGCGGGTGTAGTCCCAGGGGAACTCGTAGGCCGCGCTGAGCCGGTAGATCTCGGAGGCGTCCCGGTAGGGGTCCATCCGCCGGATCCGTTCGAGCCGCTCGTACCGCTTCACCGCGTCGTCCCCCTTCTGCCGCCGGAGCTCCAACTCTACGTTGAGTAGCAGGAGATGAACGATCGGCGAGGACAACCACGCAGGGGGAAGGTGGTCGGAATGCTGGGCCGGGTCCGCAAGTCCTGTGTCAGATTCCTCAACGCCGTACGCGCGGAAGTGAACGAGGGCCGGGACAAACGTACACACAATCTTTTCGAGGCCGCCGCCGCGTACGTCTCGGCCTGCGCCGAGGACGACCAGGACCGGATCGACGAGGCGGCGGGCTGGGTGTCGCCGGAGGCCCTGTCCTTCGGGGTCAACGAGCTGGCCTGCCGGGCCGTGATCGCACTCGCGCGGGAGCGCGACGAGTCGCCGCGGACCGTGGCTCGCGCGCTGCTCGGGCTTCCCGCGGCCTGACCCGCGCTCCCCGGACCGCGGGCGATTCGCCCCGTCCAGTCGGAAAACTGCAGCTCCGGGTGGGCCGGGGAGTCGTGACAAGCGCCTTCCGCTCGCACTAGGGTGCGCGCCGTTGGATGAACCGATGGGGAGGCTGGGATGGCCGGGACGGACGAAGCGGCCGTCGCCGCCGCGGACGACGCGCTCTACGTGCTGACGGCGGTACTGCTGACGCCGGCGAAGTTTCCGAGCGTGCTGGGCGACGACTATCCGGAGGCCTGTGCGGCACTCGGCCTGCCGCCGCTCGCCGACGGCTACGGTCTGGTGCTCGGCCAGGACGGGGACGGTGCCCGCTGGACGGTCGTCGTCGATGACGTCTCCCTGGTCGCGGTGGCCATCGCCTCCTGGGACTGCGGCATGGAGTACGACCTGTCGCCGGACGAGCGCTCGGTGGTCACCGCGCTGCCCGGCTGGCCGCTCGCTGTGGCCGTGGCGGCTCCGAATGTGCCGGCCCCGCACGACCCGGACCCCGAGGTCGCCGAGCAGCCCCCGCTGTCGCCGCCGGACACCACCCGGTGGGGTCCGGCGCAGCGGCGGCTGGGAGCCGACGAGATCGCGCTGCAGTGGGCCCTGTGGCGGGAGCAGATCGACGATTCCACGTTCGACGGCCCGCAGGGCGCCGAAGGTGCGAACGGGGCGGAGAAGGCCGAGGAGGCCGCCGGGGACGGCGGCGGGGACCGGAAGCCGGCGTCCGGGGGGAACAGCAAGATCCGGCGCGTCCTCGCCGAGGCGCGTGCCTACGTGGAGACTCCCCCGCCGCTCGGGCGCGTCCGGTCCTCCTTCGCGCCCGGTGACGCACGGACCCTGCGCGCCGACGGCCCGGGGTGGTCGCTCGTGGCCAGGACCGACGACATAGCGTTCGTCCTGCTGGACGAGGAGCCGGGTGAGGTGCTGCCGGTGGGCAGGGGCCCGGAGCTGCCGGGGCTGCTGGAGGCGCTCGACAAGATGGCCGTGCGGCCGAGCTGACGGAGCGGGCACACGCGTCCTGTGGCGGGCACCCACTTACGCACGCCATGCGATGTGGTGTTAGCCCATGGCTGGCCCACGGGCCGGACACGACCATGAGGCAGTCCTCGGCGCCCCGCACTCCGGCGGGCGCCGCCACCCTCCCGTCTGCCCTGGAGGCTGCCGTGCGTCCGTCCCGCCGTGTCCCGTTCGTCGCCGTCACCGTCGCGGCGGCCACGCTCGTCTGGCCCGCTCCCGCCGGGGCCGTCGCGGGCGGTGGAGGTCACTGCGCCCGGCAGGAGCAGGTCCGGGTGCCGGGCGCGGCCCTCCAACGGAGCGCCTGTCTGCCCGACCTGACCACGGCCGGGCTCGCCGGCACGCCGTACACCGACACGGCTGACCAGGCCGGGCTGACCGCCAAGGCCACCCGGTCCCCGTCCGGAGTGCCGGGCGTGCAGATCGACGGGTACTTCCCGGACTCCTCGCACTTCAACGCCACCCACGGCTGGAACCACGACGCGCAGTTCGTGATCAGGCTGCCGGACCACTGGAACGGTGGCCTGGTGGTCACTGGCGCCCCCGGCACGCGTCGGCAGTACGCGACGGACACGGCGATCTCCGACCAGGTCCTCGCCCAGGGGTACGCGTACGCGGCCACCGACAAGGGCAACAGCGGTGCCGACTTCTACCGCGACGGCGACCGCCCCGGCGACGCCCTCGCCGAGTGGAACACGCGCACCACCCAGCTCACCCGGGCCGCCAAGCGCGCCGTGGCCCAGCGGTACGGTCGGCTCCCGCGCCGCACTTACGTCACCGGCATCTCCAACGGCGGCTACCTCACCCGCTGGCAGCTGGAGAACCATCCGGAGCTGTACGACGGGGGCGTGGACTGGGAGGGAGCGTTGTGGACCGCGGACGGCCCCAACCTGCTCACCTTCCTGCCCGCCGCCGTGGCACGGACGCTGGGGACGGCCCGGGACGAGGACCTGTACGCGGTGGGGTTCGCGCCGGGCTCCGAGTTCCTGTGGCCTTACCACGAGAAGGCCTACTGGGGTCTGACGCAGAAGATCTACCGCGCGGAGTTCGACCCGAGCTACGACCCCGCCTGCCCCGGGGTGTCCGCCGGGACCACCACGGAAGAGATCCTCGCGCCGTGTGCCGGCGACGCGGACTACGACTACGCGACGCGCCCCGCGGCCGTCCACCGCGCCGTGGCCCGCGTGGCACTGACCGGACGCATCGGCAAGCCGCTGATCACCCTGCACGGCGATCTGGACGCGCTGCTGCCCAAGGCCGCCGACTCCGACGTGTACGCCCGCATGATCGACGCGAGCGGACGCGGCCGCCTGCACCGCTACTACACGATCCAGGGCGGCACGCACGTCGACGGGCTGTACGACAGCTTCCCGGACCGGTTGAGGCCGATCCTGCCCTGCTACCGGTCGGCCTTCGACGCGCTGGTCTCCTGGGTGGAGCGTGGCACCCTGCCGCCCGCGGACCATACCGTCGGCAGGCCCGCGGACGGCGATGTGGTCGACTCCTGCGTGCTGGGCGACCGCGCCGCCGGTGCGCGTTAGCGCGTCAGCGGCCGAGCTCCTTGCGGGTGACGCGGCGCAGCCTCCGCCGCTGTGACGGGTCCAGCGCGAGGTAGGCGGCGGCCGGGACCCCCAGGATGATCAGGAATGCGGCCCACCAGGGCAGCCAGAACAGCAGGATGAGTCCGACCGCCACACCTCCTGCGGCCATCTTCGCGTTTCTCGACATGTGCGTCGCCTCCTTCGCGGCCACTGCCGCTCTCTGTCCTGAAAACGGACCCGCGCTCACGGCGGTTCCGCACCACGACCCTGAGACGTCCCTGACTCGCGACCCCGACGAATCCCTGAGAGCGCGCTGCTGTCTTCGTGGAGATGCTGTCTCGTGGAAGGGGACACCCCAACCTACGGCGTACGGCTGGGGGTGTCGTGGGC
Source organism: Streptomyces sp. 7R007 (assembly GCF_054850255.1). NCBI lineage: Bacteria > Bacillati > Actinomycetota > Actinomycetes > Kitasatosporales > Streptomycetaceae > Streptomyces > Streptomyces sp. 7R007. Next base: position 61,016 of record NZ_JBTWMV010000002.1, on the reverse strand, counting down.
CGGACAGCCCCCTTTCAACGGCAGCGCGGTCAGTCCTCGCACCAGCATGCCGCTGCGCCAGGCGAGCGTCACCAGATCCGTGGCGGAAACCGCCGCCTCCCCCGGAACCCGGTGCCGTCCGCTCACCCTGCTCATCGACGGTCTTCGTCCCTCGTCGGCAAGTCGGCGTCCGCCCGTCGAACGTCCGACGCCCTGCGTTCACCCCGTCGTCTCGCGGCATTCCGTGTGGGACCCAAATCTGGCCAGCAGCAACGAACTTGACCTCAGGAGGCCTGATGTCCCCGCACGCCACCGGCCGGCGCCGCGTCCATCGTTCCGTCGCGGCGGGGGTGCCGCTCGCCGTGATCGCGGCTCTCGCGGCGGCCGGTCCGGCCGCGGGCGCCTCGTCGGCGGATGCGCACGTCACCCGCACGGCGACGCTCGGCGACATCCCCCTCGGCGCGTTCAGCAACGCGCTGCTTCCGGGGACGGTGGACGACGACCACGGCATCGACCTCGGCGGGATCGGCAGCGACATCTACCCGGCGGGCCGCAAGGGCGAGTTCTGGACGGTCACCGACCGCGGTCCCAACGGGCAGATCAAGGTGAACGGCACCAAGCGCCGCACCTTCCCGGTGCCGGGCTTCGACCCGGCGATCGTGCGGATCCGGGTCACCGGCGACACCGTGAAGGTGCTCGGCGCCATCCCCATCACCACGTCCTCCGGGAAGGCGGTCACCGGGCTGCCGAACCAGGCCGGACGGGACGAGGCGCCCTATGACTACAACGCCCAGACGCCTGTGTCGTACAACCCCGACGGACTGGACACCGAGGGCATCGTGCGTGCCGGCGACGGGACCTTCTGGCTCGTCGACGAGTACGGGCCGTCCCTGGTGCACGTCTCCGCGCGCGGAAAGGTCCTCACGCGCTACGTGCCCAAGGGGCTCGACCTCACCGGCACGGACTACCCGGTCGTGGAGGCGCTGCCCGCCGTCCTGCTGCACCGCAAGACCAACCGCGGTTTCGAGGGTCTGGCCCAACTCTCCGGCGGCGACCTGGTGATCGCCCTGCAGAGCCCCCTGTCGCTGCCGGACACGGCCTCCGGAGAGGCCTCGCGCACCACGCGTCTGCTGCGTTTCTCGCCGAAGAGGAAGGCCGTCACCGCCGAGTACGCCTACCGCTTCGACCCGGTCGGCGTGGTGGACCCCGGCGAGGACGACACCTCCGAGCTGAAGATCTCCTCGGTCGTGGCCGTGGGCGGCGACCGGCTGCTGGTCGAGGAGCGCACCGACAAGGCGGCCCGTCTCCAGCTCGTGCGGCTGAGCCGGGAGGCGGACATCCTCGGCGGCCCCTACGACGACGACACGACGTCCCCCTCCCTGGAGCAGCTCGCCGACCCGGCGGCCTCGGGCGTCCCGGTGCTCGGCAAGAAGCTCGTCGTCGACCTGGGGAAGGTCACCGGCGTGCCGGGGAAGATCGAGGGCGTCGCGCGCGTGGACCACGACACGCTCGCTCTCGTCAACGACAACGACTTCGGGATGACGGACGGCGTGGGCGCGTTCGACGCGCAGGGACGGCTGGTCGACAGCGGGATCGAGACGACGGTGGTCTACGTGCGGCTGCCGCACGGCATCTGACGGCTAGGGAAGGTCACCGACCAGCGACGGGATCAGCGACTCCAGATCGCTCGGGACGCTGCTGGGCAGCTCGCTGGGCAGGCGGGTCGGCAGCTTGCTGGGCAGCCGGCTCGGCAGCTCGGTCGGAATGCCCGGGGACGGCGTGGACGAGCGGCTGGAGCCCGCGCTGCTCCGCGCCGGCGACTTCTTGTCCGACGAGTCGCCGCTCCCGGACGCCATCAGCACGACGACGACCACGGCCGCGATCGCCGCGATCCCGACCAGCAGCACGAAGAGCGGGTTGCGCCGCCGCCTCGGACCTGCCGGGCCACCCGCTCCGTCGGGCGGCCCGGGCGGCTGCGGAGGCGGCGGCCCGGCACCGTAGGAGGACGGCCCGAATCCTTCGGCGGGACCGAGGCGTTGGGTGCGTCCGAAGGGTTCCGTCGGTGGGTCAAGGCGCTCGGTCGGCGGGTCGTAGCGCTTCTCCGGTGGGCCGAATCCGCCGCCCTGCGGCGGCGTGTTCCCCGGGGGCTCGGGCGGCTGAGGCGGTACGGGCGGCATGGCCATACCGTCCAGACTCGCCGCACAACGGGCATGCCGCGAGCCCCGCCGGGAAGTTGATACGGCCCGATGCCATGGACCGCACGATTCCGGAGCATTCCGCGCGGGGACCGATCACTGCGCGCGTATCCGGGTGGTCCTTCACCAGGCCCACGCGCGCGTACCTGACGGTGGATCGCCCCGCACGCGCGCGTACGCGTGTCGTTCAGCCGCGCGCCCCCAGCAGGTGGTCCATCGCCAGCTGGTCGAGCCGCTCGAAGGCCATCCCGCGCGCGGCGGCCGCCTCCACGTCGAACTCCTCGAAGGCGCCGCGGTCGGCGAGCAGGGCCTGCAGGCCGTCCGCGGCCGTCGGCTGGGCGAGCTGGTCCAGGCGCGAGGCGCGCAGGGCCTCCTGCACCTCGGGGTCGGCCCGGAAGGCGGCCGCACGCTCCTTGAGGATCAGGTAGTTGCGCATGCAGCCGGCGGCCGACGCCCACACGCCGTCGAGGTCCTCGGTCCGCGGCGGCTTGAAGTCGAAGTGACGCGGGCCGTCGTAGCCGGCGCTCTCCAGGAGGTCGACGAGCCAGAACGCGGCGCGCAGGTCGCCGGCGCCGAAGCGCAGGTCCTGGTCGTACTTGATGCCGGACTGGCCGTTGAGGTCGATGTGGAAGAGCTTGCCCGCCCACAGCGCCTGCGCGATGCCGTGCGGGAAGTTCAGGCCGGCCATCTGCTCGTGGCCGACCTCGGGGTTGACGCCGTACATCTCGGGGCGCTCCAGGCGCTCGATGAAGGCGAGGGCGTGACCGACGGTGGGCAGCAGGATGTCGCCGCGCGGCTCGTTCGGCTTGGGCTCGATGGCGAACCTCAGGTCGTAGCCCTGGGAGGTGACGTACTCGCCGAGGAGGTCGAAGGCCTCCTTCATGCGGTCCAGGGCCGCGCGCACGTCCTTGGCGGCGCCGGACTCGGCGCCCTCGCGGCCGCCCCAGGCGACGTAGGTCTTCGCGCCGAGCTCGACCGCCAGGTCGATGTTGCGGATCGTCTTGCGCAGCGCGTAGCGGCGCACGTCGCGGTCGTTGGCGGTGAACGCGCCGTCCTTGAAGACCGGGTGCGTGAAGAGGTTGGTGGTGGCCATCGGCACGGTCATGCCGGTCGCGTCGAGGGCCTGGCGGAAGCGCTTGATGTGGGACTCGCGCTCACTGTCGGAGGACCCGAAGGGGATCAGGTCGTCGTCGTGGAAGGTGACGCCGTAGGCCCCGAGCTCGGCCAGGCGCTGCACCGTCTCCACGGGGTCCAGGGCCCGCCGGGTGGCGTCCCCGAAGGGGTCCCTTCCCTGCCATCCGACGGTCCACAGGCCGAAGGTGAACCTGTCGTCGGGGGTGGGCTGGTAGCTCATGCCGCGGCTCCTTGCTTGATGGCGACGCTTGCTTGCGACTATTTCGTCATGGCGGTTTACAAATTAGTATGCGAACGCATCTCTGGGAAGAGAGCAGGCTGGGTGTGACGGAACACGCTGTTCAACCACAGTCTGAGAGCCGTAACGTGCCGAGCCGCGCAAGCCGAGCCGCGAATTTAGGGAGAGCCCGATGTCAGCAGCCGAGGGTCCGCTCGTCGTCGGCGTGGACACGTCCACCCAGTCCACCAAGGCGCTCGTCGTCGACGCGGCCACCGGGCAGGTCGTCGCAAGCGGCCAGGCGCCGCACAGCGTGACCTCCGGAGCGGGACGCGAGAGCGACCCGCGCCAGTGGTGGGACGCCCTGTGCGAGGCCCTGCACCAGTGCGGGGACGCGGCGCACGAGGCCGCCGCGGTGTCGATCGGCGGCCAGCAGCACGGCCTGGTCACGCTGGACGCGCGAGGCGAGCCGGTGCGCCCGGCCCTGCTGTGGAACGACGTGCGCTCCGCGCCGCAGGCCAGGCGGCTGATCGAGGAGCTGGGCGGCCCGAAGGGGTGGGCCGAGCGCACCGGCAGCGTGCCCGGCGCCTCCTTCACGGTCACGAAGTGGGCCTGGCTGGCCGAGCACGAGCCGGAGGCGGTCCGCGCGACCACGGCGGTGCGTCTGCCGCACGACTACCTCACCGAGCGCCTGACCGGACAGGGCACGACGGACCGGGGTGACGCGTCCGGTACGGGCTGGTGGGCTTCGGGAACGGAGTCGTACGACGAGGAGACGCTCGCGCACGTGGGTCTCGATCCGGCGCTGCTGCCCCGCGTGGTGCGGCCCGGCGAGGTGGCGGGCACCGTGCGCGACAGCCACGACCTGCCGTTCTCCAAGGGCACGCTGGTCGCGGCCGGCACCGGTGACAACGCCGCCGCCGCGCTGGGCCTCGGGCTGCGCCCCGGCACGCCGGTGATGAGCCTCGGCACCTCGGGCACGGTGTACGCCGTCTCCCAGCGGCGCCCCGCCGACCCGACGGGCACCGTGGCGGGCTTCGCCGACGCCCGCGGCGACTGGCTGCCGCTGGCCTGCACCCTGAACTGCACGCTCGCCGTCGACCGCGTCGCCGCCCTGCTGGGCCTGGACCGCGAGGCCGTGGAGCCGGCCGGCGACGTCACCGTCCTGCCGTATCTGGACGGCGAGCGCACCCCGAACCTGCCCGGCGCCTCGGGCCTGCTGCACGGCCTGCGTCACGACACGACCGCCGGCCAGCTCCTGCAGGCCGCCTACGACGGCGCCGTGCACGCGCTGCTCGGCGCGCTGGACCTGGTGCTGGACGAGGACGCCGACCCGGCCGCCCCGCTGCTGCTGATCGGCGGCGGGGCCCGGGGAACGGCCTGGCAGCAGACCGTACGGCGGCTGTCGGGCCGACCGGTCCAGGTGCCCGAGGCCAAGGAGCTCGTCGCGCTGGGCGCCGCGGCCCAGGCGGCGGGCCTGCTGACCGGCGAGGACCCGGCCGCGGTCGCCCGGCGCTGGAACACGGCCCGGGGCCCGGTCCTGGATGCCGTGGAGCGGGACGAGGCGACGCTGGCCAGGATCTCCGGGGTACTCTCCGACGCGGCCCCGCTGCTGGAGCGGAGCCCGGACGCGCGCTGAGGACTGGGGGCATGACCGCACCGCTGCACGAGGCTCACCCGGCCGGACCGGGGCGCGCCCTGCCCGACACCCAGCAGGGCATGCGCCGCCGCAATCTCGCCCGGGTGATGCACACCGTCAGCGCCGAGGGCCCGCTCTCCCGCGCCGCCGTGGCCTCACGGATCGGGCTGACGCGTGCCGCCGTCTCCTCGCTCGTCGACGAGCTCATACGGACCGGCCTGCTCGACGAGCTGGGCCCCGAGCGGCCCGGCCGGGTGGGCCGTCCCGGCTCCGCGCTCGCCGTCAGCGGCCACGGGCCGGCCGGGATCGGTGCCGAGGTGGGCGTCGACCACCTGGCCGTCTGCGCCGTCGACCTGCGCGGTCAGGTCCGCTCCCGGGTGGTGCGGCACGGTGTGAACCGCGGCCGCGCTCCCGAGCCCGTGCTCTCGGAGCTCGCGGGTCTGGTGCGCCGGGTGGTCGCCGAGGCGGAGGAGGAGGGGCTGTGGCCGGCGGGGCTCGCGGTGGCCGTCCCGGGTCTGGTGGCGCGGGACGCCCGTACCGTCGTCCGCGCCCCGAACCTCGACTGGCACGGCACCGACCTCGGCACCCTGCTGCCGAGGGGGTTCCCGCTGACCGTCGACAACGAGGCCAACTTCGGTGCCCTGGCCGAACTCTGGCTCGGCGCCGGCACTCCGCGCGACTTCCTGCACGTGTCGGCGGAGATCGGCATCGGTGGGGCGGTCGTCGTGGCCGGAGGGCTGCTGCGTGGGAAGCGCGGTTTCGCGGGCGAGCTGGGGCATGTTCCGGTGCGCCCGGACGGGCCGCCGTGCGCGTGCGGCGGGCTGGGGTGTCTGGAGCAGTACGCCGGTGAGGAGGCGGTGCTGCGGGCCGCCGGTCTGGAGCCGGGCGAGGACCGGGTCGGGCTGCTCGCCGACCGTGCCGCCGCGGGTGACGAGGCCGTGCGGGGTGCGCTGCGGGAGGCCGGTACGGCGCTGGGCATCGCGCTGACCGGAGCCGTCAACCTGCTGGATCCCGAAGGTGTGGTCCTCGGCGGCGCGCTGGCCGGGCTGGCGCCGTGGCTGTTGCCGTCGCTGGAGGCCGAATTGGACCGGCGCACGGCGGGACCCGCCTGTCCGGTGCTGGTGTCCCGACTGGGCTCGGAGGGACCGCTGCTGGGCGCGGCCCACTCGGTCGTGCGGTCGGTGCTCGACGACCCCGCCGCGGTGGCGGAACGAGCCTGATCAGAACGCCGGTTCACCCACACGAGTGGCCGGGTTTTCCACAATCGAGCACCCGTCCACCGAACCGCGCCGGACTCTTCTGCCCAACCCGCCAGCGCCGTACCGTGATTCCCGCGAGGCGCACCCGTCGACCCGGGTGACGCCGGGCGTCTCGGCGTGAATTGAGGGGGATTCACATGGCGGGGGAAGCACACACGGGCCCAGGGCGCGGGGCGGGAACAGCGGACGCGGGTCTTCGGCGTGACGCGATCGGGCTGCGCGAGGTCCTGTTCCAGAGCATCACGGCCATGGCACCGGCCGCCGCGGTCGCCGCGTCCATTCCGTCCGGCGCGGCGTTCGCGGGCGGCAGCCTGCCCCTGTCGGTGCTGATCGCGCTGGTGGCCTGCCTGTTCACCGCGTCCTGCGTGGCGGAGCTGGCACGCGAGATGCCGGCGGCCGGCTCGGTGGCGACGTACGCGGCCCAGGGACTGCATCCGGCCGTCGGGTTCCTCGTGGGCTGGGGCTACGTCTTCGTGGAGGCCCTGGTCCCGCCGCTGCTGCTCCTACAGCTCGGGTTCACGACCGCGGGCACGCTGCACCAGGAGTGGTCCGCGTATCCGGCACACCTGTGGTGGCCGTGGGCGCTCGCGGGAGCCGCGATCATCACGGCGGCGGGCTACTTCGGGATCCGCGCCTCGGCTCGCTTCGGCACCGTGCTCGGCGTTTTCGAGGTCCTCGTCTTCCTCGTGTTCGCCCTCTGGCTGATCGTCCGGGCGGGCGGTGACAACACCCTGTCGGTCTTCGGCACCTCCCACACGGCCGCGGACTACCAAGGCATCAGCGGAGTGTTCGCCGGGTCCGTGTACACGGTGCTGGCCTTCGCCGGGTTCGAGGCGGCGGCACCGCTCGCCGAGGAGACCAGGAACCCGCGCCGGACGATGCACCGGGCGGTGCTCGGCGCGGCTCTCGCGATCGGGCTGTTCTACGTGGTGACGACCTACGCCATGACGGTGTACTTCGGCCCCGACCGCTTCGGGAGGTTCGGCGCCGACGGTGCCGCCTCCTGGGAAGGGGTGGCCCGGGCGTCGTTCGGGCTGTTCTGGGTGCTGGTGTTCCTCGCCGTGGTCAACTCGACGATCGCCAACGCCAACGCGTGCGCCAACGTCTCGACACGCACGGCCTTCGCCCTGGCCCGGGTCCGCGTCCTGCCCGGCGTCTTCGCCGCCCTCCACCCGAAACACCGCTCCCCCGTCGCCGGCATCGCCGTGCAGAGCGTGGTGGCGGTGGGCGCGGTGCTGGGGCTGGGGTTCGGATACGACCCGGTGACGGCGTTCCTGCTGCTGGCCACGGTGATCGTGACGGTCGTGATCGGGGTGTACATCCTGGTCAACCTCGCCTGCGCCGGCTACTTCCTGCGCCGCGGACGGCAGTCGCTGAAACCGGTACGGCACCTGGTCCTGCCGCTGCTCGGCATCGTCGCGTTCGTGCCCGCGCTGCTGACGGCGGCCGGCCTGCCCGTCTTCGACTTCGTCACCGAACTGACCGCTCCCGTGTCCTACGCGGGACCCGTCGTCGGGGTATGGATGGCCGCGGGAGTGGTGGTGCTGGCCGTGTTGCTGCGGCGGCATCCCGAGCGCATAGCCGAGACCGCCCGTGTCCATCTCGACGACCCGTCCCCCACCGGCCTTCCGCAGAACGGAGCTGCGCAGCGATGAGCGACCCCCGGATCCTGACCGTCCGGCCCGAACCGGACGAGTACGCCTGGACGTTCGGCGGCGCGCCGCCCGTGGCGCGCATCGCGCCCGGCACCGTGCTCGACCTGTACACGGAGGACTGCTTCGCGGGCCGGGTGCGGTCCGAGAAGGACCTGGTGTCCGAGGTCTGCGAGTTCCCGTTCCTGAACCCGCAGACCGGTCCGTTCCACGTGGAGGGCGCCGAGCCGGGCGACACGGTCGCGGTGCACTTCGTGTCGATCGAACCCGCCCGGGACTGGGCCGCGTCGACCACGGTCCCCCTGTTCGGCGCGCTCACCTCGACGCACACGACGGCCACGCTGCAGCCGCCCCTGCCGGAGACCGTGTGGATCTGGCAGCTGGACCGGGACCGGCGCACGGCGCTGTTCCGGGCGCACGACAGCGGCATCGAGGCCGAGCTGCCCCTCGACCCGATGCACGGCACCGTCGGCGTGGCCCCGGCCAACCTGGAGGTGCGCTCGGCGCTGGTGCCCGACGCGCACGGCGGCAACATGGACACGCCCGAGATGCGGGCCGGCGTGACCTGCTATCTCGGGGTGAACGTCGAGGGCGCGCTGCTCAGCCTCGGCGACGGGCACGCGCGGCAGGGCGAGGGCGAGACCTGCGGGGTGGCCGTCGAGTGCGCGATGAACACCGTCGTGGTGGTGGAACTGCTCAAGGGGCTCGCCACGCCGTGGCCGCGCATCGAGTCCGACACGCATCTCATCTCCACCGGTTCGGCACGCCCGTTGGAGGACGCGTTCCGGATATCCCAGCTGGACCTCGTGCAGTGGCTGGTGCGCGACTACGGGTTCTCCGAGCTGGACGCCTACCAGTTCGTGACCCAGGCCGTCGAGTCGCCGTTGGCCAACGTGTGCGACACGAACTACACCTGCGTGGCCAAGATCCGCAAGGAATACCTGCCCGCGCGCGAGACTCACCGCGGCCTGCACGCGCGGCTGCGGGAGACCGCGGCGACGCTCCGCGGCTGAACATCCCCCACGTCTCATCCGAAAGGCGCGTCTCCATGCGAGAAGCCAGACCGAGCGCCGGCAGACGGCGTTTCCTCAAGGGCGTCGCCCTGGCCGCCGTCCCGTACGCGTTACTCCCCGAGCCCCAGGCCGGTGCGCGCACCCAGGCCGTCGACTACCCGCCCGCCGAGTGGCAGCCGGCGAGCACCTCCAACTACACGGTGTCGAACCGCCCGACCGCCTATCCCCTCGACTACGTGATCATCCACGTCACGCAGGAGACCTACGCCAACACGCTGTCGATCTTCCAGAACCCGCGGAAGGCGGTGTCCGCGCACTACGTGGTGCGCTCGGCCGACGGGCACGTCGCGCAGTGTGTGCGGGAGGCCGACATCGCCTGGCACGCGGGGAACTGGGACTACAACACCCGCAGCATCGGCATCGAGCACGAGGGCTGGGTGGACCAGCCCGCCTACTTCACGGACGCCCTGTACGAACAGTCGGCGAAGCTCACGGCGGCCGTCTGCGCCAGGTACGGCATCCCCAAGGACCGGGCGCACATCATCGGCCACTACGAGGTGCCGGGCACGGACCACACCGATCCGGGGCCGAACTGGGACTGGACGCGCTACATAAGGCTGGTCAACTTCGCCTGAGCGCCACCGGCACGCCCACGATCGGGTGACCGCGGTCGAAGAGGTTGTCCATACGGGTACGCGGAGTGACGATGTCCTCAGCCGCAACGCCTGTCGGGGAGGCCGAGTTGACCGATCCGTGGGTGGCCCTGGAGCCGGGGGCCGACCCTGCCGAGCGCGTCCGGATGCTGCGACGCGCGCACGAGACGTTCACCGAGGTGGGCACCGTCTCCCGGCCGGTGCGCCCGGTGGTGGCCGAGTCGTGGCGGCGTTCCGTGCGGGCCGGCGTGGGGCCCGACGGCACGGCGAGCGTGGAGCTCGCCGACGGCGATCTCGGCAGCTACCGGGCCGAGCATCCGCTGGCGCGGGTGATGCCGCTGTTCAGGGAGCTGATGGGGACGTTCGCCGCGGACGGCGAGCATCTGCTCGCCGTGTGCGACGCGCACGGCCGGCTGCTGTGGGTCGAGGGCCATCCCACGACCCGGCGGCGGGCGGGGCGGATGAACTTCGTGCCGGGGGCCCGCTGGGCGGAGACGGCGGTCGGGACCAACGCGCCGGGGACGGCGGTCGCGGTGGGACGGCCCGTGCAGGTCTTCGCGGCCGAGCACTTCATCCGGCAGGTGCAGCCGTGGACGTGCGCGGCGGCGCCGGTGCACGATCCGCGCACCGGGCGGGTGCTCGGCGCGGTGGACATCACCGGCGGGGACGGGCTCGCGCACCCGCACAGCCTGGCCTTCGTGCAGGCCGTCGCCCGTGCCGCCGAGTCGCAGCTGGCGCTGCTCACCCCGCAGCGGCACACCACCGGCACGCCGGAGCTGACCGCGCTGGGCCGGGACGAGGCGCACCTGCGCACCGGCGGGCGCACGATCAGGCTGAGCCGGCGGCACAGCGAGATCATGGTGCTGCTGGCCCGCCACCCGGAGGGCATGTCCGGCGACGAGCTGCTGTGCGCGCTGTACGAGGACGAGTCGGTGACGCCGGTGACGTTGCGGGCCGAACTGGCCCGGCTGCGCCGGATTCTCGGCGCGGAGCTGCTGGGGTCGCGGCCGTACCGGCTGACCGCGCCGGTCGAGTCGGACGTCGCCGTCGTCGAGCGGCGGCTGGAGACCGGGGCGGTCACGGCGGCCGCGACGGCCTACACCGGGCCGCTGCTGCCGGGGTCCCAGGCCCCGGCGGTCGTACGGCTGAGGCGGCGTCTCGCGGACGGGCTGCGTACGGCGCTGATCGCCCGCCGGGATCCCGACCTGCTGGCGGACTGGGCGCACGCGCCGTGGGGCGAGGACGACCTCGACGTGTGGCGGGCGCTGGCCGCGGTGCGGCCCACGGCGGCCGTCCGCTCCCGGCTCGCGGTGCTGGAGTCCGAGCTGGCGGCGCCGAGGGGCGGGCCGCGGGACGTGGGCCGCCCGGCAACGTGGTTGCAACGTCCGCGTCCCTAGCCTCCCGGGGAAAGCCGCCCAACGGCGGGCGGCGCTTCCCGAGGAGGCACTGAGACATGACCCGTTACGCGGCGCCCGGCACCGAGGGCGCGATCGTCTCCTACCAGGCGCGCTACGACCACTTCATCGGGGGCGAGTACGTGCCGCCGGCTCGCGGGCTGTACTTCGAGAACCCCTCGCCGGTGAACGGGCAGCCCTTCACCGAGGTCGCGCGCGGTACGGCGGAGGACGTGGAACGGGCGCTCGACGCGGCGCACGCGGCCGCCCCGGCGTGGGGGCGTACCTCGGTGACCCAGCGCTCCGACATCCTCCTCAAGATCGCCGACCGGATGGAGGCCCACCTCGAGGAGCTGGCGGTCGCGGAGAGCTGGGAGAACGGCAAGCCGGTGCGCGAGACGCTGGCCGCCGACATCCCCCTCGCCATCGACCACTTCCGGTACTTCGCGGGCGCGATCCGCGCCCAGGAGGGCTCGCTGGGCGAGGTCGACGAGGACACGGTGGCGTACCACTTCCACGAGCCGCTGGGCGTGGTCGCGCAGATCATCCCGTGGAACTTCCCCATCCTGATGGCCACCTGGAAGCTGGCGCCGGCGCTGGCCGCGGGCAACGCGGTCGTGCTCAAGCCGGCCGAGCAGACCCCGGCGTCCATCCACGTCTGGCTGAGCCTGGTCGCCGACCTGCTGCCGCCCGGTGTCGTCAACGTCGTCAACGGCTTCGGCGTGGAGGCGGGCAAGCCCCTGGCCTCCAGCCCGCGGGTGGCGAAGGTGGCGTTCACCGGGGAGACCACCACCGGGCGGCTGATCATGCAGTACGCCTCCGAGAACATCACACCGGTCACCCTCGAACTCGGCGGCAAGTCCCCGAACATCTTCTTCGAGGACATCTGGTCGGCGGACGACGACTTCCGTGACAAGGCCCTCGAAGGGTTCACGATGTTCGCCCTCAACCAGGGCGAGGTGTGCACCTGTCCGTCCCGGGCGCTCGTCCAGCGCGGCCACTACGCCGAGTTCATGCAGGCGGCCGTCGCCCGCACCGAGCAGATCAAGACCGGTCACCCGCTGGACACGGACACGATGATCGGCGCCCAGGCCTCCAACGACCAGCTGGAGAAGATCCTCTCCTACCTGGACATCGGTCGGCAGGAGGGCGCCAAGGTCCTGTCGGGCGGCGAACGCATCGAGTACGACGGCGAGTTGAAGGGCGGCTACTACGTCCAGCCGACCATCTTCGAGGGCGACAACCGTATGCGGATCTTCCAGGAGGAGATCTTCGGACCGGTCGTCTCGGTGACCTCCTTCGACGACTTCGACGACGCCATGAAGATCGCCAACGACACCCTGTACGGTCTGGGCGCGGGCGTGTGGACCCGGGACGTCAACACCGCCTACCGCGCGGGCCGTTCCATCCAGGCCGGTCGCGTCTGGACGAACTGCTACCACGCCTACCCGGCGCACGCGGCCTTCGGCGGCTACAAGGGCTCGGGCATCGGCCGGGAGACGCACAAGATGATGCTGGAGCACTACCAGCAGACCAAGAACCTCCTGGTGTCGTACTCGCCGAAGAAACTGGGCTTCTTCTAGAGGAAGCGGATGTCCGGCGGTGTTCGGCGCGCACCAGGCGCCGCACCGACATCACCGCACCGACATCACCGGGCCGAGGCGGGGCACCCGGACCAGCGCGCACCGACACTCTCCAGTGAGGTGATCTTGTGTCCGGTACCCCGTACAGGGACTATCCGCCGCAGAGCCCGGCCGGCTACCAGGAGGGCAGGCCTCCCGGTGTGGCGGCGGGGCGGCTGTGGGCGACCGGTGCCGCCACGGCGGCGGTCGCCGCTCTGGCGGCCGTCGTGGCCACGCTGCTGATCCGCGGCGTGCTGGACGTGGCGGTCTTCGCGCCCCGGCACGCCGGTGTGTGGGGCGACGCGACCACCGGCTACCTCGCGGCCTGGGGCGCGGTCGCCGCCCTGGTGGCCACCGGCCTGCTGCATCTGCTGCTGGTCACGGTGGCCCGGCCGCGGGCGTTCTTCACCTGGATCGCCTCGCTGGTGACGGTGGCGATGATGCTGCTGCCGTTCACCACCGGCCTGAGCACGGGCTCCCAGGTGGCCAGCGCCGCCGTCTTCCTGGTCATCGGCGCGACCATCACGAGCCTGTTGTCCGCCGCCGTCCCCGGGGTCGCGCCCGACCGGGGTTACGACGGCTGGTGACCTGGGCGGCCCGTGACCTCGGCGGTCTCCAAGGTCGCGCTCAGGCGCCGAGTTTGGCGACCATCGTGTTCAACACGCCGGTCAGCGCGTCCAGGTCCTGGCCCGCCGGGAGATCCGAGCCGGCCCGGCGGGCGAGCTCCTCGCCCGAGACGACGTCCACGGCTCCGGCGTACCGGTCCGAGTCCAGCTCCCCGGCGTCGATCACCTCGGCCCGGCCCTCCAGGACGACCAGCGTGGCGGAACCCCCGCCGGGCGCGAGCAGTTGCCGTACGTGGTCACGGGTGACCGGACCCGGCGTCGTCGGCCGCTGGGCTGCGGATGGGTTCTCGGTCATGGATACGGCCTCCGGTTGAGGGGGTGGAGAGGACGGGGTGGACAGGAGGCGGGTCAGGAAGGCCCGCCCTCGTGTCCCGGCGCGTCGATCGCGTCGCGCTTGCCGGTGTGGTGCCGCTGGTCCAGGTCGGCCACCGCGGGATGGTGCGCGTCGAAGGCGGGGGACTCGGAGCGGATGCGCGGCAGCGAGTGGAAGTTGTGCCGGGGCGGCGGGCACGAGGTGGCCCACTCCAGGGAACGGCCGTATCCCCACGGGTCGTCGACCTCGATCCGCTCCCCGTGCCGTGCGGTCTTCCACACGTTGTACAGGAACGGCAGCGTGGACAGGCCCAGCAGGAACGCACCGATGGAGGAGACCGTGTTGAGGGCGGTGAAGCCGTCGGCCGCCAGGTAGTCGGCGTAGCGGCGGGGCATGCCTTCCGCGCCCAGCCAGTGCTGGACGAGGAACGTGGTGTGGAAGCCGACGAACAGCGTCCAGAAGTGGATCTTCTCCAGACGGGGGTCGAGCATGGTGCCCGTCATCTTCGGCCACCAGAAGCTGAATCCGCCGAACATCGCGAAGACGATCGTGCCGAACAGCACGTAGTGGAAGTGCGCGACGACGAAGTAGGTGTCGGTGACGTGGAAGTCCAGCGGCGGCGAGGCCAGGATGACGCCGGTGAGACCGCCGAAGAGGAAGGTGACGAGGAAGCCGGCCGCCCACAGCATCGGTGGCTCGAAGGACACCGACCCCTTCCACATCGTGCCGATCCAGTTGAAGAACTTCACCCCCGTCGGCACGGCGATCAGGTAGCTCATGAAGGAGAAGAACGGCAGCAGCACGGCGCCCGTGGCGAACATGTGGTGCGCCCATACGGTCACCGACAGGCCGGTGATGGCGATGGTGGCGCCGATGAGCCCCAGGTAGCCGAAGATCGGCTTGCGGGAGAAGACGGGGATGATCTCACTGATCACACCGAAGAACGGCAGGGCGAGGATGTAGACCTCGGGATGCCCGAAGAACCAGAACAGGTGCTGCCACAGGATCGCCCCGCCGTACTGGGCGTCGAAGACGTGCGCGCCGAACTTCCGGTCCGCCTCCAGGACGAGCAGGGCGGCGGCCAGCACGGGGAAGGCGAGCAGCACCAGCACCGAGGTGAGCAGCACGTTCCAGGTGAAGATCGGCATCCGGAACATCGTCATGCCGGGCGCGCGCATCCCGATGATGGTGGTGATGAAGTTGACCGCGCCGAGGATCGTGCCGAATCCCGAGAGCGCGAGCCCCATGATCCACAGGTCGGCGCCGACGTACCCGCTGCGGATGGGACCGCTCAGAGGCGTGTACGCGGTCCAGCCGAAGTCGGCGGCGCCCTGCGGGGTGAGGAAACTGCCGAGGACGATCAGCCCGCCGAGGAGGAAGAGCCAGTACGAGAGCATGTTCAGCCGCGGGAAGGCGACGTCCGGCGCGCCGATCTGCAGCGGCATGATCTCGTTGGCGAACCCGGCGAAGGTCGGGGTGGCGAACAGCAGCAGCATGATCGTGCCGTGCATGGTGAACGCCTGGTTGTACTGCTCGGTGGACAGCAGTTGCAGCCCCGGCCGGGCCAGTTCCGCCCTGATCAGCATGGCCAGCGCGCCGGCGATCAGGAAGAAGCAGAACGACGTGATCAGGTAGAGGTGACCGATCTTCTTGTGGTCGGTCGTGGTCAGCCAGGAGACGACCACCTGGCCCTTGCCGCGGCGCGCCGCGGCCGGGGCGGGCGTGACGGACTCCGTGTGTGTCGCCATCGACGTCCTCGTGTTCCGTCGTGCGCGGAAGGCCCGGTCGGCGAGGCTGCGCACGCCGTCCGACCCTGTGGGGGTCGGACCATGTGTAGCCGTCCCGGGGAAACCTAATCCTGTCTTCCGGCGCACGGGTGCCCGGGCGGCACGCTCGGAGGCGTGCACCCGGGCACCGGGCTCCCTCGTGGCGGACGACGTCCGGCGGGCTGTCAGCTCCGGCCGGCTCCGTACGACGCCGTCGGCATGCCGGTCTCGCCGCCGCCGCGCGGCGTACTGCGTCCGACGAGCCCGCTGGCGGCCATGCCCAGGAGCAGGGCGACGGCGCCGACGATGACGTTGTTGACCACTGACCTGGTCGTGCTGACGTCACCGGCGACGGCCCACGGCGCGATGATGGTCCACACGCCCAGGGCGCAGGCGGCCCACGCCATGCTGTGCGTGCGATCGTAGGCGCGGCCGAAGCCACCGCTCAGGAGCAGGGCGTAGGCGATGCCGACGATCAGGTTGTTGATCGCCAGCGTCGACAGGCCGTTGAACCCCGCGATCCACGGGGACGCCGCCAGATAGACCCCCGTGAGGAAGGCCAGTGTCTCGACGGCCTGCGCCTGCGGAGTGGTCGTGGCACGCTCGGCCATCTCATGGCGCCGGTGCATGTCGATGATGTCGGGATGGGTTTCCATCGACGAGTGAGGCGAGGCTGTCATACCCGCCACCTCCGATAGTCGGCTGCTGATGGGTTCATGCGGAACTGCGGGTACCCCCGGCGATCGGATGAACAGTCGATTTCGCATCATGTCGGTATCGATCACACGCGCGTGATGTGCATGGCCGGGGCACACGGGGCATTCCGTTTCACGTGACAGCTCCGGGAGAAGCGGCGAATCCAACCGGCGGGACCGTGGCGGAGGACGTCGGCACCAGGCGCCGGCGGCTGGACCTGCGGCCGCGGACCGCCTTCGGCTGGGGCAAGGGCTCGCCGATCTGGTACAAGTTCGCGTTCTCCGTGGTGGTCTCCGCGGCCGTCCCGCTGTTCCTGCTGGTCGCCGTGGACCGTCTCGATCTCGCCCTTTACACGATGGCGGGTTCGATGCAGGCCCTCTTCGGGCACAACCGGCCCTACGTCGCCCGGGCGCGGCTCCATCTCGGGCTGACGGCCGGGCAGGCGGTGGCGCTGGTCGTCTCGGTCGCTCTGGCGTCGGCGGCGCCCGCCACGGCCGTACTGGTGGTGACGGGCGCGCTCACCGTCACCGTGCAGAAGCTGCTGTGCGACGCAGGGCGCACCGGGCCGCCGGCCCAGGCGGTGCTCTCCTTCCTCACCCTCGGCATCCTCTTCGGCCCGCAGGGAGGGCCCCTGTCGCAGCTGCCCCGCGACGTCCTGCTGTACCTCGCCGCCGCGGCCTTCGCCGCGCTGGTCTGTCTGGCGCCCGCGCTGTGGAGTCCGCACGGGCCGGAGCGGGCGGCGGTGGCCGACGCCGAGCGCGCGACCGCCGGGCACGAGGGGCACCGGGCCGTGCCCGCGCTCAACACGGCCTGGGACGCCCTCGTCGACGCCGGTCCGCGCAGTCCCGTCGTGCTCGCCCTGGTCCAGCGCCTGCTCACCGCCGAGGACACCTTCAGCGGACGCCCGCCCTCCGCCCCGGCCGAGGTCGACGACCTGGTCCGCGAGCTGGAGGTACGGCGGGCGCAACGGCCCCGGCACCCCTTCCTGGCCGCCCTGCGCCCCGACTCCCCGCTGTGGGGAGCGGCGCTGCTGTGCCTGACCGGCTGTCTGGTCGCCGGTTTCGCGGCCTACGCCCTCGGCATCGACCGTCCCTACTGGGCGATCGTCACCGCCTGCGCCCTCTACCGCGGCAACACCACCGTCGTATGGCAGCGTGCCCTGCTGCGTACCGCGGGCACCTGCGGCGGTGTCCTGCTGTACGCCGCCGTCGCGCCCCTCGCCCACCTCGGCGAGGTCTCGCTGGTCGTGCTGACCCTGCTGGCCGGCTTCGGCATCGAGACGTTCGTCAGCCGCAACTACGCCGTCGGCAACCTGTTCGTCGCCCCCATGGCCCTGCTCCTGACCAACTTTCCCGGCCCGCAGGCCACCACCGACCTGATCGGCGCCCGCGCAGCCGACACCCTGGTGGGCGCCGTCCTCGGTGTCGCCGCCGCGTTCCTCGTCACCGACCGGCGCAGCGTCCGGCGTGTCGTGCACGCCAGGGACGCCGCGGTGGAGGCGATCACCGACACCCGCGCCGCCCTCCACCGCGGTGCCCGGGGCGCGGAACTGATCGCCGCCCGCGACCGCCTCGGTCACGCCCTCGGCGCGCTGGTCACGGCCTCGGACGACGCGGCCGGCGAGTGGCACGCCCCCGCGGTCCCGCCGGAGGAGGTCGCCGCCACGGTCCGCGAGGGCCGCGAACTCCTCGTCCGCACCATGCTCCCCACCGCCGCTCCGTGAGCCGCACCGCGCACCCCCTGCCGGGGCAGTGAGTCACGCGACGTACCACCCCGCCGGGTCAGTGAGTCGCACCGCGCACCACCCCACCGGATCAGTGACTCACGCCGCGCACCACCCCACCGGATCAGTGACTCACGCCGCGCACCACCCCACCGGATCAGTGACTCACGCCGCGCACCACCCCACCAGACCAGTGAGTCACACGGCGTGCCCTCCACCGGGCCCGTGAGTCGCGCGCCGCGTACCCCGCACCAGGCCAGTGAGTCGCGCCGCGTACACCCACCCAGGCCAGTGAGTCGCGCCGCTTACCCTCGCCGCCCGGAGAGCCGCGCCGTGTGGTCTCGGCTCAGGTGCCGAGGTTCGAGGGTGGGTCGTCGAACAGCGGGAGCCGGGCGGTGATGCGCTTGCCGACGGGTTCACGCCGGGCCTCGAAGCCCTGCACCACCGCCAGCACGATCTCCAGACCGTGCTGCCCCACCCGCCCGGCATCGGCCGCGCGGGCCAGCGGCAGCACCGGATCGGTGTCCCACACCACGATCTCCACCAGGTCGCCGACGACGCGCAGTTCCAGCAGCGCGGGCCCGGGCGCGTACTTCAGCGCGTTGGTGACCAGCTCGCTGACCACCAGCTGCGCCAGGTCCACGGTGCGCGCCGACACCGGCAGCCCGTGCACCGACTGGACGCGCGTGAGGAAGGCCACGGCCTCGTTCCTCGCGCGAGCGATACACCCGACCGCCCCGTCAAGGGCGACACTCACCTCGGCAGGTGCGGCATCCGGCATCCGGGAACACTCCTCGGGCGGGACTGACTCCCTGCCGACCATCTCCAGTACCCCGTTCATGGGCGCGCGCTTACCCCGGATTCACCGCACTACTCCTGTACCACGGGCAACCGGACCGGCGACACGGGCATCGCGGCGCGTTTTGCGGGCAGGGGTGCCGGTGGGCGTGGCGCCCGGAAGACCGGCTTGCTCCTCCCGTGTTCCTCCTGTGCCCCTGCGGATGCCGCTGCGAAAATTCGTCCGAGTACCCCGCCCCTCGCCCTTCATGCCACCCTCTTTCGGCCCCGTTTTCCGCAGGCCACAACGTTTTCCACAGGCTTTGGCCGCCGCTCGGCACCTGCGTTAATCTTCGACGGATTTCTCATCGGGCAGCTTCGTCGACTGCGGAATTGCCGCTGGTGAGCGGGCCTCACGGCCCGGCTCGGTTCCGAGTCCTCGGCACGAGGACTCTTGGGGAGCGGAACGAGGACGCGCATGAGCGGCAAGACGACAGACGTCCAGGGGCAGGCCCCGGGAGAGCAGGAGCTACGGCAGCTGCTGGCCGGTCTGACCGCCGTCCGGGACGGTGACTTCGGCACCCGGCTGCCGGCCGACGGACAGGGTCTGCTCGGCGACATCGCCACGGTCTTCAACGGCATGGTCGACCAGTTGTCCGTGTTCACCTCGGAGGTGACGCGGGTGGCCCGGGAGGTCGGCACCGAGGGCACGCTGGGCGGACAGGCGAAGGTGCCGGGCGTCTCCGGCACCTGGGCCGACCTGACCGACTCGGTCAACGCCATGGCCGGCAATCTGACCACGCAGGTCCGCGACATCGCCCAGGTGGCGACGGCGGTGGCCAGGGGCGACCTCTCGCAGAAGATCGACGTGCCCGCGCGCGGCGAGATCCTCCAGCTGAAGGAGACCGTCAACACGATGGTCGACCAGCTCTCCGCCTTCGCCGACGAGGTCACCCGCGTCGCGCGCGAGGTCGGCAGCGAGGGCCGCCTGGGCGGTCAGGCGCAGGTGCCCGGGGTCGGCGGTGTCTGGCGCGACCTGACCGATTCCGTCAACTTCATGGCGGGCAACCTCACCTCCCAGGTCCGCAACATCGCCCAGGTGACGACCGCGGTGGCGCAGGGCGACCTCTCGCAGAAGATCACCGTCGACGCCCGTGGCGAGATCCTCGAACTGAAGAACACCATCAACACGATGGTCGACCAGCTCTCCGCCTTCGGTGACGAGGTCACCCGCGTCGCCCGGGAAGTGGGCACCGAGGGACGCCTCGGCGGGCAGGCCGACGTCAAGGGCGTCAAGGGCACCTGGCGTGACCTCACGGACTCCGTGAACTTCATGGCGGGCAACCTCACCGCGCAGGTCCGCAACGTCGCCCAGGTGGCCACCGCGGTGGCGCAGGGCGACCTCTCCCAGAAGATCACCGTCGACGCCCGCGGCGAGATCCTCGAACTGAAGAACACCATCAACACGATGGTCGACCAGCTCTCCGCCTTCGCCGACGAGGTCACCCGGGTGGCCCGCGAGGTGGGCACCGAGGGCAACCTCGGCGGGCAGGCCATCGTGCGGGGTGTGTCGGGGACCTGGAAGGACCTGACGGACAACGTCAACGTGATGGCGTCGAACCTGACCGGGCAGGTCCGCTCCATCGCCCAGGTCGCCACCGCCGTCGCCCGCGGCGACCTCTCCCAGAAGATCACGGTCGAGGCCAAGGGCGAGGTCGCGGCCCTGGCGGACGTCATCAACACGATGGTCGACACCCTGTCCGCGTTCGCCGACGAGGTCACCCGGGTGGCCCGCGAGGTCGGCACCGAGGGCCGCCTGGGCGGACAGGCGCACGTGCCGAACGTGGCCGGCACCTGGAAGGACCTGACCGACAACGTCAACTCCATGGCGAACAACCTCACCGGGCAGGTGCGCAACATCGCCCTGGTGACGACCGCGGTGGCCAACGGCGACCTGTCGAAGAAGATCGACGTCGACGCGCGCGGCGAGATCCTGGAGCTGAAGACCACCATCAACACGATGGTCGACCAGCTCTCGTCGTTCGCCGCCGAGGTCACCCGCGTCGCCCGCGAGGTCGGCAGCGAGGGACGTCTCGGCGGGCAGGCCGAGGTGGAGGGCGTCGAGGGCACCTGGAAGCGGCTGACGGAGAACGTCAACGAGCTGGCCGGAAACCTCACCCGGCAGGTCCGCGCCATCGCCGAGGTCACCAGCGCCGTCGCCGAGGGCGACCTGACCCGCTCGATCACCGTGGAGGCCTCCGGCGAGGTCGCCGACCTGAAGGACAACATCAACTCGATGGTGGAGTCCCTGCGCGAGACCACGCGGGCCAACCAGGAGCAGGACTGGCTCAAGACCAACCTGACCCGCATCTCCAGCCTGATGCAGGGCCACCGCGACCTGCCCGTGGTCGCCGAGCTGATCATGGACGAGCTCACCCCGCTGGTCTCGGCCCAGTACGGCGCCTTCTACCTGGCGGAGGACACCGAGCGCGGGCACGAGCTGCGGCTGGTGGGCTCGTACGGCTATCCGGACGACGCCGACCGGCCCTCCCGCATCCCCGTCGGCCGCTCCCTGGTCGGCCAGGCCGCGCGCAACCGCCGCGCCATCACGGTCGAGGAACTGCCCGAGGGCTACGTCACCATCTCCTCCGGTCTCGGGCAGGCGGTGCCCAGAGCCCTGGTCGTGCTGCCCATCGTGGTGGAGGAGCAGGTCCTCGGCGTCATCGAGCTGGCCTCCGTGACCTGCTTCACCCAGATCCACCAGGACTTCCTCGCGCAGCTGATGCCGACCATCGGCGTCAACCTCAACACCATCGTGGCCAACGTGCGCACCGACGAGCTGCTGGGCGAGTCCCAGCGGCTGACCGCCGAACTGCAGGCCAGGTCGGAGGAGTTGCAGGTCCAGCAGGACGAACTGCAGCGCTCCAACGCCGAACTGGAGGAGAAGGCGTCCCTGCTGGCCTCGCAGAACCGCGACATCGAGGCCAAGAACCTGCAGATCGAGCAGGCCCGGCAGGAACTGGAGACCCGGGCGCAGCAGTTGGCGCTGGCGTCCAAGTACAAGTCGGAGTTCCTGGCCAACATGAGCCACGAACTGCGCACCCCGCTCAACAGCCTGCTGATCCTGGCCCAGTTGCTGGCGCAGAACCCCTCGCGCAACCTCACCCCGAAGCAGGTCGAGTACGCGGGCATCATCCACTCGGCGGGCTCCGACCTGCTGCAGCTGATCAACGACATCCTCGACCTGTCGAAGGTCGAGGCCGGCAAGATGGACGTCTCGCCGGAACGGGTCCCGCTGCGCAAGCTGCTGGAGTACGTCGAGGCGACGTTCCGCCCGATGACCACGCAGAAGAGCCTGGACTTCACCGTCGCCACCGCGCCCGGCACCCCCGCCGACCTGCTCACCGACGACTCCCGGCTGCGGCAGATCCTGCGCAACCTGCTGTCGAACGCGGTGAAGTTCACCGAGCAGGGCGGCGTGGAGCTGCGCATCGAACCGGCGGCGGACCGCGAGGTGCCGCCGGGCGTGCACCGCGGCGGCCCGGTGGTGGCGTTCCGGGTCAAGGACACCGGCATCGGCATCCCCCAGCAGCAACTGGAGACGATCTTCGGGGCGTTCCAGCAGGCCGACGGGACGACCAGCCGCAAGTACGGCGGCACCGGTCTGGGGCTGTCCATCACCCGGGAGATCGCCCATCTGCTCGGCGGGTCCGTCACGGTCGACAGCACGCCCGGCCAGGGCAGTACGTTCACGCTGTACCTGCCCGCCGCCCGCGCCGACTTCGAGGAGCTGCTGGACAGCGGCGGCAGGCCGGCCGAGCAGCCCGACACCGCCGTGGCCCTGGAGGCGACGCCGGCGCCGCGCGCGCTCACCGGTCCGGCGGGGGCGTCCGAGCAGCGCAGACGGCGGCTGCTGGTCATCGAGGAACGCCCGCGCGGGCTGCTCACCCTCGTCGCCGAGCGCGCGGTGGCCGACATCGCGCAGGACTCCGACGACCCGCACGGCCCGATCGACATCATCACGGCCGTCGGCGCGCAGGAGGCGGCGAGCACCCTGGCCGACGCCCCGTGCCACTGCGTGGTCCTCGAACTCGGCGTCCCCGGGGACGAGAGCGCGGACTTCCTGCAGGCGATGGGCGGCGACTCGGCGCTGGCCAGCGTGCCCGTGCTCGTGCACACCGGTCACCGGGTGGACCTGTCCCAGGAGCAGGCGCTGCGGGCCCTGGCGGGCGACCGGCCGCTGGACTTCCTCTCCAGCCTGGACGAGCTGCGCGAGCGCATCACCCTGCACCTGTCCGCGGAGCAGCCGGGTGACGTGCTGTCGCTGGTGCGCGCCGAGGAGCCGCGGCACGCCGCCGCGCACGTGGTGGAGGACGCCTTCCTCGGCCGCAAGGTCCTCGTGGTCGACGACGACGCGCGCAACCTGTTCGCCCTCAGCGGGGTGCTGGAACTGCACGGCTTCCAGGTCCTGCACGCGGACAACGGCCGCAAGGGCATCGAGATCCTGCTCGCCCACCCGGACATCTCGCTGGTCCTGATGGACGTGATGATGCCGGAGATGGACGGCTACGCCGCCACCGCGGAGATCCGCTCGATGCCGGAGTACGCGGAGCTGCCCATCATCGCCGTCACCGCCAAGGCCATGCCCGGCGACCAGGAGAAGAGCCTGGCCTCGGGCGCCAACGACTACATCACCAAGCCCGTCGACACGGACGACCTCATGGCACGCGTACGACGCTGGCTGCCCGCGTGAGCGGCGCACCGTATCCGCCGCCCCGCCGGCCGGCCGACCGCGTGACGTCCCCGGACGTCCCAGCCGAGGAACAGACCGTGAGTGATCTCCGCCATCCGCCCGGCACCACGGGCGGGCCCGTGGGCGAGAAGCCCGTGCCGCTGGGCGACGAGCCGCCGGGGGCCGTCGCCGACAGGTCCCCCGTCGGCAGGCTCGCCGCGACCGTGGAACGGCTGCGCCGTGAGGTGCTGGCCGCGCAGGCCGAGGCGGACGGGCGCGCGCTGATCGAGCTGGCCAAGGGCATCCTGGTCGAGCGGCTGGGGTGCGGTCCGGCGCAGGCGGCCCGGCAGCTCGGCGAACTCGCCGAGCAGGCGGGCGTGACACCGCTGGAGTTCGCCGTCGAGGTCATCAACCAGGCCTCACGCGACCGGCTCTCGGAGGTGACCAGCGCCTTCCTCGCGGCCACCGCGGCCGAGAGCGCCGGCCCGCCGGCGAGCGCTTCGTCCGCCGTACGGCTGCGGGCCGCCGAGAGCGGTGCGCTGGCCGCCGACGACACGCAGGCCGTCGCGGACTCCCTGCTGGAACACGCCCTGGCTCCGCTGGGCGCGGAGGCGGTGGCCATCTGGGCGCTGGGCGCCGACGGTTCCCTCGCCCTGGCGGGCAGCGCCGGGTTCTCCGCCGCCGAGGCGGGGCGCTGGCGGCATGTGCCGCCGGGGGTGACGACGGTGGCGCGCCGGGGTCTCGCCGAGCGGGCCGGCCAGTGGATCCGCAGCCTGTCCGAGACCGGTCTGCCCTCCGTCGGCCAGCACCAGTACCCCGACGGCGGCCGGGTCGCCGTACCGGCCGGGACCGGTGGGCGGATCCACGGCGTGCTGGAGATCGTGTGGCCCACGCCGATGGACACCCCTTCCCCGCAGATCGCCCGGCAGATCGAGGCTCTGGCCGAGCTGTGCGCGCACACCCTGGAGACCTACGCCCTGCGCCACCCCGACGGGGAGTCGGGACCGCGGGTGCTGCCGGACGTGGCGGAGCTGATGGACCTGGCCGACGGGCTGCACGACCCCGCGCTGGTACTCGTCCCGCACCTGGGTCCGGACGGGGAGCTCGCCGACTTCCGCATCCAGCACGCCAACAGCCGCTTCCTGGACCCGGCGGGACGGCCGCGGGGCGTCATCAGCGGTGCCCTGCTGCTGGAGACGTACCCCATGGCCGCGGGCCAGAGCGAGCTGTTCGAGCGGATAGAGCGGGTCTGGGCCACGGGCGAGCCCTACCGCGCGCAGCGCATGCGGCTGACCGCGCTGGTGGACGACGTCCCGCTGGCCGCGGTGGCCGACATCGCCATCAGCCGGCACGGCGGCAGCATCCTGCTCATCTGGCGGATCGAGGACGAGACGGCCCGCCTGGCGAACCTGCTCCAGCACGCCCAGCGGCTGGGCCGTATCGGCGGCTTCGAGGAGAACCTCCTCACCGGCGAGATCACCTGGAACGGCCAGCTCTACCACCTGTACGGCAAGCCCGCCTCCAGCGCGCCCGTGCCGCTGGAGGACCTGGCGGCGCACGCCCATCCCGACGACGCCGTGGCCATCGGCCGGTTCCTGCGGTCGCTGCTGCACCACCGCCGGCCCGCCTCCATCGCGTTCCGCCTGCAACGCCCCGACGGGGTCACCCGGCACATCCGCGTGGTGGCCGAGCCGGTGCTCGACTCCGACGGCCAGCCCCATGTCGTACGCGGCGCCTACCAGGACATCTCCGCCCAGCACTGGACCGAGGTGGCCCTCGCCGCCACCCGTGACCAGCTCGCCCACACCGAGCAGCAGGCCAGTGAACGCAACCGGCTCACCCTCCAGCTCCAGCACGCGATCATGCCCCCGGCGCAGGCGCCGCTGGAGATCCCGGGGCTGCGGGTGGCCGTGCGCTACCGGCCCGCGGAGACCCAGCACCTGGTCGGCGGCGACTGGTACGACGCGGTCGTGCTGCCCTCCCGGCTGGTCCTGCTGTGCGTGGGGGACGTCGCCGGGCACGGCATAGAGGCGGCCACCAGCATGGTCGTCCTGCGCAACGCGCTGCGCGGGCTGGCCGTGACCGGTGCGGGGCCCGGGCAGCTGCTGTCCTGGCTCAACATGGTGGCGCACCATCTGACCGGCGCCGTCACCGCCACGGCGGTCTGCGGCCTGTACGACCCCGACCGCCACACCCTGCGCTGGGCCCGGGCGGGGCATCTGCCGCCCGTCCTGGTGCGCGGCACCGAGGCGGCGCCGCTGCCGCTGGTCAAGGGGCTGCTGCTGGGCGCCGTACCGGAGGCCACGTACCAGGAGCACGAGGTGCAGCTCGCCGTCGACGACACGCTGCTGATGTACACCGACGGCCTGATCGAGCGCCGTGACCGGTCGGTGGAGGAGTCCCTGGCCCAGTTGCTGACGGTCGCGCGCGGGGTGCCGCCCACGCTGGACCAGCAACTGGACCGGCTGCTCACCCACAGCAGGTCCGACACGGACGACGACACCTGCATCGTGGGCATCCGGGTGGCGTGACGCACCTGACGTGTGGGGTTTCGGGCGCACCGGGGCATACGAGAAGACGCCCGCGGACGGCAGCCGTGCGGCGTACATGCCACGACCGGACAGCGGCGGCGGCCCGATCGGCGAGGAGGCGCGACCATGGCGGGACCGGAGCACACGGGGGCCGAGCGGCAGCGGCCCGCGCCGGTGGACCGCGCCGGCCTCACCGGCGCGCTGGACGCCCTCGGGGCCGGCGCCTACGTCGTGGACGAGGTGGGCTGCATCGTCGCCGTCAACGCCCGGGCCGAGCAGTTGCTGGGCCGCTCCGCCGCGGAGCTCGTCGGCCAGGACGCGCACGACCTGCTGCACCGCGGAGTGCACGGCCGGCCGATACCGCGGACGCAGTGCACCATGCGGCAGGCGTTCCACGCGGGCCGCACTGCGCAGGCCGACGAGGACTACTTCGCCCGCGCCGACGGCTCGCTGCTGCGGATCTCCTGGCTGGTCACGCCGTACGCGGCCGCCGGTGACGGCCATGGCACGCTGGTCGTCTTCCACGCCCCCGCGCAGGCCGGGGAAGCCGGTCCGCAGGCCGCGGCGGCGGGCGAGTCCCTGTCGGAGCTGGAGCGGCTGGCGCTGCTGGCCGAGACCACGACCCAGCTGACCTCCACCCTCGACGTGGACGAGGCGCTGCGCCGGCTGGTGGGCCTGGTGGTGCCGCGGCTGGCGGACTGGGCGGTGGTCGACCTGATCACCGAGCGCGACGAGGTGTGGCGCGCCCTCGTGGTGCACGCCGAGGGCCGGGAGCTGGTGTACCGCGAGGATCTCCAGGGTCCGATGCCGCCGGTGCCGCAGGAGTCGCAGATGCCGCTGTCCAGGGCGCTGCGCGGGGTCTCCTCCACGCTGGCCGGACCGCAGACCTACGCGGGGACGCCGGATTCCGGGATCGCCGTGGAGCAGCGCCGGCTGTTCGCGGCCACCGGGATGCACTCGGCGGCCATCGCCCCCATCCGCAGCACCCGCGAGGTCCTGGGCGCCCTGACGGCGGGCCGGTCCGAGAACCCGGTGGAGTTCGTCGTCTCCGACCTGCCGCTGATCGAGGACATCGCGCGCCGCGCCGGCCTCGCGCTGGACAACGCCCGTCTCTACCAGCGCCAGCGCAAGGTCGCCGAGACCATGCAGAACCATCTGCTGCCCCAGATGCCGGGCGTGGCGGATCTGCAGATGACCGCGCGCTATCTGCCGGCGCCGCACGCCTCGCAGGTCGGCGGCGACTGGTACGACGCCTTCCGGCTGTCGGACGGGTCGACCGCCCTGGCCATCGGGGACGTCGTGGGCCACGACCTGGAGGCGGCGGCGGGCATGGCGCAGGTGCGCAACATGCTGCGCGCCTATGCCTGGGGGCAGCAGGAGCCGCCGAGCCGGATCGTCCAGCGGCTCGACGAGGCGATGCAGCACATCACCGACGTCACCATGGCCACCATGGTCTTCGCCCGTATCGAGGCGGCGGAGAACGGCCACTGGCGGCTGCTGTGGACCAACGCCGGCCATCCGCCGCCGCTGCTGATCACCCGCGACGGGCTGGCGCGCTACCTCACCGAGGGGCACGGTCTGCTGCTGGGCACCGGAGCCGACCGGCCGCGCCCGGACGCCACGCTGACCCTGCCGCCCGGCGCCACCCTGGTGCTGTACACGGACGGTCTCATCGAGGCGCCCGGCCAGAGCCTCGACGTCGGTCTGGAGCGGCTGCGCCGGCATGCCGCCGCCCTCGCCCACCGTCCGCTGGCCGCCTTCACCGACCGGCTGCTGGACCGGACCCGCCCCGCCGAGAACAACGACGACGTCGCCCTGCTGGCCCTGCGCACACCCGCCGCGGCCGCGCCCGGGGAGTGACTACCGCCGGGCCACCACGCGCAGCGTCTTGACGGAAGGGTCGGCGGCGTCGGGGATCAGGACGCCGTGTTCGACGCCGCTGCGCAGGTAGTCGAGGACCTCGTCGGTGATGACCTCGCCGGGGGCGATCGCCGGTACGCCGGGCGGGTACGGGCTGATCATCTCGGCGGCGATGCGGCCCGCGGCCTGCTCCGCGGGCACGTGGTCGACCTCGGCGAAGAAGGCCTCGCGCGGCAGCATGGCCTGCTCCAGCTCCAGCGCCGAGGGCTCGGGCAGCCATACCGCGGGCCGGCGTTCGATGCTCTCGGCGCCGTCGACGAGTGCGCGCAGGGCGTCCAGCAGCACCTTCTCGGTCTCGTCGTCGTCGGCGTGGGTGATGGACGCGCTGATGCGGCAGGTGTCGGAGCCGCCGACGTCGACGTGCCGGTGGGCGCGCAGCCACTCGGCGGCCTGCATGCCGCTGATGCCGAGTTCGCGGACGTCGATGACGATCTTCAGGGGGTCGAAGTCGGCGGCGAGCCCCTCCTCCACGATCTCCTTGCCCATGGGCCGCAGGCCCGGCATCTCCCCCACCGCCAGCCGGATCCGTTCCGCGCGGTGCAGGGCGGCGTCCAGCAGGTCGTGGCCGTGCTCGACCATCTGCCGCCGCCAGCCGTCCAGGGTCGCGTACACCAGGGAGGAGGCGCTGGTGGTGCCGAGCAGGTCCTCCCGCTGCTTGAGGGCCTCGGGCGAGACCCGGTCGTACTGGAGGTGGAAGACGGAGCTCTGCTCGATCGCCCCGCCCATCTTGTGCACGCTGGTGACCACCAGGTCCGCCTCGGCGTCCATGCCCCAGGCGGGCAGGTCGGGGTGGAAGGGCAGATGGGCGCCCCAGGCCTCGTCGACGATCAGCGGCACGTCGAACTCGTGGCACACCCGGGCCACGCCCCGGACGTCGGCGCAGGTCCCCCAGTCAGTGGGCGTGATCAGCAGCATGCCCTTGGCGTCCGGATGCTCCTGGAGGCGGCGGCGTACGTCGTCGGGCTCGGGCGGGTGGGCGATGTGCCGCTCGCGGTCGAACTTGGGGTGGACCCAGATCGGCTCGACGCCGTTGACGACGACGGCCGAGATCACGGACTTGTGCGCGTTGCGGGACAGCAGCAGCTTCTCGCCGGGGCCGGCCACGGCCAGCATGGCCGTCTTGACCGACAGGGAGCTGCCGCAGGTGGAGAAGAACGCCTGGTCGGCGCCGACCGCGTCGGCCATCAGCTCCTGGGCCTGGCTGAGCACGCCCTGCGACTGGCGGCGGTCGTCCAGGCCGTTGAGGGAGAGCACGTCCGAGCGGAACACGTCGAGCCCGACGATCTCGGCCACCCGCGGATCGACACCGCGGCCCTGCTTGTGTCCCGGTGGGCCGAACACCACGTCGCCTCGGCGCCGGAACTCCTGCAGCGCCTCCAGTACGGGCACCCTCGAGTGGTCCATCGTTCCTCCCAGGTCGGTCCACAGACCGTGTTGACCGTGTCGGCGGCGACAAACGTGCCGGCGGCGACCACGGCGGGGCCCAGCGAGGAGGCGGCCGCGTCGAGCTGGCGTTGGTGCGGGCGAGATCGGTGCACAGGGCGTCCAGGGACGCGTGGACGCCCTGTTGTGCTCGACGGCGGACTGGTGCGGTTCGGTGACGACTGCCGTGTCCCCGCCGGGGGACTCGGGCGGTGTGGTGGCCTATGGAGCGGAGCAGAGGGTGCGGGTCCCGGTGCTGCGGGCCGGCTGGCGGACGCAGACGTTCGTCCACTGGCCCTTCGCGCCGGAGGCGGTGCAGGCCCTGTTGCCGCGGGGGCTGGTCGTGGACGAGTACGCGGGGGCCGCCTGGGTGGGGCTGACCCCGTTCGTGATGACGGACGTGCGCCCGCCGGGCGTGCCCGCCTCGGTGCCCGGGCTGCCGTCCTTCCCGGAGACCAACCTGCGCACCTACGTCCGCCGCCGCGACGGCCGGGACGGACTGTGGTTCCTGTCGCTGGAGGTCGCCTGCCCCGTGATGGTGGCGGCGCGTGCCGTCGGGGTGCCGTACCACCCGGGGACGCTGAGCGTCGACGTGCGCGGAGACACGGTCGCGTACTCCGGTTCGCGCTGGGGCGCGGACGTCTCCTACCGTCTCGTCGTCCGCCTCGGGGAGCCCGTCCGGCCGACCGAGCGGGACGTGTGGCTGACCTCGCGGTGGCGGGCGTACACGCACCGGCTGGGGATGCTCTGGGAGACGCCGGTGGAACACGAACCGTGGCCGCTGGCGGAGGCGTCCGCGGAGGTGCTGGAGGAGACGCTGACCGGCGCGGCGGGCCTGCCGTCCCCCACCGGTGAGCCGGTCGTGCACTTCTCGCACGGGGTCCGGCACGTGCGCCTGGGGGCGTCCCGGCCCTGCCTCCCGGCTGCGGACCGCCCGTGACCCGGGCCGCCGGCGGGGGCGTACGGCGTCGGCGGCTGCGTTTCGACGGCTGGATCGCCGGCCTGGGCACCGCCTCCGGCACCCGTGTCGTCCTGGGCCACTGGCTGCGGTCGCCGTTCGGCCCGTTCAGTGACGTGATGCTGGAACGGGCCGACGGACAGCGGCTGTTGCTGGCCCCGACCCGCCGGACGGCGGAGTTCGTCGGCGACACGTACGTCTTCGACGCGGTGCGCGTCGTCCCGGTCGACGTCGCCGTCGCCGGGCACACCTGGACCGTCGCGGCGGGCCCGCTGCGGCTGGGCTTCACCACCGGGCGGCGCACCCTGCTCGGCGCCCTGCTGCACGCCGTGCCCGCCCCGCTCGCCCGCAGCACGGCCTGGGCCGCGATGACCGACCGGCCCGCGCGGCTGCTGCTGACCGGCGTCCGGACCCGCGGCACGGCCGGCGGGGGTCGCCGGGAGTGGTACGGCGCCCAGGACCTGCTGCCGATCCTGTCCGCGTCGGGCGCCTTCGAGGGCGAGGACCTCGGCGGGCCGGCGCTCGTCGAGCCTCCCGTGCGCTTCGGCTTCGGGTCGGTGCCACGGGTGCCCGCTGCCACACGGGTGACGACGACGGTGGCGCCGGGGTGAGGACGCCCCGCCGGGGTACCCGGGCCGGACCGGCCCGGGTGGATCAGGACGGGCTCGCGCAGACCTGGAGGACAACGATGAGCGCTCCCACACCGAGCTCGGGCCCCGCCCGGCAGAAGATGCTCGGTGTCTACCTCAACGACCACCTGGCCGGCGCCACGGCCGGCGCCGAGCTCGCGCACCGCATGGTCCAGGAACACGGCGACTCCGCCTACGGCGAGCGGCTGCGCAGCCTGTCGACGCAGATCGCGCAGGACCGGCGCGCGCTGCTGCGGCTGATGGCGGACCTGGAGGTGCCCGCCCGGCGCTCCATGCGGTACGGGGCGTGGCTGGGCGAGAAGGTCGGGCGGCTCAAGCCCAACGGCCGGCTGCTGCGCCGTTCCCCTCTCGCGCTGCTGGTCGAGCTGGAGGCCATGCGGGTGGGCGTGACCGGCAAGGCGCTGCTGTGGCGTTCCCTGCGGGCGGCCTCGGCTGGTGATCCGCGCCTCGACGCCGACCGGCTTCAGGAGCTGGCGCAGCGGGCGGAACGGCAGGTGGAGGCGGTGGACGCGCTGCACACGGAGGCCGCCTCGGCGCTGCTCTCCCCCGCCACGGGGGTGCGCACCACGCCGTAGCCGTCCCTGCGCGTGTGTCCGAAACCACGTCGGCAGGGTGAGCTACGGGCGTGTTCACCGCGGGGGCGGCGGGCTACCGTTTCAGGAATCTCCCGTTTCGGGGTCTCCCAGCGCAGGACATGCCCGCGCACGGCCTCATGGTGCGGGAGTTTCCCGATTCCCGGAACGCAGCTCGGACGGCTCTCGGTGCACGCAGACCTCTCGCCCATCATCGCCGCGACCACGCACTGGCTCACGTGTGCCTATCCCGCGTCCGGCGGCGCGATGGCCTCCGCGCTGTGCGAGGTGCAGGCCCGGCAGGCGGTCACCGTCGCGGCCTGGCTGCGCTACCCGACGCTGATGGACGCGGCGCTGGTCGGCATGGCCGGTCCGGGCGGCTCGGCCCGGCTGGACTGGATCAGCGGGGCGGACGGCGACGCGGCGGCGCCGGACGCGGAGGACACGGCCTGGCGCAGCTGGGTGGACGAGGTCGTGGCGAGCTGGGCGGCCTGCCTGCTGACCGACGCCCGACTCGCCGCCTCGGCCGTGGCCGAAGTGGCCGCCGTCGACCACACGGCCGGTGTGCCGATGGAGTTCCGGCGTCTGGTCGCGCCGGACGAGCAGGACCGCCGGGCGGCGGCGCTGCTGCGCCACCCCGATCTGCTCGCTCCCGTGGCCGGCCTCCACCAGGAGCTGCTGACGGACCTCCTCGGACCGGGCCAGGCCCTGATCGCGTGAGTGCGCGGCGGACGGCAGGGCCCGGCCGGCGGCGCTGCCACCACCCGGGCCCCGTCCCCACGGCTCAGCGTTCCGTCTTGCCGCGCCCGGTCAGCGCGTCGCGCAGCCGGTCGACCATCCCGGCGCCGGGCGCCAGGAGCTTGTTGGCCGGCGGCTTGTCCGGAGCGGACGGGTGGGGGCGCGTCGGGGCCGTCTTCTTGGCCTGGCGGACCTTGTCGCCGAGCTGGTCGAGCGCTTCCGGCGGGCACGCGGCGCGCAGCCGGGGGAAGAGGTTCTGCTCCTCGTCGGCGATGTGCTCGCGGATCTCGCTCATCAGCATGCCGATGAGCCGGTCGAACTCCGCGTCGCCCGCCTCGCAGCTCTCCAGGTCCTTCATCATCTGCTCGGCCCGGGCGTGGTCCTCGAGCTCCTTGTCGGCCAGGGCGTCGCCGCCGGCGATGTGCTCGCGCACGGCCGGGTAGAGGTAGGCCTCCTCGGCGACGGAGTGCCGGATGAGCTCCATCGTGGCCTGGTCGGCGTAGTTCTTGCGGTCCTTGTCACCGGAAGGCAGCGCCTCGATGCGGCCGAAGATCTCCTCGACCTCGCGGTGATCGGTCATCAGTTCGTCGATGACGTTCCCACCATGACCCATGTCCTCCACCTCCTGCCTGGACACGGCGGCCCCGGGCGGAGCCGCCACCGACGCACGAGTGCCCAGCGCCACCGGGTCGACACAGCGGCCGGCCCGGTGGCCGCCCGGCATCCCTCAGCCGTTCCCGCCCATCGCCTTGCGCACGGCGTCGCGGGTGCGGTCGATCACCGCGGCGATCGGGCCCAGCGCGAGGTTCTTCGCCGCGGACTCGGTGCCGGGGTGCGGGCGGGTGGGCGCCACGGCCTCGGCGGCCCGCAGGGCCGTGGCCATGGACGCCAGCCGGGCCTTGTCCGCGTGCCGGCGGATGTGGTTGAACTC
Organism: Streptomyces sp. 7R007; assembly: GCF_054850255.1. Taxonomy (NCBI): domain Bacteria; kingdom Bacillati; phylum Actinomycetota; class Actinomycetes; order Kitasatosporales; family Streptomycetaceae; genus Streptomyces; species Streptomyces sp. 7R007. The sequence continues at coordinate 27,904 of NZ_JBTWMV010000002.1, read as the reverse complement.
GTACCGCTCCTCGGAGCGCGGGTGGGCCATCACGTCCTTGCGCAGCGCGTCGAGTTCGGGCAGGAACTTCGGGTCGTCGGTGTCCATCCCGTCGAGCCGGTCCAGGGCCTCCTTCGCCTCGCGTTCCTCGGCGAGCCGGGCCTCGACCACGGCCGCGCCGTCCGGCACCGAGGTCCGGGTGAAGGGGTGGACGACCTCCTCCTCGGCGGTCTCGTGCACGGCGAGCAGCCGGACCAGCTCCCGGAACGCGGCCCGGCGCTCGTCCCCGGTGGCCTTCTCGACCTCGTCGAACAGGTTGCGGATGTCGCCGTGCTGGCGCGTCAGCAGGGCGACGACGTCGGCGGCGATACCGGCCATGTCAGTCCTTCTCCCGTGAGGCGATGTCGGGGTGCTCCCCCTCGGTCTGGTGGCGGTACTCGCGGCCGAACAGCTCCCGGTGCTGGGCCATGACCCGCTCGCTGGGCGGCTCCTCGCCGCCGTGGATCTGCTCCTGCATCCGCTCGAACCGCTCGTGCGCGTCCCGCACGTAGCCGGCGCCCAGCGTGGTCAGGTCCATCTGGGTGTCGAGGAGTTCGCGCAGGAAGGCCTTGTTGGGCTCGAAGGTGAGCACGTTGGGCAGCTCGGGCGCGAGGATCTCCTGCGGGTCACGGCCGTCGTGACGGCGCATCAGATCGCAGGCGACGTGGAGGTGTTCGAGCTCCATGTTGAGGTGCAGGTCCCAGACCGCCTTCACCTTGGGGTCGGACTCCTGCTCCATGAAGGAGTGGTAGAGGTAGCACTCGTTGTACTCGTGGTTGACGAGCTGCTCCCACCACGTCTCGCCCGGGTCGACCAGCGACTCGTAGTGCGTGACGTGCTCCTCCTCGATCAGCCCGACCTCCTGGTAGAGCTGGCGGGCGATCGGCTCCATGTACTGCGGGCCGACGTTCATGTAGAAGTTCATGGTCTGCTGCTCGGCCGACATGACGGTCAGCGCGTGCAGCTTGGACAGCGGGTTCACGGTCGTCCGGTCGTACGGCTCGCGGACGTTGTCGGCCGGGTGGCGGTGGTGGAACTTGGTCGGGCGGCCCGGCATGACCTCGGTGAGGTTCTCCACGATCGCGTCGGCCTTGCGGTGCTCGATCATCTCGTAGAGGTTGGCGTACCGGAAGAGGTGGTCGAAGTCCTCCAGGACGCCGAACTCGTAGGCCTGCCTGAGGTACGGGTCGGGCTCGTGGCGGGCGATCCAGCCGGTGAGGTCGACCGCGACCTGCTCGTAGGCGATGGTCGTCTCCAGCACGGAGGCGAGGCCGGGCAGCAGCCAGTTGACGGCCTTCTGCTGCTGCGCCTCGGTGTAACGGACCTCCGCCAGCTGCCGCTTGACGTCCATGTCCGGGCAGTGGCGCGCCAACTGGTGGTTGAAGAGGATCGCCTCGACCTCGATGCCGTTCATGGTGATGATCCGGCACTTGGTGTACGGGTCGCCGCGGTCGGGGTCGACGGGTTCGACGTCGAGCTCGCGCCAGTTGCGGACCTGGCGGTCGAGCGGGATGCCTCGGTGTTCCAGGGGGTTGAAGCCCATGAGGGCCTCCTGGGGGGTGAGAACCGTAACGGGCCGGCGCCGGTACCCCGTGTCTCCCGCTCTAACGGCACCTGCCGCATTCCGCCGGCCCGGCCGGCGTCATCCGGCCGGCCGTCCGCTCACTCCTCGGCGTTCTGCTGCGTCCACGTCCAGGCGTACTGGAGCCAGTCCGCCATGGTGACCGCGCCGAGGCCCGCGCAGACCAGCCGGGTGACCCGGGGGACCGCGGTGTACGCGCAGACCAGGGCGCCGGCCGCCCACATCGAGGTGCAGAACGGGCAGGACACCAGGTCGCCGACGGCCCGGCGCAGGCCGTTGCCCCGGGGCGCGTCGACGACCTCGGGGCCCTCCCCCTCGCCCTCACGGCGGGTGAAGGGCGCCCGTACGAAGCTGGTGATCTCGTCGTTGGACAGCAGCCTGGACGCCTTGTAGGTCGCTGCTCCCAGCAGGGCGACGTCCCACGGCGGCACCCGCCGGGGCGGCCGGACACCGCGTTTGCGGGCCACCGCGGCGAACCCCGTGACACCCGCCGCGAAGGCCCCGGCGAGCGTGGCGTAGCCGGCGAGCGGCGTGTCCCCCTGGTCGTCGTACCGCACCGCGTCCGTGGTCATGGAACCTCCCTCGTGCACCCCCTGGCGTTCAGGTGCGCCGGACCCGGGTTCCCGCCCCCGCTCCCCCGTAATCAGCCCCTTCCGGGAGCCGTCCCGCTAGCCGCGCAGGCGGGACATCGCCGGGTCGAACAGCGGTTCCTCGGCGACGGCGGCCTCGATGCGCCGGTCGAAGTAGCCGATGTGGACGGTGGTGCCGGGAGTGGTGAGCTCCGTCGGCAGCCAGGCGTACGCGATGCCCTTGCCGATGGTGTAGCCGTAGGCCGCGCTGGTGACGTAGCCGACGGCGCGCTCGCCGTCGTACACCGGTTCCTTGCCCAGGACGACCGACCGCGGGTCGTCGATGGTCAGGCAGGTGAGCTTGCGCCGTACGTCCGTCTTACGGCGTTCCAGGGCCTCCTTGCCGATGAAGTCGCCCTTGTCGAGCCTGACGGCGAAGCCGACGCCCGCCTCGTAGGGGTCGTGCTCGTAGGTCATGTCGGTGCCGAAGGAGCGGTAGCCCTTCTCCAGGCGCAGGCTGTTGAAGGCGCCGCGGCCGGCGACGATCCCGCCGAGCGGCCGGGCCGCCGCCCACAGCGTGTCCCAGAGCTTCTCGCCGAGGTCGGCGGTGGTGTACAGCTCCCAGCCCAGCTCGCCGACGTAGGACAGGCGCAGGGCCGTGACCGGGACGGAGCCGACGTGGGCGCGCCGGGCGCGGAAGTACTTCAGGCCGTCGCTGGAGAAGTCCGCGTCGGTGAGCGGCTGGAGCACCTGGCGGGCCAGCGGGCCCCACAGTCCGACGCAGCAGGTGCCCGGTGTGATGTCGCGGACCTGCGCGGTGCCGTCGGCGGGCAGGTGGCGGGTGAACCAGTCGAGGTCGAGGTTGCCGTTGGCGCCGACCTGGAAGTGGTCGCGGCCGAGGCGGGCGACGGTGATGTCGCTGCGGATGCCGCCGTCGTGGTCCAGCAGCAGGGTGTACGTCACCGAACCGACCGACTTGGCGACCTTGCCGGTGACCAGGCGTTCCAGGAAGTCGGCGGCGCCGGGGCCGGTGACCTCCAGGCGTTTGAGGGCCGTCATGTCGTACAGGGCGACCGTCTCGCGGGTGACCTGGGCCTCGGCGCCGACGATGGGCGACCAGTAGCGCGCCGCCCAGTCGTTCGGCTCCGGGATCGAACGGCCCTGAAGCAGGCGGGCGTTGGCCTCGTACCACTGCGGGCGCTCCCATCCGTTCGCCTCCAGGAAGAAGGCGCCGTGCTCCTGCTGGCGGGAGAAGAAGGGGCTCTTGCGGATCGGGCGGGGCTCACCGCTCGGCTCCAGCGGGTGGAGGATGTCGTAGACCTCGACGAAGTTCCGGCAGTCGCGGGCCAGGACGTACTCGGGGCTCAGCTGGTGCGGCTCGAAGCGGTTGACGTCGCACTCGTGCAGGTCGAAGGAGGAGCAGTAGCCGTCGACCAGCCACTCGGCCATCGCCCGGCCCACGCCCGCCGAGTGCGTGACCCAGACGGCCTCGGCGACCCAGAAGCCCTTGAGGTCCGGGGACTCGCCGAGCAGCGGGAAGTTGTCGGTGGTGAAGGAGAACAGGCCGTTGATGCCCTCCTCGACCTTGGCCTCGCGCGTCGCCGGGAGCAGGGACTGCGTCTCGGTCCAGGCGGGGGCGAAGTCGTCCTCGGTGAACTCCAGGACCGAGGGCATCCGCTCGGCCGCGTCCACGGAGAGGATGTCGTCCGCCGAGACCGGCATGGGGCGGTGGCCGTAGTAGCCGATGCCGAGGGTGTCGAAGCGGTCGCGGTAGTAGAGGTCGGCGTCCTGGTGGCGCAGGATCGGGCGGACGGCCTCCTCGGTCTGGCCGGCGAGGGCCGGTACGGGGCCGGTCCAGGCGAGCTGGTGGGCGAGCGGGGTGAGCGGGAGGTTCATGCCGGCCATGCGGGCGATCTTCGGGCCCCAGATGCCGGCGCAGCACACGACGATGTCGGCCGGCAGGTCGCCCTGGTCGGTGCGGACGCCGGTGACCTCGCCGTCGGAGCGGAGGATGTCCAGGACCTCGTGGCGGGCGCGGAAGGTCACTCCGCGCGCGGTGGCCCGCCGGATCTGGGCCTCGACGGCGAGGACCGCCTTGGCGAGGCCGTCGGTCGGCACCAGCAGACCGCCGAGGATCCGGTCGCGGTCCAGCAGCGGGTGGTGCCGCACGCACTCGTCGGGGGTGAGCAGCCGGGCCTCGACGCCCCAGGCGGTGACCCAGCCGTGACGGCGGTGCAGTTCGGCCAGCCGCTCGGGGATGGTGGCCACTTCGAGGCCGCCGACCTGGAGGAAGCAGGGCCGGCCGTCGACGTCGAGGGAGCGGAACTTCTCGACGGTGTAGCGCGCCAGCTCGGTCATGGTCTTGGAGGAGTTGGTCTGGAACACCAGACCCGGGGCGTGGGAGGAGGAGCCTCCGGTGGCGGGCAGCGGGCCCTGGTCGACCACGGTCACCTCGGTCCAGCCGCGCGCGGAGATCTCGTCCGCGAGGGCCGCTCCCACGACGCCCGCTCCGATGATCACCACTCGGGGTCCCGCCATCGCCGCACCTCCGCACATCACACCGGCAAGTTGCTTGCTACGCAACACGATTCAGGCTGCGCAACTCAGCGTGCCCGTCGCCGGGACGGGGTGTCAAGGGGTCCGTGACGTCGGACAACGGCCTGGAACACGGGCCGGACACGGCAATGCCCGGCGGGCGGCACGCAGTTGCGCGCACCGCCCGCCGGGCAGGCACGGTCGGCTACTTGAGCCAGGCGTCGACCTTGTCCCTGTGGGCGTCGACCCACTTCCGGGCCGCCGCGTCGGCCGTCATCTTGTCCTGGGCGATGTACTTGGCGACCTCGTTCTGGTCGTCGTTGGTCCAGTTGAAGTTCTTCACCAGGGTGTAGGCGGGGCTGCCGGACTTGGCGAACTTCGCACTGACGATCTTGTCGAGGTTGTACACGGGGTAATCACAGGCGATCTTCGAGGCGACGGCGTCACAGCCCGTCTTGTAGGCCGGCAGGGAGACCTTCTTCAGCGGCACCTCCGACAGGAACCACTGGGGCTCGTAGAAGTAGCCGATGACCCACTTCCTGTTCTTCTCGGCGTCCCGGAAGGACTGGATGAGCGCGGTCTCGCTGCCCGCGTACACCACCTTGAAGTCCAGCTTCAGGTTCTTCACCAGGGCCGCGTCGTTGGTGACGTAGGACGGGTCGCCGTCCAGGAGCTGGCCCTTGCCGCCGGACTCGGAGGTCTTGAAGCGGGCGGCGTACGTGTTGAGGTTCTTCCAGTCGAGGATGTCGGGGTGGGCCTTGGCCAGCCACGGCGGCACGTACCAGCCGATGATCCCCTTGTTGCCGGTCTGGCCGGCCTCCACGGCGGTCTTCTGCTCGGTGATGTACTTCTTCTTCAGATCGTCGTGGCCCCAGTTCTCCAGGATGGCGTCGATCTCGCCGGTGCCGAAGCCCTGCCAGGCGATCTCCTCCTTGAGGTCCTTCTTGTCGACTGTGCAGCCGAGGTCGTGCTGGGCGACGTACGCGACGACGGCGGCGTCCGCCTCGTAGCCCACCCAGGGGTTGACCGCGAGGTTGAAGGTGCCGCACTTGCCGGAGCTGCCCGCGTCGGAGCCCGAGGAGGTGTCGCCGACCTTCGCCCCGCCGCACGCGGTGAGGGTGAGGCCGAGGACGGCCAGGCCGGCCGCGCCGGCTCGCCAGTGTCTTGCCATGGTGTCCTGCTCCTTAAGCGCTCGCGCGTCGCGCCGCTGCCTGAGTGATCCGGTCGAACATGACTCCGAGCAGTACGATGGCCACTCCCGCCGCCAGCCCCTTGCCGTACAGCTCGCCTTGCGAGAAACCGGCCACGACGTCGTAGCCGAGGGCGCCCGCGCCTACCAGGCCGCCCACCACAACCATCGACAGCACGTAGATCAGCCCCTGGTTGGTCGCCAGCGTCAGGGCACCGCGTGACATCGGCAGTTGGACCTTGGTGATGATCTGCCAGGTGCTGCACCCGGCGGAGGTGGCCGCTTCCACGGTGGTCTCGGGCACGGCCCGGATCCCGTCCGCGACGATCTTCACGGCGACCGGTGCCGCGTACACGACCGCGGCGACGATCGCCGTGAAGCGGGTGGCGCCGAACAGCGCGAGGAACGGCACGAGGTAGACGAACGGCGGCATGACCTGCGCCGCGTCGAGGGTCGGCCGGATGACGCGGTCCGCCAGGGTGCTGCGGCCCATCCACACGCCGACGACGATGCCGAGGACCATCACCAGCACGGTGGCGACCAGGGTGGACGCGGTGGTCGTCATGGCGTCCGACCAGACGCCGGTGCCGACCAGCAGGCCCACGCACACGGCGGTGGTGAGCGCCGCACGACGGCCGCCCAGCACCACGGCCAGCCCGACGAGGACCGCGCCGACGAGCCACCACGGGGAGTCGGTGAGCAGCGACTGGAAGGGGTTGAGCAGCCCGTTGGTGATCGCGTCGCGCAGGGCGTTGGTCAGACCCGAGAGGTGGTCCTGCGCCCAGGTGGTCGCGGTGTCCGCGGCGTCGGCGATGTGCCTGCCCGCGGTGCCGTCACCGGGGAAGTCGGCCGCCCAGACGTAGGTGTGCGAGAGATAGACCAGTACGGCGCCGAGAACCGCACCGGCGCCCAGCAGCGGCCGGCGCCACCTCAGCAAGCGGTTCTTCGAGCGCCGGGCCTCCTCCTCGCGTCCGCTGGCCGCGGTCGTCACCCGGTCCAGGACGATCGCCATGACGACGATGGCGAGGCCGGCGTTGAAGGCCGTACCGACGTCGAGGGACTGCAGTGCCTGGACGACGGTCTTGCCGAGGCCGGGCGCGTCGATCAGGGCCGCGATGGTGACCATGGCGAGCGCGGCCATGATGGTCTGGTTGACGCCCATCACCACGGTCCGCTTGGACATCGGCAGCAGCACCTTCAGCAGCGCCTGCCGCCGGGTCGCGCCCAGGGAGTCGGCCGCCTCGACCGTGGTGTGCGGTACCGAGCGGATGGCGTGGGCGGTGATGCGGATCGCCGGCGGGGCCGCGTAGATGACGGTGGCGATGGTCGCGGAGGCCCCGCCGATGAGGAAGATCAGGGTCAGCGGCGCCAGGTAGACGAAGGTGGGCATCGTCTGCATGAAGTCGAGGAAGGGCGTGACGACCCGGTTGAACCGGTCCGACAGCCCCGCCCACACGCCGAGCGGGATCGCGAACAGCAGCGCGACCAGGACCGCCGAGAGGGTGAGCGCCAGGGTGTCCATGCTCTCCTGCCACAGGCCCTGCAGCCCGAAGAAGGTGAAGCCGGCCACGGCCAGCAGCGCGACCCGCCAGTTGCCCACGGCCCAGGAGACGTAGCCCGCCAGGCCCACGACGCCGAGCCAGCCGATCTGCGGGACCGGGCGGCTGCCGGACGGCTGGGAGATCAGGTGCTGCACGAAGGTCACCAGGTTGTCGATGACCAGCCGGATCTCGTTGAAGAAGTACAGGAAGAGCGGGTTGGAGTTGCGGTTGGCGCCGACGGAGTCGTTGAGGTCGTTGATCCAGCGGTGCAGGCCGGTCAGGTCGGCCGCCGCCAGCGAGAGGGTCTGCCTGCCCTTGAGCACGGCGAAGAGCACCAGCCAGACGACCAGGATCGCGCCGATGACCACGGGCCGGCTCACCGTGCGCGCGGTCCTGGCGGGGGCGGCGGCGGGCGCGGCTTCCGTCTGTTCCGGTTTCTCCACGGCGACGGTCATGTCAGACCGCCTTCCTGCCCGGCGACCACGGACAGGATCTCCTCGTCGCCGACGATGCCGAGCAGCTTCCCGCCCTCGACGACCTTGACCGGTTTCTCGGCGGCGAGCACGGCCCGGGTCGCCTCCCGTACGACGACGTCGGGACCCAGCTCCGGCCCGTCCAGGGCGTCGGAGTCCGCCGGCGCGCGCATGATCCAGCGCAGGGTGAGGACGTCGCCGCGCGGCACGTCCTTGACGAACTCGCGGACGTAGTCGTCGGCGGGGGCGCCCACCAGTTCGTCGCCGGTGCCGCACTGGACCGTCCGGCCGTCGCGCATGATGAGGATGCGGTCGCCCAGCTTCAGCGCCTCGGACAGGTCGTGGGTGATGAACACCATGGTCTTGCCGACCTCGTGGTGCAGCCGGATGACCTCGTTCTGCATGTCGCGCCGGATCAGCGGGTCGAGTGCGGAGAACGGCTCGTCGAAGAAGAGGACGTCGGGGTCGCCGGCCAACGCCCGTGCCAGGCCGACGCGTTGCTGCATGCCGCCGGAGAGCTGGTCGGGGTAGGAGTTCTCGTAGCCGGCCAGGCCCACCAACTCCACGACCTCCAGGGCGCGTCGGGTGCGTTCGGCCCTGTTCGTGCCGCGGATCTCCAGGCCGAAGGCGACGTTGTCGACGACCCTGCGGTGCGGCAGCAGCCCGAAGTGCTGGAAGACCATGGAGAACTTGCGGCGGCGCAGCTCGCGCAGCCGCCCGGTGTCGGCGCCGCGGATGTCCTCGCCCTCGAACACGACCTCGCCCGCGGTGGGTTCGATCAGCCGGGTCAGACATCGCACCAGCGTGGACTTGCCGGAGCCGGACAGCCCCATGACGACGAAGACCTCGCCCGGCGCCACCTCGAAGCTCACGTCGCGCACAGCGGCGGTGCACCCGGTGCGGTCCATCAGCTCGCGGCGGGTGAGCCCGCACAGCTCCTCGGAGCCCGGCACCGCCTCGGCCTTCGGCCCGAACACCTTCCACAGATTGCGCACGGAGATGACCGGAGTGCCGTCCGAGTCCTGAGGCGTGCCGCGCCGCTGCGGCACCTCGGTCTGTGTGGGGGTCACGATCGACCTCTTTTCGGCGTTCAGCCGCGGAACCAGTGCTGCGGCCGGGGTTGGATGTTCTGCCAGACGTGCTTGGGCTCTCGGTACTCGTTCAGGCCGGTCGGTCCCAGCTCCCGGCCCACGCCCGAGTGCCCGAAGCCACCCCATTCCGCCTGCGGCACATAGGGGTGGTAGTCGTTGATCCACACGGTGCCGTGGCGCAGCCGCCGGGCGACCCGCTGGGCCTTGCCGGCGTTCTGGGTCCACACCGCCCCGGCGAGTCCGTACGCGGTGTCGTTGGCGATGCGCACGGCGTCGTCCTCGTCGGTGAAGCGCTCGACGGTCAGCACGGGTCCGAAGGACTCCTCGTGCACCACCCGCATGTCCTGCCGGCACTCGTCGAGGACGGTCGGCGGGTAGTAGTGACCGCCCGCGAGCGCGGGGTCGTCGGGCCGTGCGCCGCCGCAGCGCAGGACGGCGCCCTCGGCCAGGCCGGCCGCGACGTACTCCTCGACCTTCGCCAGGTGCCGCGCGGAGATCAGCGGGCCGGTCTCGGCGTCCGGATCGAAGGGGCCGCCGAGGCGGATGCGCCGGGCGCGGCGCACGACCTCGTCCACGAACCGGTCGTGCAGCGCGTCCTCGACGATCAGCCGGGCACCGGCCGAGCAGACCTGCCCGGAGTGCAGGAAGACGGCCGTCAGGGCGAAGTCGACGGCCGTGTCGAAGTCGGCGTCGGCGAAGACGACGTTGGGGTTCTTGCCGCCGAGTTCGAGGGCGACCTTCTTCACGGTGGCGGCGGCGCTCGCCATGATCCGCTTGCCGGTCTCCAGGCCGCCGGTGAAGGAGACCAGGTCGACGGCCGGGTGCTCGGCGAGGGGGGCGCCCGTCTCGGGGCCGGTGCCCAGCACGAGGTTGGCGGCGCCCGCCGGGAGCCCGGCCTCGGCCAGGGCCCTCATCAGCAGGATGGCGGTGGACGGGGTGAGCTCGCTGGGCTTGAGGACGACGGTGTTGCCCGCGAGGAGTGCCGGGGCGACCTTCCAGGAGGCTTGCAGCAGCGGGTAGTTCCAGGGCGTGATCAGTCCGCACACCCCAACGGGCTCGTAGACGACGCGACTTACGGCGTCCTCGCGCCCGGTGTCGATCACCCGGCCGGCGTCCGTGCCGCCGAGCCCGCCGTAGTACCTGAGGCAGGAGACGACGTCGGCGATGTCGTACTCGCTCTCCACCAGCCGCTTGCCGGTGTCCAGCGACTCGGCGCGGGCGAACTCCTTGGCGTCGCGCTCGACGAGGTCGGCGGTGCGCAACAGCAGTGCGCCGCGCTCGCGTTCGGGGGTGCGCGGCCAGGGTCCCTTGTCGAAGGCGCGGCGGGCGGCGGCGATGGCCGCCTCGGTGTCGGGACGGGTCCCCTCCGACACGGTCGCGGCGAGCGTGCCGTCGGCGGGGCAGCGGATCTCCCGGCGGCCCGAGGCCACCGGCTCCCGCCATTCACCGTCCACATACAGGTCTGCCACGCGCCAAGCCCTTCAGCCGACATGCGTTGCGCATCGTGCATCCAATTGCTTGTGGTGGAACACCCTGGCGAATGTGCAGACATACGTCAAGGGGTTGGCGGATGACGATTTCGCAAGGGGCCCAAAGGCCCTTGTCCCCGTGGTCAAGGGCCCTTTCCGGCGTGAAAAATCCGCGTTACGGCCGTGTTCGGTCCGCGTGTTTCCGGGCGTCGGGGCGGCGGTAGTAGACGGCCTGCGACGGCGGGAGCGGCTGGTTGCCGAGGATGAGGTCGGCGGCCTTCTCGGCGATCATCATCACCGGCGCGTAGATGTTGCCGTTGGTGACGTAGGGCATGACGGACGCGTCCACCACGCGCAGCCCCTCGACGCCGTGCACCCGCAGGCTCGTGGGGTCGACGACCGCCATCTCGTCGGTGCCCATCTTGCAGGTGCAGGACGGGTGCAGGGCCGTCTCGCCCTCCCTGGCGACCCAGGCGAGGATCTCCTCGTCGCTCTCCACGGACGGCCCGGGCGAGATCTCGCCGCCGTTGTAGGGGGCGAGCGCGGGCTGGTTGAGGATGGTCCGGGCGACGCGGATCGCCTCCACCCACTCGCGGCGGTCCTGCTCGGTGGAGAGGTAGTTGAAGCGCAGGGCGGGGTGTTCGCGCGGATCCCTGCTCCTGATCTTCACCGAGCCGACGGCGTCGGAGTACATCGGCCCGACGTGGACCTGGTAGCCGTGTCCCCCGGCGGGCGAGGAGCCGTCGTAGCGGACGGCGACGGGCAGGAAGTGGAACATCAGGTTGGGGTAGTCGACGTCCTCGTTGCTGCGGGCGAAGCCGCCGGCCTCGAAGTGGTTGGTCGCCGCCGGGCCCTTGCGGAAGAGCCACTGCAGGCCGATGAAGGGGGCCCGCCACTTCGCCAGGTACGGCTGCATGGAGACCGGCTGGAGGCACGCGTACTGGACGTACACCTCCAGGTGGTCCTGCAGGTTCTCGCCGACGCCCGGCAGGTCGTGCACGACGTCCACGCCGAGGGCCCTGAGCTCCCGCGCGTTGCCGACGCCGGAGAGCTGGAGCAGCTGCGGGGAGTTGATGGCGCCGCCGCACAGGATGACCTCCCCGGCGCGGACCTGCTGCAGGGCACCCCGGCCGCGCCGGTACTCGACGCCGACGGCGCGCCTGCCCTCGAACAGGACACGGGTGACGAGGGCACGGGTGCGCACCGTGAGGTTGGGCCGCTTCATGGCGGGCCTGAGATAGGCCTTGGACGCCGACAGCCGCCGTCCGCGGTGGACGTTGCGGTCGAACTTGGCGAAGCCCTCCTGCCGGTAGCCGTTGACGTCGTCGGTGGGTTCGTAGCCGGCTTCCTCGGTGGCCTTCTGGAAGGCGGTGAACAGCGGGTTGTCGGCCGGGCCGCGCTCCAGGACCAGGGGGCCGTCGTGGCCGCGGAACTCGTCGTCCGGGTCGGCGGCCAGGCAGGTCTCCATGCGCCGGAAGTAGGGCAGGCAGTGCGCGTAGTCCCAGGTCTCCATGCCGGGGTCGGCCGCCCAGCGCTCGTAGTCCATGGGGTTGCCGCGCTGGAAGATCATGCCGTTGATGCTGCTGGAGCCGCCGAGCGCCTTGCCGCGGGCGTGGTAGATACGGCGGCCGCCCATGTGGGGCTCGGGCTCGGACTGGTACCGCCAGTCGTAGAACCGGCTGCCGATCGGGTAGGTCAGCGCCGCGGGCATGTGGATGAAGACGTCCCACGGGTAGTCGGGCCGGCCGGCCTCCAGGACCAGGACCCGGTGGGCGGGGTCCGCGGAGAGCCTGTTCGCCAGTGCGCTGCCGGCCGATCCGCCGCCGACGATGACGAAGTCGTAGTGCAGGACAGCCATGGTCCCTCGTCTCGCTCGCGCCGTAGATACGCGACGCATGGTAAAGGAGGTATCGCCATACGCACCAGGTTGCGTGGCACGCAACTTGCCCGACCGGTGTCGTCCCGACACGCCCGCCCGCGCCTGCGGACGGGTGAAATCTGACCTGGCGTCAGCTGCGCGGGGCATGGATGTGGGGCCGGGCCCGATCACGGACGGGCGGTGAAGACGACCTGCCGGAGGCGAGTGATGAGTGAACGAGCACAGCGGGCCGAGGGCCGGGTCCACAGGGTTCCGGTCCTGATCGTCGGCGGTTCCCTGGTGGGCCTGTCGACGTCGCTGTTCCTGGGGCGGCTGGGCGTCGGGCACATGCTGGTCGAGCGGCACGCCGGCACCTCCCGGCACCCGCGCGGCCGCGGCAACAACGTCCGCACGATGGAGCTGTTCCGGGTGGCCGGCGTCGAGCCGGACATCCACCGGGCCGCGGAGACCCTGGCCGGCAACCACGGCATCCTGCAGACGCCCACCCTGGTCGGCGACGCCGGCGAGTGGCTGTTCCGGCAGATCGACCCGGGCGGCGGCCTGGCCCGGTTCAGCCCCAGCGCCTGGTGCCTGTGCAGCCAGAACGACCTGGAGCCGGTCCTGCTGGAGCACGCCGTACGGCTCGGCGGGGACCTGCGCTTCGGCACCGAGCTGCTGTCCTTCGACGCCGACCCGACCGGCGTGAGCGCCGTGGTCAAGAGCCGGGAGACGGGCGAGCACACCACCGTCCGCGCGGACTACCTCGTCGCCGCCGACGGCCCGCGCAGCCCGGTCCGCGAGCAGCTCGGCATCGGCCAGAGCGGGCCCGGGGACCTGTTCCACAACATCAGCATGACGTTCCGCTCCCGCCGCCTGGCCGAGGTCGTCGGCGCGCGCCGCTTCATCGTCTGCTACCTGACCAGCCCCGGCGCCGACGGCGCCCTGCTGCCCGTGGACAACGTGGAGAACTGGGTCTTCCACGCCCCGTGGCACCCCGAACGCGGCGAAACGCTCGCCGACTTCACCGACGAGCGGTGCGTCGCGCACATCCGGCGGGCCGTCGGGGTCGAGGACCTCGACGTGGAGATCACCGGCCGGGCGCCCTGGCACGCCGCCCAGCGCGTGGCCGAGACCTACCGCTCGGGCCGCGTCTTCCTGGCCGGCGACTCGGCCCACGAGATGTCGCCCACCGGCGCGTTCGGTTCCAACACCGGCATCCAGGACGCCCACAACCTCGCCTGGAAGCTGGCCGCGGTGCTCGGCGGCTGGGCGGGCGAGGAGCTGCTGGACACCTACGACGCCGAGCGCCGGCCGGTCGCGGAGGCCACCAGCGCCCGGGCCGCCGCCCGGTCGGCCGAGCACAGCCACCCCGGTTTCGCCCCGCCGCCCCAGGCCGGCGGCGGCCCCCAGCGCGGCATCCTCAACGTCGCCCTCGGCTACCGCTACCCGCGCGGCGCCGTCGTCGGCACCGAGCCGGCCGCCCCGGTCGTCCCGGACGCCCTCGACCTGACCGGCGAGCCCGGCAGCCGGGCCCCCCATCTGTGGGTACGGCACGGCGCCGAGCGCGTCTCCACCCTCGACCTCTACGAGAAGTCCCTGGTCCTGCTCAGCGACGCGGGCGTTCCCGGCGACTGGCACGAGGCCGCCGTCCGTCTCGCCGCGCGGACGTCCCTCCCCCTCGTGTCGTACCGGCTGGGCACCGGACCCGGTGCCGAGCTCGTGCCCGAGGACGGCGTGGACTGGGCCGAGCGGCACGGCACGGCGGCCGGGGGTGCCGTCCTGGTGCGGCCGGACGGGTTCGTGGCGTGGCGTTCGCCCGGGCCGGTGGCGGACGCGGAGTCGACGCTGCGTCAGGTCCTGGCGACGGTGACGGCACTGAGCTGACCTCATCGGGCGGGCGCGGATACCGCCCGCCCGGCCGAGGCCGTTCACCCGGGTGATCGTCTTGAGTGGTGGCGGAGCGCCGCCCCCTTGACGGTGGTTCACGTCGGGGCCGGGTCATTCCAGCTGACGTAGTGCCAGCTGCCCAGGCCTTGGCGGAAGGAAATCGCCCTATGCGCTCTGCTCGCATGCTCCTGGCCACCGCGGCGGCTTCGGCCGTCCTGGCGATCACCGCGCCCGGCGCCTACGCGGCCGACGGCGGCTGGAACCCGGACGACTCCTCCTCGTCCAGCGACGGCTCTTCTTCGTACAGCAAGGAGCACCACAAGGACGGCAGCCACGACGGACCGCGCGGCGGCATGCACACGGGTGGCGGAGCGCTGACCCTCGTGAAGCAGGACGACTCGGGCAGCGGTGCCCGTGACCCGAAGTTCGACCCGAACACCTACAAGGACCGCGGCGGCGACTCCGGCGGCTGGAGCGGCGACCACGACGGGAGCTCGTCGAGCTCGAGCGACTCGGGCGGCTGGAGCGGTGAGCACGACAAGCCGCACGGCGGCATGCACACCGGCGGCGGCGCCCTCGCCACGCCGACGGTGACCGCGGGCGGGCTCGCCGTCCTGGCCGTCGCCGGAACCGGCCTGTACGCGGCGCGCCGCAGGAGGACCGCGGGAAGCGTGGCCTGAGCCATGCCGGACGCGATAGCAGCCCGGGCCGCCACGCCTTCCCCCGGTGGCGGCCCGGCTCGCTCTCCCCGTCCCCTCTCCTCGACTGCCGTGTCCTCAGCTGCCGTGTCCTCAACCGCCGTGCCCGAGCGAGGTGTTCCTTTCGATGGCAGTTCCCTCTCCGCCCCCTGCCGGTGAACCGGCGCGCTCCCGTACCAGCCCCACCGTGATGTGGACCGCGGGCGCGGTGCTCCTGGCGGTCGCCCTGATCGCGGGCCAGGACCCGTCGACCGACACCCCCCGGCAACCGGTCCCCGTGCAGGCGGCCGCCTCGGGTCCGCCCGCCGAGCCGGCGCCCGCGGGACGCCATCTGCCCCGGTCGAGACCGGTGCGCCTGCGCATCCCGAAGATCGGCGTCGACGCGCCCTTCACCGACCTCACCATCGGCCCCACCGGCCAGCTCCAGCCGCCCCCCGCCGACGACACCAACCTCGTCGGCTGGTACGCCAAGGGAGCCTCCCCGGGTGAGGCGGGCACGGCGGTCATCGCCGGGCACGTCGACACCAAGACGTCGGCCGCCGTCTTCGCGGGCCTGGGCGAACTGGAGAAGGGCGACGTCTTCTCCGTGGACCGCGCCGACGGTCGCACCGCCTCCTTCCAGGTCGACGACGCGGAGACCTTCCCCAAGAACGACTTCCCCAGCGACCGCGTCTACGGCGACACTCCCCAGGCCCAGGTCCGGCTGATCACCTGCGCGGGTGACTACGACCGCTCCGTTCGCGACTACACGGACAACCTGGTCGTCTTCGCGCACCTGCTGTGAGGTCACCCGCGTAGTTCACGCGAGTCGCGCGCTTCACAGGCAAGGCACAGGATCGAGGAGCGCCGACCTTGCTCCGAGCGGCCGACGCCCGCCTTCCGCCCCTTGCCCGCCGAGAACTTCCGCCCGCCCCCGCCGAGAAAGAGATGTGCGCAGGATGACCACCACCTCCGAACGTGCCCAGGACTCCCTGACCCGTCAGATCCCGACCCGTGTCTCCCAGTCCGTCTTCGACGGCTCCCGGCTGCGGGTCGTCCTGCTGGTGGACGTCTACGACGGCGCCCAGCAGCAGTTCCTGGAGGCGTACGAGCAGCTGTGCCACCAGGTCGCGTCGGTGCCCGGGCACGTCAGCGACCAGCTGTGCCAGTCCATCGAGAACCCCTCCCAGTGGCTGATCACCAGCGAGTGGGAGAGCGCCCCGCCGTTCCTCGCCTGGGTCAACAGCGAGGAGCACGTGCGGATGGTGGAGCCGCTGCACAGCTGCGTCCGCGACACCCGCTCGCTGCGCTTCCACGTCGTACGCGAGACCGGAGGCCCCGCCGCGGACGCCGAGCGCCGGCTGCAGAGCTCGCCCCGGATCGGCGACGGCGTCATCCGCCACGCCCTCACCTTCACCGTCAGACCGGGCAGCGAGGAGAGGGTCCAGAAGATCCTCGCCGACTACGCCTCCCCCGAGCCGAAGGTCGACGACACCACCCGGCTGTGCCGCACCTCCCTGTTCATGCACGGCAACCGGGTGGTGCGCGCCATCGAGGTCAAGGGTGACCTGCTCGCCGCCCTGCGCCACGTCGCCCGCCAGCCCGAGGTGCGCGCCGTCGAGGAGGCCATCAACCCCTACCTGGAGCAGGACCGGGACCTCGACGACCCCGAGTCGGCCCGGGTGTTCTTCACCCGCGCGGCCCTGCCCGCCGTCCACCACGTGACCGCGGACCAGCAGGACGCGCGGGCGGAGCGGCACGCCCTGTACTACCCGGCGCGGCCCGGACAGGGCATGCGGCTCGCCGAACTGCTCGCCCGGCAGGACGAGGCGGCGGCGGACGACCCGCGCGGCCCCGTCCTGCGCAGCACCATCTTCCAGCGCGACGACATCGTGGTCCGGCTGATCGACGTGCGCGGCGGGCTGGACAGCGCCTCCCCCGCGCCGTTCCTCGGCCTCACCGACCCCGCCCAGGTGTCGGAGCTGACCACCTTCCCCGACGGCGATCTGACCCGGGTGCTCGAAGCCGCCCGGATGGATCTCGTCACCGACCGCCGTTCGCCCGACGCCTGAGCGCGACGGCCCTCTCCCCCACCCTGCCCGTGCAGCGCATGATCGGAGCACCTTCGTGACCACTTCCCGTCCCAGAATCGTGGCTCTGAACGAGATCGAGCCCAACACCCGCCGCGGCGGCGATCTGCGCGCCCTGCTCAGCCCCGCCACGGTCGGCTCCACCAGCGGCTTCATGGGTGTCGCCATCGTGCAGCCCGGCGACCGCATCGCCGAGCACTACCACCCGTACTCCGAGGAGTTCGTCTACGTCCTGTGCGGGCAGCTGGAGGTGGACCTCGACGGCGAGCCCCACCCGCTCCAGCCCGAGCAGGGGCTGATGATCCCGGCCCACATGCGCCACCGCTTCCGCAACGTGGGCAACATCGAGGCCCGCATCGTCTTCCACCTCGGCCCGCTGGCCCCGAGCCCGCCGCTCGGCCATGTGGACACCGAGGAGACGGACGCCGCCCCGGTGGCCGGCCGAGATCGGGTCGTGTCGTGAGCAGGCGCGTGGCCGTCACCGGGATAGGCGTGGTCGCGCCCGGCGGCATCGGGGTGCCGGCGTTCTGGGGCCTGCTGGCCGAGGGACGTACGGCGACCCGGGGCATCACGTTCTTCGATCCGGTCGGACTGCGGTCCCGGATCGCCGCCGAGTGCGACTTCGATCCCGGGGCGCACGGACTGGACGCGGAGCAGGTCGCGCGCTGCGACCGCTACATCCAGTTCGCGCTGGTCGCGGGTGAGGAGGCGGTCCGGGACGCCGGGCTCGACCTCGGCCGGGAGGACCCCTGGCGGGTCGGGGTGTCGCTGGGCACCGCGGTCGGCGGCACCACCCGGCTGGAGCACGACTACGTCCTGGTCAGCCTGGGCGGGCAGCGCTGGGACGTGGACGACCGCGAGGCCGGCCCGCATCTGCACCGCGCCTTCGCGCCGAGCACCCTCGCCTCGACGGTGGCGGAACGGTTCGGGGCGTGCGGGCCGGTGCAGACCGTCTCCACGGGCTGCACCTCCGGGCTGGACGCGGTGGGCTACGCCTTCCACACCATCGAGGAGGGCCGGGCCGACGTGTGCATCGCCGGCGCCTCGGACTCCCCCATCTCCCCCATCACCATGGCCTGCTTCGACGCCATCAAGGCCACATCCCCCAACAACGACGACCCGGCGCACGCCTCCCGCCCCTTCGACGCCGACCGCAACGGGTTCGTCATGGGCGAGGGCGGAGCCGTCCTCGTCCTGGAGGAGCTCGAACACGCCCGGGCCCGGGGCGCGCACGTGTACTGCGAGCTCAGCGGCTACGCCACCTTCGGCAACGCCTACCACATGACCGGGCTGACCAAGGAGGGAGTGGAGATGGCCCGCGCCATCGAGCACGCCCTCGGCCACGCCCGTCTCGACCCGACGGCGATCGACTACGTCAACGCGCACGGCTCGGGCACCCAGCAGAACGACCGGCACGAGACCGCCGCGGTCAAACGGGCCCTGGGCGCGCACGCCTACGACACCCCCATGAGCTCCATCAAGTCCATGGTGGGCCACTCCCTGGGCGCGATCGGCGCGATCGAGGTCGTCGCCTGTGTGCTGGCCCTGGCCCACCAGGTGGTCCCGCCCACCGCCAACTACGAGACCCCGGACCCCGAGTGCGACCTGGACTACGTGCCGCGCACGGCCCGCGAGCGCCGCCTGGACAGCGTGCTCTCCGTCGGCAGCGGGTTCGGGGGCTTCCAGTCCGCGGTGGTCCTGTCCCGGCCGAGGGAGCAGAGACGATGAGCGAACCGTATCCACGGCGTGCCGCCGTCACCGGGATCGGCGTGGTCGCGCCGGGCGGCACCGGCACCGACGCCTTCTGGAAGTCCACCGGCGAAGGCATCGGCGTCCTGGACCGCGTCACCCGCGAGGGCTGTACGCACCTGCCGCTGCGGGTGGCCGGCGAGGTCCGCGACTTCGACGCCGCCGCGGCGGTGGAGGAGCGGTACCTCGTGCAGACCGACCGCTTCACGCACTTCGCGCTGGCGGCGGCCGACCAGGCGCTGGACGACGCCGAACTGGGCCGGGCCGACACCGAGGACGCGCCGTTCTCCGTCGGCGTGGTCACCGCGGCCGGCTCCGGCGGCGGCGAGTTCGGGCAGCGGGAGCTGCAGCAACTGTGGGGCAAGGGCAGCCGGTTCGTCGGCCCGTACCAGTCGATCGCCTGGTTCTACGCCGCCAGCACCGGCCAGATCTCCATCCGGCGCGGCTTCAAGGGGCCGTGCGGGGTGGTCGCCTCCGACGAGGCGGGCGGCCTGGACGCCCTCGCGCACGCGGCCCGCGCGGTGCGCCGGGGCACCGACGTGGTGGTGGCCGGCTCCACCGAGGCACCGCTCGCGCCCTACTCGGTGGTGTGCCAGCTCGGCTATCCGGAGCTGAGCACCGAGGCGGACCCGGACCGCGCCTACCGCCCGTTCACCTCCGCCGCCTGCGGGTTCGTGCCCGCCGAGGGCGGCGCCATGCTGGTGGTGGAGAACGAGCGGTCGGCGCGCGAGCGCGGTGCGGGCGTGCAGGCCTGGCTCGCCGGGCACGCGGCGACCTTCACCGGCGCCTCCCGCTGGGAGGAGTCCCGGGCGGGGCTCGCCCACGCCATCCGGGGCGCGCTGACCGAGGCGCGCTGCGCGCCGGAGGAGATCGACGTGGTCTTCGCCGACGCCCTGGGCGTGCCGGAGGCCGACCGTGCCGAGGCGCTGGCGATCGCCGACGCGCTGGGCGCGCACGGCCGGCGCGTGCCGGTCACGGCGCCGAAGACCGGGATCGGGCGCGCTTTCGGCGCCGCTCCCGTGCTGGACGTGGCGGCTGCCGTGCTGGCGATGCGGCACGGCGTGATCCCGCCCACCCCGAACGTCTTCGACGTCTGCCACGACCTCGACCTCGTGACCGGCCGCGCCCGTGCCGCCGAACCACGCACGGCGCTGGTCCTCAGCCGAGGGCTCATGGGGTCGAACTCGGCGCTGGTGCTGCGGCACGGCGCCACCTGACGAACCGTCAACGAGCGAAGGAGAACCACCGCATGAGTGACCGCATCACCGTGGAAGAACTGTCCGAGCTGATGAAGAAGGCCGCGGGCGTCACCGTCTCGCCCGCGGACCTCCAGCGGGGCTACGACTCCGGCTTCGACGCCCTGGGCATCGACTCGCTCGGACTGCTGGGCATCGTCGGCGAGTTGGAGAACCGCTACGGCACGCCGATGCCGCCGGACGCCGAACGCAGCAAGACGCCCCGGCAGTTCCTCGACCAGGTCAACGGCGCCCTGCCGGCGGGGGCGTGACATGAGCGGACACACCGAGAACGAGATCACCATCGCCGCGCCGCTGGACCTGGTGTGGGACATGACGAACGACGTGGCGGGCTGGCCGCGGCTGTTCAGCGAGTACGCCTCCGCCGAGATCCTCTCCCGGGAGGGGAACAAGGTCACCTTCCGGCTGACCATGCACCCCGACGAGAACGGCAAGGTGTGGAGCTGGGTCTCGGAGCGGGAGGCCGACCGCGACACGCTCACCGTCCGGGCCCGCCGGGTGGAGACCGGGCCCTTCGACCACATGAACATCGTGTGGCGGTACGAGGAGCTCCCCCAGGGCGTGCGGATGGTGTGGACGCAGGACTTCGCCATGAAGCCCGAGGCGCCGGTCGACGACGACTGGATGACCGACAACATCAACCGCAACTCCAAGGTCCAACTGGCGCTGATCCGCGACCGGATCGAGAAGACCGCCGCCGAGCGGGGCCTCGCGCCCGGCCTGACCGACTGAGCCGGACGGAGCACACCTCATGCACCAGGCGCTGATCGTCGCCCGGATGGCCCCGGGCTCGGCCCAGGACATCGCCAAGATCTTCGCGGAGTCCGACCGGGGCGAACTGCCGCACCTCGTCGGGGTGGTCCGGCGCAGCCTGTTCCAGTTCGGCGACGTCTACCTGCACCTCATCGAGTCCGAGCGCGACCCCGGACCCGCCATCGCCAGGGTCGCCGACCACCCCGAGTTCCGGGGCGTCAGCGAGCGTCTCGCGTCGTACGTCAGCGCGTACGACCCGGAGACCTGGCGGTCCCCCAAGGACGCCATGGCCCAGCGCTTCTACCTGTGGGAGCGCGACCCGGCCGGCTGATCCCGTACACGACCGGTGGCCGGACCGCGGCGTCGCGGGTCCGGCCACCGGTCGTGTGACGGGCGCTCAGTCCGGCACGTGGCAGTCGAAGGCGTGCAGGTAGGGGTTGACGGGGCTGATGTCGTCGATCACCAGTCCCGCCGCGGTGATCCGGCTCACCATGCTGTCCGTGGTGTGCTTGGCCCCGCCCACGTTGAGCAGCAGCAACAGGTCCATGGCGGTGCTGAAGCGCATGGAGGGCGTGTCGTCGACGAGGTTCTCGATGACGACGACCCGGGTGCCCGGGCCGCCCGCGTCGCGGACGTTGCGCAGGGTGCGCGCGGTGGACTCGTCGTCCCACTCCAGGATGTTCTTGATGATGTAGACGTCGGCCCGCACCGGTACCGCAACCCGGCAGTCGCCGCCGAGGATCTGCACCCGGTCCGCGAGCGCGCCGCCCGCCAGCAGCCGCGGATCGGCGTTCTCCACCACCCGCGGCAGGTCCAGCAGCGTCCCCCGCATCGACGGGTACTTCTCCAGCAGGCTCGCCACGACGTGCCCCTGGCCGCCGCCGATGTCGGCCACCGAGGAACTCCCGGACAAATCCAGGAGTTCGGCGACGTCCCGCGCGGACTGCACGCTGGAGGTGGTCATGGCGCGGTTGAAGACGTCCGCCGACTCGGGGGCGTCCTCGTTGAGGTACTGGAAGAACTCCTTGCCGTACAGGTCGTGGACGACGTTGCGGCCGCTGCGCACGGCCTCGTCCAGCTTCGGCCACGCGTCCCAGGTCCACGGCTCCGTGCACCACAGGGCGATGGCCCGCAGGCTGTGCGGGTCGTCCTCGCGCAGCAGCCGGGAGACGTCGGTGTGCGCGAACGTCCCGTCCGGCCGCTCGGCGAAGACGCCGTAGCAGGACAGGGCCCGCAACAGCCGCCGCAGCGGCTGGGGTTCGGTCTTCACCGCGGCCGCGAGGTCCTTGGCGGTCATGGGGTCCTCGCCGAGCGCGTCGGCGACCCCGAGCCGGGCCGCCGCGCGCAGGGCGGCGGCGCAGGCCGCCCCGAAGACGAGTTCCCGCAGCCGCATGGAGGGCGGTGGGGCGGTCGGTGCGGTCGTCATGTGCCGCCTTTCTTCGTCGGGTCGAGCGGTGGGGCCGGTCAGCACAGGCCGGCCGGGCGGGAGGCCCGGCAGGTGTTGCCGGCGAAGGTGTTGCCCGCGCCGGGGTCGGCGTTGACGAGGTCGGCGGGGGCGTTGTCCCGCAGCACGTTGCCGGTGATGCGGTTGTGGTCGCTGGTGACGCCCACGAAGCTCTTGAACAGGACGATGCCGCCCGACAGCGGCGAGTCGCCGGCGTTGCCGGTGATCGTGTTGCGGGTGATGAGGGTGTTCTCGGCGCCGGTCAGGACGATGCCGGAGCCCTGGATCGCGGGCAGCCGGTCGGTCTTGGGGCAGGACTTGTTGTTGCGCACGATGCGGTTGCCGCGCACGGTCAGGTCGCCGGCCTTGGGCTTGTTCTCGTCGCCGACGACGAACACGGCCGCGCAGTTGCCGGTGAGGTGGTTGCCGGCGACGGTGAGGTCGCGCAGGCGGCGGACGGTGATGCCGATCCGGTTGCCCTGCAGGCGGTTGTGCTCGACCAGCGTGCCGTGGGTGTCGGTCGCGCCTTCCTCGCTCTTGATGGTGTTGGCGAGGAACAGGCCCGCGTCGCCGTTGTCCCGGGCGGTGTTGTCGCGGAAGACGCCGCGCACGGAGTGTTCCTGGGCGATGCCCCACACGCCGTTCTTCACGGCGGTCACGTTCCTGACGGTCAGCCGGTCGGTCGCCATGGCGAACACGCCGGTGCGGGCGAAGCCGGTCACCGTCAGGTCGGCCACGGTGACCCCCTCGACGTCGTGGTCCTTGGTGCCGACGACGCAGATGCCGTTGCCGCCTTCCTCGCAGCTGGCCGCGGCCTTCTTGGTGCCCGGCATGACGACCACCTCGCCGCCGGTGCCCCGCAGGGTCAGATGGGGCGTGGTCACCTTCACGCTTCCGTGATAGGTCCCCGGGGTCACCAGCACGGTGTCCCCGGGAGCGGCGGCGTCCACCGCCTTCTGGATGGAGTCGCCGGGGAAGACCAGGTGGGTCGTGGGCACCGAGGCCGGCGGTGCGGCACCGAGGCCCGCGCCGAGGATCGCTGCGGTGCACGCCAGGTATGCGATGCGGCATTTATTCATATTCAGTACGTTATGGTCCGATGTGCCGCGAGCGGGCGGGATGGGCCATCCGGAGGCGTGTCACGCCCTCCGTCCGTACCAGAGGAAAGGGCCTGGTCAGCGTCGCCGCGGTAAACACGTTGTACCGTACTGCGCGTATAGTTTCGCTGTGAGCAACCACAGCCAAGAGACCGAAACGTCAAGTTCGCAGGCCGGCGGGGTGCAGTCGGTCGATCGCGCCATCAGCGTCCTGGAGATCCTGGCCCAGCGTGGCGAGGCGGGCGTCAGCGAGGTCGCCGCCGAGATCGATGTTCACAAGTCCACCGCGTTCCGCCTGCTCGGCGCCCTGGAGGCGCGCGGTCTGGTGGAGCAGGCGGGCGAGCGCGGCAAGTACCGGCTCGGCTTCGGCATCGTCCGGCTGGCCGGCGCGGTCGCCGGCCGGCTCGACATCACCCAGCAGGGCCGGCCGGTCTGCGAGCGCCTCGCCGAGGAGATCGGCGAGACCATCAACATCGCCGTGATGCAGGAGCACTTCGCGATCAACCTGTACCAGGTGCGCGGCCCGGCGGCCGTCGCCGCGCACAACTGGGTCGGCGAGCTGACCCCGCTGCACGCCACCTCCAGCGGCAAGATCCTGCTGGCGCACCTGCCCGCCGCACGGCGTGCCGAGGTGCTGGCGGAGGCCGGTCTGAAGAAGGTCACCCCGCACACCATCACCGCGAAGGCGAAGCTGGAGAAGAACCTCGCCGAGGCGCGGGAGCGCGGGTACGCCTGGACGCTGGAGGAACTGGAGATCGGCCTGCACGCCATGGCCGCCCCGGTCCGCGACCAGGACGGCGAGGTCGTCGCGGCACTGAGCGCCTCCGGGCCCTCGTACCGGTTCACCGAGGAGCGGCTGCACGAGCTGGCTCCGGTGCTGCTCAAGGGCGCGGAGGAGATCAGCCACCGCATGGGCTACCTGGGCTGACCCGCCCTTCCCAGGCGCTCCTCGACCCAGGCGTGGAAGGCGCCGATGTGGTGCTCGCTGGGCACCAGCACGCCGCCCTTGGCGTACATCCGGGAGCTCATGCCGGGCTGCGTGCGCTCGCAGGCCTCGAAGTCCTGCCGGTTGACCCGGTCGAAGAGCTCCACGGACCGGCTGACGTCCTCGCCGCCGTCGACGACGTGCGGGAGGTAGAGCCAGTCGCACTCGACGACCGTGCGGTCCACGGCCATCGGGTACATCCGGTGGAAGATCACGTGGTCGGGCACGAGGTTGACGAAGACCTGCGGCCTCACCGTGATCGCGTAGTAGCGCCGGTCCTGGTCGTCGGAGATCCCCGGGATGCGGTCCAGCCCCTCGGAGCCGTCCACGGTGAAGCCCCGCACCTCGTCACCGAACTCGGCGCCGTGGCCGACGTAGTACTGGGCGGCGTAGCCGTCGGCGAACTCCGGCAGCACCTCGGTGAGTTCGGGGTGGATCGTGGCGCAGTGGTAGCACTCCATGAAGTTCTCGACGATGAGCTTCCAGTTGGCCCTGACGTCGTACACGATCCGCCGGCCGACGGAGAGGTTTTCGATGTCGTAGTGCTCGATGGACTCGGTGTCGCCCAGCCGTTCGACGACCGCCCCGATGACGTCCTCCTCGAAGGAGGGCGGGTTCTCCGCGAGGCACACCCACACATAGCCGAGCCACTCGCGCACGGCCACGCTCACCAGCCCGTACTCGGTGCGGCCGACGTCGGGCATCCTGGTGAGGTTCGGGGCCGCGACGAGCTTGCCGTTCAGGTCGTACGTCCAGGCGTGGTACGGGCATTGGAAGGCCCGCCTGACCTCGCCGCTGTCCTCGGTGCAGATCCTGGCCCCGCGGTGCCGGCAGACGTTGAAGAACGCGCGGACCGAGTGGTCCCGGGCGCGGGTGACGAGGATGCTCTCGCGGCCCACCTGGACGGTGCGGAAGGCGCCGGGCGCGGCCAGGTCGGCGGCGCGCGCGACGCAGAACCACATGGTCTCGAAGATGTGCTCCTGCTCCTGGGCGAAGACCCCGGGATCGGTGTAGGCGGAGCCGGGGAGGGTGGCGATCAGGCTGTCCGGCAGGCTGGTGGGGGTCACGGTGCGCTCCTCGGGGAACGTCGGGGCGGGGTCATTCACGCGGCGAGCTGCTTGCGCCAGCGGGTGAACAGGCGCGGCTGGTTCATCCCGAGCACGGCGACCGGCCGGCCCGAACTCCGGTAGACGGCGAGGACGTCGCGGTCCTCCGCGGCACCGGCCTCGACGGTCACGCTGTCGGCCCCCGCCGCGTGCCCCGCGAACTGGATCCGCACGCCGTACTGGTCGGACCAGAAGTACGGCGGCCGGGGCACCGCCGGCTCCACCGCGCCCCCGGCGAGCAGCGCGGCCACGGCGGCGTCGGGCCGTTCGCGCGCGCCGGTCCAGTGCTCGACGCGGCGATGCGCTCCCGCGCGCGGGTCGTAGCAGTTGGCGCAGTCGCCGACGGCGACCACGCCGGCCAGGGCGGTGCGCCCGTCGGCACCGCACGTGACGCCGTTGCCGAGTTCGACGCCGGAGCCCGCCAGCCACCCGACGCACGGAGTCGCGCCCACGCCCACCACGACCACGTCGGCGGGGATGCCGCGGCCGTCCTCGAGCAGGACGGCGTCGACCCGGCGCTCCCCGCTCAGTCCCTTGACGCCGACGCCGCACAACAGCCGTACGCCGTGGTCCGCGTGGAGGCCGGAGACGACGGCGCCCATGGCCGGGCCGAGCGGTCCGGCGAGCGGGGTCCCGGCCGCCTCGACCACCGTCACGTCGAGGCCGAGCGCGCGGGCGGTGGAGGCGACCTCGGCGCCGACGAAACCGGCGCCGATCACCACCAGCCGTCCGCCGAGGGCGAGTTCGGCGCGCAGCGCGCGGGCGTCGTCCAGGGTGCGCAGGGTGTGCACCCCGGCCAGCCCCTCGCTGCCGGGCAGGGTGCGGGCGGCGGCGCCGGTGGCGATGACCACGCCGTCGGCGCGCACCTCGCGTTCGTCGCCGAGGCGTACGGCCCGCCGGGCGGGGTCGAGTGCGGTGGCGCGGGCGCCGAGCAGCCACTGCGCGTCCAGGTCCTCGTCGTCCGTCTCCAGCGCGAGATCCGCTTCGCCGAGGGTGCCGGCCAGAAACTCCTTGGACAACGGGGGCCTGTCGTACGGGCGGTGGAGCTCGTCGCCGATGACGACCAGCCGGCCGTCGTAGCCCCGCTTGCGCAGCGAGCGCGCCGCCGACAGGCCGGCCAGCGACGCGCCCACCACCGCGACGGTCCTCACGCGGGGCCTTGGGCGAGCCGGGAGGCGACGCAGGGCGGCAGGTTGGGGGCGTCGGTGGACAGCCGGACGTAGACCATGCCGTCCTCGACGACGACCTCGTGCGTACGCACCGGGAGCTTCGCCGGCGGGGCGTCGACGGCACCGGTGCGCAGGTCGAACTTCGAGGCGTGCAGCGGGCATTCCACCTCGCAGCCCTCCAGCCAGCCGTCGGCGAGCGAGGCGTCCTGGTGGGTGCAGGTGTCGTCGAGGGCGAAGACCTCGCCGTCGTCGGTGTGGAACACCGAGACCGGCGGGTCGAGGTCGAGCCGGAGGGCCTCGCCTCGCGGGAGATCCGCGAGACGGCACGCGGGAATCATCATGACACCTCGGTGCGTATAGCGAAACGGATTGCGTCGAGCGCAACTTCAGTCTGAGGTTGCGCCAGAACGCTTGTCAAGGAGTTCCAGAGCCGGGCCGGGCCGGTGCCGAACAGGCCCTCCGGGAGGGCCGGAAGAGCAGGTCAGAGGAGCACGACCGAGCGCAGCACGTCGCCGTCGCGCATCCGCTCGAAGGCCTTCTCCACCTCGTCCAGCGCGATGGTCTCGGTGACGAACTTGTCCAGGGGCAGGCGGCCTTGCAGGTGGAGATCGACGAGCATCGGGAAGTCGCGGCTCGGCAGGCAGTCGCCGTACCAGGAGGACTTCAAAGCGCCGCCACGGCCGAAGACGTCCAGCAGCGGCAGTTCCAGCCTCATCTCCGGGGTGGGGACGCCGACCAGGACGACCGTGCCGGCCAGATCACGGGCGTAGAAGGCCTGCCGGTACGTCTCCGGGCGGCCGACCGCCTCGATGACGACGTCGGCACCGAACCCACCGGTCAGCTCCCGGATCGCCTCGACCGCGTCGGTCTCCTTGGAGTTGACGGTGTGCGTGGCGCCCATCGACCGGGCGGTGGCCAGCTTCCGGTCGTCGATGTCCACCGCGATGATCTTCGCCGCGCCCGCCAGGTTCGACCCGGCGATCGCGGCATCGCCCACGCCACCGCACCCGATGACGGCGACCGAGTCGCCGCGGCCGACGCCGCCCGTGTTGATGGCCGCACCGATGCCCGCCATGACCCCGCAGCCCAGCAGACCAGCCACCTGCGGGGACACCGCGGGGTCGACCTTGGTGCACTGCCCCGCGGCGACCAGCGTCTTCTCCGCGAACGCCCCGATCCCCAGGGCCGGCGACAGCTCCGTGCCGTCGGTCAGCGTCATCCTCTGCCCGGCGTTGTGGGTGTCGAAGCAGTACCAGGGCCGCCCGCGCAGACAAGCACGGCACTGCCCGCACACCGCACGCCAGTTGAGGATGACGAAGTCACCCGGGGCCACGTCGGTGACGCCGTCACCGACCGACTCGACGAT